>CALVOW010000010.1 GCA_944350445.1 uncultured Bacilli bacterium | reverse complement strand
TTTTAAAATAGAAACGCTTTATTTTCAAGGCATTTTTATTAATCTTCCACATAACTATAAGTTCAACATAAATAAAAAAACTCCTTCTAGGCTCAACTAAAAAAGAGTAATCTTTCTTAGTAAGCGGAATGCAAAAACAAATAAGCAGTTATAACTTTGCCTTATTAACAACTTCCCGTTTAATAAGTCTTAACTATTTGCTTTTTACTCAAACTAAGTTATAAATAACTTTGTATTTAATTTTACTATTATTTTTGAAAATTGCAAGGTTTAATTGTAATATTTAGAATTTTCATTAATAAAGACATTAAAATATAAAAATATAATTTGACATTTTTTGCAAATTATTATGATATGTTAAATATGGAGGAAAATTTATGAAAAATACATATCAAAAATTAAGACCTATTGTAAGTAAAACCATGCAAGTTTTATTTCGCCCAGAAATTAGTTTCGAAGAAGAAATACCAGAGGAAGGAAAAATTCTCTTAGCCGGAAATCATATTAGTAATTTTGATCCTTTACTTCTTACAACATTAACTAAAAGACAAATTCATTTTATGGCTAAACAAGAATTATTCGATAGTTTTTTAAAACCTCTTATGGAATCAGTTGAAAGTATTCCCGTTAAAAGAAATGCTAATGACATAAATTGTGTTCGTATGGCAATTGATTATTTAAATCAAGAGAAATGTGTTTTAATATTTCCAGAAGGAACAACTAATAAAACTGATAACATTTTATTACCATTTAAATTAGGAACAGTTTTAATTGCTAAAAGAAGTAAAGCTCCAATCTTTCCTTTTGCTATTACCGGTCAGTACAAATTAATTAAAAATAATTTAAAATTAAAAGTTGGAAAAAGCATTGATCCTAATCTTTATACATCAAACGAACTATTAGAAAAAATAGAAAGTGATGTTAAGAGATTAATTTTAAAAAGATAAAAAAATAATAATTATTCAAAACTATTTTCTTTTTATATTTATTGTCTCGATTTTTTCCATATGTTATAATAAATTTGTAATAAGGAGTCATTATGGAAAAAATTAAATATAAAATAGAAGATATTCTTTCAAGCATTGAAAAATATTTAGAAATAGATGCAAAAATACTTCTTGATACATATCAATATATTCAAGAATTTTTAGATGAAAAAATACTTGATGAAATATTAGAAACTGGTTATATTTTAACAACTGTCTATTCAGATATTGAAACAATTCAAGCTAGTTTTTTATATAAATTATTAACCCTTGAAAAAATAGATGAGAAAACTTTAAAAGAAAAATTCGGTTTAGAAATTACAAAACTTGCTAGTGGTGCTTTTAAACTAGATAAAATTATTTATTCAACCGAAAATGATTATTTAATTGAATATTATAAAAAAATAATTGTGGGAATGACTGAGGATGTTCGGGTAATTATGATTAATCTGGCCAGTCGTGTTACCTTGATGCGAAATGTTGAAAAATATAAAAAAGACTTACAAAAAAAATATGCTAAAGAATCCCTAGAAATAATTGCTCCCATTGCTCATCATTTAGGTATTTATAAGTTAAAAAGTGAGTTAGAAGATTTATCACTAAAAGTTTTAAAACCTGATGTTTATTATGATATAGTTAAAGAATTAAATAGTACGAAAAAAGAACGTGATGAACTTATTTACAAGATGACTTTACAAGTAAAAGAACTTTTAGATAGTCATCATATTGTCTATGAAATTAAAGGACGTAGTAAAAGTATTTATAGTATTTATAATAAACTTGATAAGGGAAGAAAATTTAATGATATTTATGACTTATTTGCTCTGCGGATTATGGTTCATGATGAATCTTTATGCTATTTAGTTTTAGGACTTATTCATTCAAAGTTTAAGCCAATTCCTAAGCGTTTTAAAGATTTTATTGCTATGCCCAAGAGTAATGGTTATCAATCCCTTCATACAACCGTTTTTGGGGTTAATAATAAACTTTTTGAAATTCAGATTCGTACATTTATGATGAATGAAGTAGCTGAGAATGGTCTTGCTTCGCATTGGTCTTATAAAGAGCATCGGACAGCCGAAAATTTATCTTCAACGGATCAAAAATTAGAGTTTTTTAAAACAGTTATTGATAATTATCAAAATAAAGTTGATACGAATATCTATGAAGAAATGAAAGATGAATCAGGTCATGGAAATATTTATGTTTTCACACCTAAGGGTGATGTTTTTGAGATGCCACATGGAGCAACCCCAATTGATTTTGCCTATAAAGTTCATACCAAAGTAGGAGAAGAAATGACGGGGGCCATGGTTAATAATCAAATTGTTCCTTTAAATTATGTTTTAGAAGATAATGATGTTGTAAAAATTATTACTAGTAAGTCTTCAACGGGTCCAAAACTTTCTTGGTTAAAAATAGCCAAAATGACCCAGACTAAAAATAAAATTAAAGCCTTTTTTGGTCGTGAGCGAAAAGAAGAAATAATTACGTTTGGTGAACAATCTTTAATAAAATATTTACGAAAAAAGAATATTAGTAGTAAAGAATTTTTAAATTTGGAAAATGTTAAAAAGATTTTAAAAGAATTAAAGTTGAAAGATTTACAAGAACTTTATTTAAATATTGGTAATAATAAGTATTCTGTAAAAACAATTTTTGAAATTATCTATCCAGTTAAAGAACAAATTATCTTAAAAAAGGAAAGTAGGGTAAGAAAAATATCGGATATTGATGTTTCTGGTATTCAAGATATTAAAGTTAGTGTTGCATCTTGTTGTAATCCTTTACCAGGTGATAAAATTGTTGGATTTATTACCAAAAATAAAGGTATTACCATTCATAGAAAAGAATGTTTAAATGCCCTAAAAGATGATAGGTTGATCGATGTTAATTGGCACAAAGAAACCAAGAATAAATATATGACGAAAATTTTAATTTATGTAAATGATAATGTTAGTCATTTAGCTGATATTATAGCTAAACTTTCATCTAGTGGTGTTATAATTAGTAATGTTTTGACGAATATTGTGGAATTAAAGTATATTTATGAAATTTCTTTTCAGGTTAGTTCTTTAAAAGATTTAGAAAATATTATTAGAAATTTAGAAAAATTAGATTATATTGTAGATGTGGAGAGAGTGATAAAATGAGAGTTGTTGTGCAAAGAGTTAAAAAAGCCAGTGTTAAAGTCAATTCCAAAGTAGTTGGAAAATGTGATTATGGATATTTATTATTAGTTTCTTTTACTGAAGGAGACAATGATGATGTAATAAATTTTTTAGTTAAAAAAATTTGTGCCTTACGAATTATGGATGATGAATTTGGGGTTATGAATAAAAGTATTTTAGATATTAAGGGAAGTATTCTATCAATTTCCCAGTTTACTTTATATGCTAATTGTAAAAAAGGAAATCGTCCTAGTTATATAGAAGCTTTAAATGGTGAAAAAGCATCTTTGTTATATGACAAGTTTAATCAAGAATTAAGTAAATTTCTTCCGGTTGAAACGGGTATATTTGGGGCGGAGATGGAAGTTAGTTTAATTAATGATGGACCAGTCACGATTCTTTTAGAAAAGGAGAATAAAAAATGAATATACTTTGTATTGGCCATGCTGCTTATGATATTACGTTACCAGTTTTAGATTATCCAATTGAAAATAAAAAAATTCGTCTTAAAATCCCCCATATTGAGTGTGGAGGGGGACCAGCTGCCACCGCCGCTTATCTTTTAGCTTCTTGGGGCATTCCAACTAGTTTTGCTGGGGTAATTGGCGAGGATTATTATGGAGAAAAAATTCGTGAAGAATTTCAAAAAATTGGCGTTTCCACAAAATATTTAGAGGCAAACAAAAAATTTAAAACGACATCAAGTTATATAATTGCTAATCAAAAAAATGGTACAAGAACGATTATAACAAGTAGGGATCCAAAGATGGAGTTTGAAAAAATCACGAAAATTACGGATAATTTTGATTATATTTTAGTTGATGGTGATGAATTTTTACTATCTTATAAAACTTTAAAGGAAAAAGATAAAAATACTATTACCATGATTGATGCTGGTAAATATAATGAAAATATTGTTACACTTTCCAAAATGGTTGATTATGTTGTTTGTTCAAATGATTTTGCTAGAGATTATACGAAACTTCCCTTAGATTATCAAGATATGAACACAATTTATAAAGTTTATGATAAATTAGAAAATGATTTTAAAGGTCAAGTTATTATTACCCTTGAAAAATATGGTTCTTTTACTAAAGTAGATGGAAAATATCATTTAATTCCTAGTTTAAAGGTAAAAACTGTTGATTCAACTGGTGCTGGGGATATTTATCATGGAGCTCTTTTATATTTTATTAGTCAAAACTTTCCACTTTTAAAAGCTATGTATTTAGCTAATGTTACGTCAGCTTTGTCGGTTACAAAATTTGGAACACGTTTTTCAATTCCTGCTTTAAAAGAAGTGCTTGCCTATGATAAATAATTTACCAACGCTTGATTTACATGGGGAATATAAAGAGTCAGCTCTTATCTTGACGAATGAATTTATAAATGATAACATAATACTAAAAAATGAATATATTTGTATTGTCCATGGGATTGGGAAGGATATTTTAAGGAAAAGTATTCATGAATATTTAAAAAAAGATAAAAGGGTACTTGAATATAAAAGAGATTTTTTTAATCCTGGTTGTACAATTATAAAAATAAAAATAAGAGGTATAAATGAGTAAATTAATAGTTATTTCAGGTCCAAGTGGAGCTGGAAAAGGAACCGTTGTTAAAGAATTATTAAATATTTATAAAGAAAATAATGATAAAGTTCATTTATCAATATCAGCAACAACAAGATTACCACGTGAAGGGGAAGTTGATGGAGTTAATTATTATTTTATTAAAGAAAGTGAATTTTTAGAAAAAATTAATAATAATTCTTTCCTAGAATATAATCAGTATGGAACTGGTAAATATTATGGAACTTTAAAAGAACATGTTTTAAAGTATTTAGCCCTTGATTATGATGTTATTTTAGAAATTGACATTAATGGCTACAAACAAGTTGTTAATAACTATGAAGATGCTTTAGGTATTTTTATCATGCCACCTTCATTAGAAGAGCTTGAAAAAAGACTACGAGATAGAAAAACGGAAACTGAGGAGAGTATTCAAAAAAGACTAGCAACCGCAAAAATTGAAATGGAAAATAAAGAAATTTATCCACACATTGTAATAAACTATGATGGTAAGGCCTATGATGCCGCTTTAAAAATTTATTCGATTATTAAAAATGACTAGAAATAGTTGTTTTTTTTAAGTTTTTGTGTTTGACAAGTAAACGGAAAAATACAAAAATTTCCGTGTGAATGTCAAAAAATTAATAATATAAGTTAATTTGTTAAATTTATTATTTATAAAAAAATTAATGATAATTTTTGATAAAATTATAGAAATGACTAGTTTTAGTCATTTTAATTTTATATAATATTAATGAGGAGGGATTTTATGTTTAAGGAAAAATTGGCTTTGGTTCCCGAACTTCCGGGATCTTATCAAATGAAAGATAAAGACAATAACATTATTTATGTTGGTAAAGCCAAAAATTTAAAAAAAAGGCTTAAAAGTTATTTTACTGGACGAGTTACTGGAAAAACCAAAAAATTAGTATCAGATATAGCGGATTTTGAATATATTGTAACAACTAGTGAATTAGAAAGTTTAATTTTAGAAATAACTTTGATAAAAAAATACAATCCTAAATATAATATCCTGTTAAAAGATGATAAAAGTTATCCTTATATTGAATTTACCAAAGAAAAATATCCGACTCTAAAAGTTATTCGTAATCCGAATTTAAAGAAAAATAAAAATAATTTATATGGACCATTTCCAAATGTTTCTAGTGCTAGAAATACAGTTTATATGTTAAATCGACTTTATCCTTTAAGAAAATGTGAAACTTTAAAAAAAGATTATTGCCTATATTACCATATTGGAGAATGTTTAGGATATTGTAAAAATGAAATTGATTTAGAAAAATTAGAAACGATGAAAAAAGAAATAACTTCTTTTTTAAATGGTGATGCTAAAGCTTTATTAAAAAAATTAAATCAAGAGATGGAATTAGCAAGTTTAAAAATGAACTTTGAAAAAGCTCTTGAATATAAAAAAATGATTGATGATATTAATATAACTTTAAAAAATCAAACGATTGTTTTAAATAAAGAAATAAATTTAGATTTATTTAATTATTATGTTCAAGATAATTATTTATCAATTCAAGTGTTTTTTATTCGGTCTGGAACTTTATTTGGTCGTGATAAAAAGATTTTTACATTTTACGATTCACCAGTTGATACCTTAGTACAATATATTATTAATTTCTATGAAAAACATTTATTACCAAAAGAAATTTTAGTTCCAAGTGATATAGATACAAAAATTCTTACTACTTATTTAAAAACGAATGTTAGAACCCCTTTAAAAGGCGATATGAAAAAATTACTTGATTTAGCTTATGAAAATGCCAAAATTTTATTGGAAGAGGAAATTAAAACCCTAAATCAAAATGAAAAAGTTCGCAAATTAGCTTTAAAAGAATTAGCTATTGTTTTAAATCAAAAAAATGTTTCCCGCATTGAGGCTTTTGATAATTCACATTTATTTGGAACTTATTATGTTTCGGGTATGGTTGTTTTTGAAGATTTTTTACCTCTTAAAAATGAGTATCGCAAATATAAAATTGATGTTTCGACAAAAGATGATTTAAAAGCTATGGAAGAAGTAATTTATCGAAGATATTATAAAGTTTTAATGGAAGACTTGAAAAAACCAGATATAATAATTGTTGATGGTGGAAAAAATCAAGTCGAAGTAGCCAAACGGGTTTTAGACGAATTAAATTTAAATATTTCGGTAATTGGTTTGAAAAAGGATGATAAACATCGAACTACTTCCTTAATTACTAGTGATTTAGCCGAAATTGAATTAGATTTACATGGTCATTTGTTTTTATTTTTAGCTCGTATTCAAGAAGAAGTTCATCGTTTTGCTATAAGTTATCACAGGCAAATTAAAAATAAAGGATCTTTAGCAAGTATATTAGAAATGATTCCAGGCATAGGCTTAAAAAGACGACAAGAATTATTAAAGAAATTTTCTTCTTTAAAGAAAATAAAAGAGGCAAGTATTGAAGAATTAAGTAAGATTTTACCAAACGAGGTCGCTATTAGTTTAAAAGAATATTTAAATGAAAGTGAAAATTATTAGAAAGGATGTCTATGAAATTATTTATTCCTGATATGTATCAAAAAGATATTTTTACAATTCCTTATCAAAAATTAAAAGAAATGGGTTATCAATTGCTTATATTTGACTTAGATAATACAATTGGTAGTATAAATGAGAAAAATTGTAATTTAGAAACGATTAATTTTCTAAATCAATTAAGTAAAGATTTTCAAGTTGTAATTGCAAGTAATAGTCATAAAAAACGTGTTCAATCTTTTTGCCGTAATTTAAAATGTAAATATTATTCATTAAGTTTAAAACCAACTTTAAAAGTACTTAGAAAAATCAAAAAAGATTATAATATTGACTATCAGAAAATGGTCATAATAGGGGATCAAGTAGTAACCGATATTTTAGTTGGAAATAGAAAAAAAATACTTACAATTTTAGTTGATCCTATTTTAAATCATGATTTAAAAATCACAGGTTTTAATCGCATGGTTGAAAAGATTTTAAATAAAAAAAATGGTATTATAAAGGGGCAGTATTATGAAAAAAAATAAAAAATGTCTTGGATGTGGAGTAGTACTTCAAAATGAAAATATTTTAAATATTGGTTATACACCAAATTTAGATAATCCTTATTGTATGCGATGTTTTAAAGTAAAAAATTATGGAGAAACTAATCAAGTTGCAACTGATAAAGAAGAATATCTAAAAATTCTAAAAAGTATTAATAAAGAAAAGTTCTTAGTTTTATATGTAGTTGATATTTTAAATATCCGTGAAAATTTAGATGATATAAAAAAATATTTAACTAATGATATAATTTTAGTTTTAAATAAAAGAGATATTTTACCAAAAAGTGTTCGAGATGAAAAAATATTAAAATATATAATGGAGTTGTTTACGTTTAAAGACTATATAATAGTTAGTTCACTTACTAATTATAATATGGATTTATTATATAAAAAAATATTAAGATACAAAAAAGGAAATTCTGTTTATTTAGTTGGGGAAACTAATGCTGGAAAAAGTAGTTTAATTAATAAAATGATTAATAATTATTCTAATTTAGAGCCAACTTTAACTATTTCTAATATGCCAGAGACGACTTTAAATAAAATTAAAATTGAATTAAATAATAAACTTACTTTAATTGATACTCCAGGACTTATAGATTCTTATAATATAATTCATCATTTAAACAGTAAATATTATAAAATTTTAAATACAAAACAAGAAATTAAACCAAAAACTTATCAAATTAGTGCTAATCAAAGTTTATTAATTGGATCCTTTTTACGAATTGATTATATTGAAGGCGATCGCAATAGTTTTACTTTATATATTCCTAATGGTATAAAGGTTAAAAAAGTTAACTCACGTCGTGAAACTTTAAAAGAATTATTTTATCAAGAATATGACATAAGGTTTCACGAAGATTTAGTTATTTATGGTCTTGGTTTTATTAAAATTGTTATATCTGGAAAAATTGGTCTTTATTTAGATAAAGATGTTAAAAGGTTTATTAGAAAGAATTTAATTTAGAGATTGCTATTTTTCTAAAAAAAAGTTAAAATAAATTTAGAAAGGAATTTTATGGAAACAGAAATAATAAATAATTTCGAAAATGATTTAAAAAAGACTTTAGAAAGTTTAGAAGGAAGATTAAAAAAAATAAATGCTGGACGGGCTAATCCTAGTATTTTAGATGGAGTCATGGTAAATTACTATGGAAGTTTAACACCCCTTAAAAGTTTAGTAACTATATCAATTCCAGAAGCTCGTCAACTTTTATTAAAACCATTTGATAAATCAAGTTTAGCTAATATTGAAAAAGCTATCTTTGAAGCTCAACTTGGATATACTCCTAACAATGATGGCGAATGTATTCGTATTATTATTCCGGCTTTAACCGAGGATAGAAGAAAAGAATTAGTAAAACAAGCCAAAGCTACCTCCGAAGAAGGAAAAGTTGCCATTCGTAATCAACGAAGAGATGCAATTGAAATGTTAAAAATGGAAAAATTACCAGAAGATGCTTTAAAGGTAAGTGAAGAAAAAATTCAAGAATTAGTTAATAAATATAATAAAATCATTGACGAATTATTAGATGATAAAACAAAAGATTTAATGAGTATTTAATTCATTAAATCTTTTAATTTTGATTAGTAATTGTTTCCCCAAACCCTTGGGTAATTAATTCTGCTTGTAAATCATTAGCACTAATATAAGGATCATCTATTCTTGCTAAAACCGTTTCTTCAATTCCATTTTTTACAAAAACAATAATATTAGAGTCTTCAAAATAAAAATTTTCTTTTAAATTTTCTAATTCTTCGTCATCTAAATCACTAGTATTCAAATAAAATGTTTGAATATCTAATTCTTTAGCTACTTTTAATAAAGTATTTCTTAAAGTATTTCCAGCTTCATCTTCTTCGGTTAGATATAAAACGAAACTTTCTTCATTACTTATTTTTTCATTTAAAGTATTTAAATTAATTTTTTTTAAATAACTACTAGAACAGGCAGTTGCGAGTAATAAAATTGATATAATTAATAATATTTTCTTTTTCATAAACACCTCAGAAATTATCATAACATAAGAAAATTTTATTGTAAATAAAAAACAAATTTGTTATAATCAAAATAGATAATAGGAGATGTTATGAAGAAAATACTATTTAGTTTTAGTTTATTATTAATTTGTTTTGGTTGCATAAATGTATCAGCGATTGATGCTTGTACAACTTCGGAAATGACAAGATTAAGAGAATTAGCAAGTAATGTTAATTTTAGTTATCAGTATTCTGTTGAAGATGAATTAGAATCAGATGAAAAGGTTGTAGGATATTATAAACTTCAAGTATTAAATTTAGATGATGATCTGCGAATTTATTATAGAGAAAATAATGAGTTAGAATATTATACACAAGCTGAAATAGAAGAAATGGAATTTACATCTGGTAAAAAAGTTTTTTATATTTATTCTTATACCGATAATTATTGTACTGATGAAATATTAAGAACTGTGACGGTTGAATTACCTGTTTATAATCCTTATTATCACTTTAATAAAGAAAAGTGTGAAGAATATCCAGATTTTGAATATTGTCAAGAGTTTTTAGATATTGGTGATTTAGAATTTTTTGAAATTGATCAATTGTTTGATGAATACACCGATACTGGCATCATTGACTTAATAACTGATAGTGATTATCGATTATATTTTATTATAGGTGGAGTATCTTTAGTATTAATAATAGCAGTGATTTGTTTTATTATTGTTAAAAGAAAAAGGAAAAAAGATGACATTTAATGGAGGTTATTAAATGAAAAAAATACAAAAAATAATTACTATACTAATAATTTTTACAATCTTATTATTGCCATTTTCTAGTCATGCGGAGACTAATAATGACCAAAAAGGTGCTTTAAGATGCCCGACGCAAATAACAAATAGTAATGTTAGATGTACAGAAATTACCGATTCTAATGGAAATGTTACTGAAGTTGATATTACTTATGGAAGTATAGCTGGTGGAAGTGATGTTGAAATTGTTAAAAAAGTTAAAAAGACGAATGAACTTGGTCATTATGAAATAAGTTTTGATGTTCGTGGTTCAAATCTTGGAACAACAGAAGTTTATGCAGATGCAAATGTTATTTTGATTTTAGATATGTCTAAAACAGTTTCTAGTTCCATAAATGAAATAAAAACGGCTACGCAAAATTTTTATGATAATTTGAAAAATATTGATACAGTTCGTCTTGCTATTATTCAATTTGCTAAGAATTCTTATATACGAAAAAATTATGATGCTACTAGTTTTACTCTTTTAAATTATAATAGTGGAGGACTTGGTACTACTTCTCATGTGGAAAAAGCTCTTTCACAAGCTGCAAGTTTATTAACTGGCGATCGAATGGAATATATTATTTTGCTTGGTGATGGACAATATTGGTATAATGATGATACTGATGTAGCAGCTAGCCAAAGTCGCTTTCAAGCTTTACGAAATACAGGAGTTACTTTTTATATGATTCAGTATGCGGGGGGCTTAGAAAAATATAATGAGGGATATAAAAAATATGGTCAATATAATAAACCATTTATAGAAACTTTTATTAAACCAGATAAATGGTGGTGTAATTATGGTAATTATGATTATTCTACTAGATCTTGGTGTGCTAATGATACCGTCGTTGATTATGATACAATTTTACAAGAAATTGCCGATAGTATCAAAGTTGAAGTTACTGATTCTGTGGAATTTGCTAATGGTGTTTTGACTGATAGAGTTGGTTCAAATTTTACTTTTTCTGATAGTTATAGTGGAACAAAAAACTTTAATGTGGAAAACACATCAGGGGGGGTTACTGTAGGACCTTTTTATGTAGATATTGATGCTTATGCTGAAGATGGTTGGCATCAAACAAATAGTAGTTTTAGTTTTGCATATACAACTAGTAGCGGTGAATCTAAAACTATAACTTGTGATGTAAGTCCGGAAGTTTATTGGGTTCAACAAAAATTAGAAATAAATTCATGTAGTGGAGTAGCTACTTCTGATACAATAAAAACTGGGGACAGTGATGAATATGAATATTATGAAAAAATTTGTTATGAAGGTTATTTAAGAGATAATCAATATTATAATGGTTTTTCCGTTGGTATTAAAATAAATAATTTACCAGAGGGTACTATTGCTTTTGATATTGAAGGTGGTCTTGGCTTCCCGGCGAATATTAACGTTAGCACGAATTTAATGTGTCAATATAAGTTTGATTATGAAAAATTTAATGAAGATTATTCAGAACTTACAAGAGCTTTAAATGCAACAAGTGATGCTAAAGAAATAGCAACTTTAACTAAGCGAAGAGAAAATATGGATAAAATTTTAAATAATTATATTAATCTAACAAAAAATGATTTAGAAAATTATATTGCAAGGTTTACTGATCAATCGGCAACATTAAGAGTTGATTACAGTAATTCTCAAGGTAATGATGTAGCAACTTTTATTGACAGTAGTGAGGTAAATAGCAATCTTTCTTGTCAAAATGTTAGAAATCAAACAATTAATGGTAAAACCGTGATTGTTGATCAAACTTGTTATCTTTCTCTTTCTAAAAGTATGCAATTACCAACTAGTTGTCTTGATATGACAACTGGTGATCAAATAAATTGTAGCGATGACAATACGCAAATTAGTGGTGGTAATAAATTTTATACTGATTTAAAAGAAAGTGGAGGTAATATATATGTTAATTTAGAAAATGCTGGTTATTCAGGACTTTTGAATGTTAAACTAGAGGATTGTTCTTTTATAGATCCAGATTCTGGTGCATTAAATCAAATAGTTAAATTTAGACAAATAGATTTAACTGATCCATTCAATCAAAATTATGGAACTAATCGCGAAATAGGAAAAAATTATTCTAATAATGATTACAATTTTGTAAATATTATAAAAAGCGATATATGGGATGATGAAACTAGTTTCATGTATCAATATCAAATGAGTAAAGAAAATATTGAAAATATTCGAAAAGATACTAGTGAAGAGGGAGTAAGCAGTTATAATGGTCGAAATTGCTATTTTAATTCAAGCAATAAATATATATGTGAATTCACAAGAAGTGGTTTAGAAAATAGTAGTCAAAGTAATTTATTTAGCAATGTAAAAATTAATGATTGAAGATTAATTTCTGCTTGATATACTTTAAAGTTTATTATATAATAAAATGTGTAAAATAGGAGGTGGAGTTACGAAAACAGCAATGTGGGCAGTCTTCATATTTATAATGGGGATTGTTGGAGTAATTTTAATTAATATTTTTGGCAATATAACCACAACTAATCAACAAGACTATACTTTGATTAAAAATACTGTTGAAGCTGCTATGTTTGATTCAATTGATAAAGCATCTTATCGAGCGGGATTTTATCTTTGCATCAAGCCAGGTGTTGATATTACAAGAGAAACAGTCGAATTTACTAGCAAAAATAATTATGACTTAGTTTTAAATACTACTAATCTTAATATTGATAATGTTAGTAAAAATTATAGTAGATGCGATTATTTAGTTGGTGAAGTTAAATTAAATGCTGATGTGTTTGTTGAAAGTTTTTTAAGAAGATTTGCTGAAAGTGTTAATAATAATAAGAGTTATCAAGTAACTGTTCAAGAGGTAATTGAATATCCACCAAAGGTAAGTGTTAGAATTGATACTTATAATACCTATAATTCAACTGGTTCAACAACGCTTGAATTTGATGAAGGGGATTTTAATATTCGCAATCAAATAGATGCGATATTTGAAGAAAAGTAAAAAAAAGAAGGAGATTTTATGAAAAAATTAAAACAAGTTTTATCTAATAAAAATACAGTTACAATTATTGCTGCTATTTTAATTGTTTTGGTACTTTACTTTTTCTATAATTGGAGAGTAAGTCAAGCAACAAGTCCAATTCGTGTACCATATGCAACACAAACAATTCCACCAAGAACCCAAATTACTGATGATATGATTGGATATTTAGAAATTCCACAATCAGCAATTAAAGGTAATGTTTTAACGAATAAAGATACCCAAATTTTAGGAATGTATACTAATGTAAATGCAACAATTCCATCTGGAAGTTTATTTTATGAATCTTTAATTGTAAAAGAAGAAGAATTACCTGATTCATTTTTAATTGATATTGAAGAAGGATTTGTGGCTTATAATTTTTCAGTTGATATGAAAACAACGTATGGTAATTCAATGTACCCTGGAAATTATGTAGATGTTTATTTTAAAGGTGTTGGTGATGATGGTTTACTTATGGTTGGAAAATTGGTTGAAAATGTTAAAATTTTAGCCGTTAAAGATTCAAGTGGTCGTCACGTATTTGAAAACACAACTGAAGAACGTGCTCCTAGCCAAATAATATTTGCTGTTACTGAAGATATACATTTGCTATTACGTAAGGCTGAATATATTCAAAATGCTGAAATTATTTTAGTTCCAACTAATGCATCATTAGAACTTGACTCAGATGAAATAGTTATTAATGTAACAAGTGAGACGATTAGACAATATATTGAATCCCGTGCAACAAATATTGTAGAATAGGTAGTTTTATGAATCAAAGTATAAATGCTTATGAGTTAAATCAAGCAAATAATGCCAATAAGACGAACACAGAAATTAATGCTAGTTTGTTTTCAAATATTGATTTTGGGCCTTTAAAAACATATTTAGATGATGATAATATAACGGATATTTCTTATAGTAATAATGGTCAAGTTTGGTTAAAATCTTTGGATAAAGGAGTTTATCGAGTTGAAAATCCAGGAATTAATAATGAATTAATGGAAAAAATTGCTTTTCAGTGTGCCAATATTATGGGAAAAACTTTTAATATGGCCAGCCCGCTTTTAGATAGTGAATCAGCTGAACTTCGTATGAATTTTATTCATGATTCAATTGCTAGAAATGGAATAGCAGCAGTATTTAGAAAAACTCCTGCAAAAATCCGTTTAAAAAAAGAAAAAATTATTGCTGAAAAATATATAACTACGGGAATTCATGATTTTTTAATTGAGTGTGTAAAAGGACACTGTAATATTATAGTTAGTGGTGAGACTGGTAGTGGTAAAACTGAGCTTGTTAAGTATTTAGCAAGTCATACTAAAGAAAATGAAAAAATTATTACAATTGAAGATACCTTAGAACTTCACTTAGATGTTATTTTTCCACATCGTGATATTGTGTCTATGAAGACTAACAATATTGCTTCTTATAGTGATGTTTTAATAGGTTGTATGCGACAAAACCCAAAATGGATTTTATTATCGGAAGTTCGTTCAGCTGAAGCTGTAACCGCTGTTCGTAACTCTATTTCTTCAGGACATAATATTTTATCAACAATTCATGCTGATAAGGCTTCTAGTATTCCGTATCGTATGTATAGTTTATTAGAGAGTAATATTGATGTTGAGCAATTTATGACAACTATTTATCGTTATATTCAACTTGGTGTTCACGTAAGAGCTCGTTATGATAAAGTAACTGGAAAGTTTTTAAGAGAAGTATGTGAGGTATGTGAATTTTATGTTACTGAGGATAATAAACCAGAATATAATGTAATTTATCGAAAAAATATTGATGGTGGAGAAATTATTAATTCTCCAAGTCCTTATCTAGTTGATTATTTAGAAAGTCAAGGAGTAGACTTAAGAGATAAAGATTTTGAAAATATAAAAATAGATTTGCCATTTGAAAATACAAATAAGGTTGTCAATACACCAAAACCAAATGGACAAAGTAATAATTTTCAAACCAATACAAATAATCCAGTGACTGTTAATCAACCAGTTCAAAGTAATAATTTAGCAAACAATCAAATGATAAATGATATTGAAGAATTTTTATAAAGAGGTGATAAAATGGAATTTATAATTATAGTATTCGTTGTTTTATTCGTGGTATTATATCGCAAAAGTAATGGTGAATCTTTATATAAATTCGTAACAACTAGTATTGGAAATGTTTATGATAAATATGCTCCATATTCTTTTAAAGTTATTCGTGAAAAATGTAAAGAAATGGGACTTGAATATACAAAAAAACAATATTTAATTCAAACAATTGTCTTTGCAGTAGTTGCCTTTTTAATATCTTATTTGTATTTTTATAACATTGTTGTTTCATTTATTTATGTACTTGTTGTTATTGCTTTTATCCCATATCTAGCTTATCTTCGTTGCAAAAGACTTTATAGTGAATTTATTTTTGAACAAATACAAGTATATGTTACAAATACAATTATGGAATTTCAAACGACTCAGTCTTTTGTAAAGGCTCTTGAGGGAGTATATGAATCAGGAGTTTTAGAAGATCCTATAAAAACCGATGTAAAAGTAATGATTGATCTTGCTTATCATAATGGTGATGTCGGAGAATCAATTGATTACATGAATAGTAAATATGATTTTTATATGACAAGGAATATGCACCAATTATTTTTACAAGTAACTAGAGAAGGAGCACATGATACAGTTGGAGTTTTAGATAATATGTTATTAGATGTCGACCAATTAGTTGAAGGAGTTTATCAAGATAGAATGAATCGGCAAGCATTTCATAAAGCTTTTATTCAATATGGTTTACTTCTTTATTTAATGGTCATGCTTGTTCAGTGGTTAATTGGTAAAGAAACCTATATTGAAATGGTTAATACAAATGTTATTTTACAAATTGGCTTACATATTGTAGTTTTATTTAATAGTTATTTTCTTTTAAGTGGAGAAAAGTATTATAACGAGAATGTGGGGGCTGAGTAATGGAATTTGCAATTGTTGTTTTAATTGTTTTATTTGTTTTAAGTTATAGTGGAGCTATTAGTACTAAAAAATTATATGAAGATAATAAAGCTTTATTTTCTTTGTTAAAAGAAAAAGATTATGATTTTTTGGTAAAAGCTAGGTATGGTGGTGATGTAGATCCGGATGTGCTTTTTGAAAAAAGAATTAAGCAAGCCATGCTTGGTGTTGTTGTAATTTTAGCTATTTTACTTTTTAATTTTAGTTGGATTAATTTAATTATTGGTATTATAATAATCATTGTTTTATATAAAAATCAATATTCAAGTTTAAAAAGTTATTATAAGAAACATTTAACAGAAATTGATCAAACTTTGCCTTATTATTTAAAAAGTATTGAAATATTAGCTCAACATTATACAATACCAGTTGCAATTTCTAAGTCAATTGAAACTGCTCCAGATATGTTTAAAGAAGGACTTCAAGATATGATTAAAAAAATTGATGCTGGTGATTCTTCAATTGATCCATATGTTGAATTTGCTGAAAAGTATCCAGTCCGTGATTCTTTAAGAATGATGAGACTTTTATATCGTTTAAGTATTGGAGCACAGGAAAATAAACAAGAACAATTACTAGTATTTTCGAAAAGTGTTTCTTCTCTTCAAAATAAAGCTCGTGAGCAAAAATATGCTAAACGTTTAAATACAATGGAAAGAAAAACGTTAGCAATGTTAATGGTAACTGGTGGTGGAACTTTACTTGTTTTATTTATTGCTATGATGATGATGATGATGGAAATGTAAATTCTTGTAAAAATATTGATTAAAATATTATTTAATGGTATACTAAATTAGTAAAATATGAAAGGAGAAATGTAGATGAAAGAAGCGAGTGGTGAATTAAGTATGACTTTAATTACAATCATTGCTGTTGGGGTTATTGTTGGTATTTTTGCAGCATTTTGGCCTCAAATTCAAGAAGCTATAAATGAACGCTGGGGAAAATTCGAAGATGAAGCAGGCATGATTGTAAAAAATATTGATTTAAATTAAAAATAAATTTAAGGAGATGTTAGTATGAGAGAAGCCGTTGGTGGTTCATTGCTATTTTATATTATGATTGGTTTTATATTTATTTATATTGTTTTTATTGGAGTAATAATGAACTACGCGGCTACTTATCGTGCTAGTAATTATGTTGTAACTGCACTTGAAGAATCAGAGGGTGAGGTAAGTAGAAGTTCTTTGATTGAATCTTTACAAAATAGAAATTATTATAATGATTTATCAATTACTTGTAGTGAAAATTCTAATGGTGATGCAGTTTATCGAGTAACTACTTATGTTAATTTTGATGTGCCTTTAATAGATGCACATTTACGCCTTGCAATTACTAATGAGACTAAAGCAATTTATGGAGAAAGATGCAAGGAAAACGCTACAAATGGGGGAATTTAAATATGAATATTATTGTTACAAATCAATATAAAGATTTAATTGAAGGAACTAATATAGAGATTATGAAAGAATTAAACGGGGTATTTAAAGTTTCAGAAATAGCCAATAGTTTTAATTCGATTTTTTATAAAAAATTAATTATTGATGCAACAGCTCTTGAAAGATTTCCAAAAGAAGATGTTTTAAGAGATCTTGCAAAAGCTTTTGATACTGAAAAATTAATTTTATTTTTACCGCCTGATAATTCTCCACCAAAGAAATTTTTATCTTTTTTAGTAAGTTTAAATATTTATAATTTCACAGATAATGTTAAAGGACTTTTAGAGTTGGTCAATCGAAGTAATACTTATGATGATGTAAAAGATTTTGTAGTTGTAAATGAAGTTCCTGAAAATAGAGATTTATCGTTAAATTTTAGTCAAGGTACCATCCAAATTGAAAATGGCCGAATTATTTTAGGAATAAAAAATGTAACAAAAGATTCTGGTAGTACTTCGCTTGTTTACATGTTAAAAAAGACACTCGAAGAAGTTCATAAAAAAGATGTTATTGCTGTTGAAATTGATAAACGTGATTTTATTTTTTATAATGCGAAAAATATGTATTCAATAGCAAAAAATAAATTAGGTGAGTTTTTTTCACTTGTATCGCCTAGTCAAATAGTTTTAGTAGATTTAGATGAAAGTAATGATATTGATATATGCACAGATGTTATTTATTTAGTTGAACCATCGCTTTATAAAATTAATCAATTAATCATGAATGATCGAAATGCTTTTACAAAACTAAAAGGTAAAAAAGTTGTTTTAAATAATAACTTACTTGCTGAAAAAGATATAAATATCTTTGCAAGAGAGGCTGGTATTAGTATTTATTTTAGTTTACCACCTCTAAATGATCGAATTTTTAATCCTATTTTAAATCAATTACTTTCAAAACTTGGTTTAATAAGTGAACAAGATGAAAGACCTAAAAAAGGTTTATTTGATTTCTTTAAATAACTTGCTTTTTTTTACTTTTTATGTTATAATCTGCGAATAGGTGGTTGTTATGTGTAATGAAGATATGCAAATGATTTTTGAAATTGTCATTAAAATCTTAGAAGTTGTTCGTTTTTTGGTTCCAATTATTTTAATTATTTTTTGTACAATTGATATATTTAAAATTATTGTGTCAAAAAAAGAAGACGAAATTAAAAAACTAAGAAAAGATGTTTTTATGAAAATTATTTATGCTGTTATCATTTATTTAATTCCTTTTTTAGTTCCTTTTATCTTAGGAATGTTTGATAGATTATTTCCAATGGAATATGATGATAGTTGGAAAAATTGTTGGGATTTAGTTGAAGAAAAGGTAAAAAACGACTAAAATATTAAAAATACTTGATTTATTTTGAAAATTTTAGTATGATAAATTTGTGTTTAGGAGGATTTTTATGGATTTATTTTTAATTGGTGAGGTTCTTTGTGAAGGTGATATATTAACTATTGTAAGTGCTATTAAATATGTATTTACTTTAATTCAATGGGCAATTCCACTTGTTTTAATTGTTCTTGGAACGGTTGATATGTTTAAGGCTATGGCCAGTGGGGATGAAAAGGCTACCAAAGAAGCTCAAAAAAAGTTTGCAAGACGTTTAATTTATGCCGTTGTGGCTTTCTTAATTCCATTTATTATTAGTCTTGTATTTACGTTTGTTGGAAATATGATAAATAATGATGCGGCTGGTAGTGCTTCCGAGACTTATAATAATTTCTTCGGATGTTGGAGTGAGGCTTAAAGTTTAACATTAGAACTTCTGTTGTGTATATAATCAACTTGATTGTATAAATAATGGATAATCAGACTTAATAAAATAGAAGAAAAAAACTTCTATTTTTATCTTTAAAGAAATGGAGTGATAAGATGTTTATTTTAAATTGTACAGAAACTGTTCAAATGTGTTGCGACATTCGTCCATTTTTAAAGATTATAAGACTTCTGATTTCGATTATTCAATGGTCTGTTCCTTTATTATTACTTGTTCTTGGAACTATTGATATGTTCAAAGCTATAGTAAGTGGTGATGAAAAAGCTACTAAAGAGTCGCAAAGTACATTTTTTAAGCGACTAATGTATGGTGTCATTATCTTTTTAGTTCCCTTTTTGATTAGTTTGATTTTAAATCTTGTAAGTGATAACATTATAAAAGATGATAGCGATTTAACATCGGCTGAGGCTTGGGTTGAATGTTGGACAAGTAGTGCTAATGATAGTGATATGGATAGTTATTGTTCTCAATGTGAAGATATTTATAATAATTAATAATTGACATTTTTTGTCAAGTAATTTAAAAAGTTGTTGAAACAACAACTTTTTTTTTATATAATATATAGCGTTAGGAGGATTATATGAAATATGTTTATTCCTTTAAAGAAGGAAACAAAGATATGCGTAATCTTTTAGGTGGAAAGGGTGCTAATTTAGCCGAAATGACTAATTTAGGACTTCCTATACCTCAAGGATTTACAGTAACGACTGAAGCTTGTACTGCTTATTATGAAAGTGGTAAAAAGATAAGTGAAGAAATTGAAAAACAAATCTTTGAAGCTCTTGCAGAACTTGAAAAGATTCAAGGTAAGAAATTTGGAGATAATGATGATCCATTATTAGTTTCTGTTCGAAGTGGAGCTCGTGCTTCTATGCCTGGTATGATGGATACAATTTTAAATTTAGGTTTAAATGATGTAGCAGTTGAAGGATTTGCCAAGAAAACTAATAATCCAAGATTTGCCTATGATTCATATCGTAGATTTATTCAAATGTATTCTGATGTTGTTATGGAAGTTAATAAATCTTTCTTTGAAAAGATTATTGATGAAATTAAAGAAGAAAAAGGTGTAAAATACGATACTGAACTTACAGTTGATGATTTAAAAGAACTTGTTAAGAGATTTAAAAAAGTTTATTCTGATCATATGAATGGTGAAGAATTCCCACAAGATCCACGTGAACAATTAATGGGAGCTGTTAAGGCTGTATTTAGATCTTGGGATAATCCAAGAGCCATTGTTTATCGTCGTATGAATGATATTCCAGGGGACTGGGGAACAGCTGTTAATGTTCAATCTATGGTATTTGGTAACATGGGAGATACATCAGGAACTGGTGTTGCATTTACTCGTAACCCTTCTACTGGTGAAAAAGGTATTTATGGTGAGTATTTAATAAATGCTCAAGGAGAAGATGTTGTAGCTGGTATTAGAACTCCACAACCTATTACAAAACTTCAAGAAGATATGCCAGAATGTTACGAAGAATTTATGAAACTTGCTAATAAACTTGAAAATCATTACAAAGACATGCAAGATATGGAATTTACAATTCAAGAAGGACATTTATATTTCTTACAAACAAGAAGTGGTAAGAGAACTGCTCAAGCGGCTATTAAAATTGCTTGTGATTTAGTTGATGAAGGAATGATTACAAAAGAAGAAGCAATACTACGTATTGATGCTAAGAGTTTAGATCAACTTTTACATCCAACTTTTGATGCTGATGCTTTGAAAAATGGCGAAGTAATTGGCCAAGCTCTACCTGCATCACCTGGAGCTGCAGCTGGGCGTGTTTATTTTACTGCTGAAGAAGCTAAAGAGGCTGGAAAAGGTGGAAGAGGAGAACGTGTTATTTTAGTTCGTCTTGAAACAACTCCAGAAGATATTGAAGGAATGGTAGCTAGTCAAGGTGTCTTAACAGTTCGTGGAGGAATGACTTCTCATGCGGCTGTTGTTGCTCGTGGAATGGGAACTTGTTGTGTATCTGGCTGTGGCGACATTCACATGAATGAAGAAAAGAAAGAATTTACCCTTGGTGGACATACAATTCATGAAGGAGATTATATTTCTTTAGATGGTTCAACTGGAAAAATTTATTTAGGTGATATTAAAACTGTTGAAGCAAGTGTTAGTGGTAACTTTGGTCGTATTATGGCTTGGGCTGATGAAGCTCGTCGTTTAGCAGTTCGTACTAATGCTGATAATCCAAGAGATACTAAAAAAGCAGTTGAACTTGGTGCTGAAGGAATTGGACTTTGTCGTACTGAACATATGTTCTTTGAAGAAGATAGAATTCCAAAAATTCGTCGTATGATTTTATCAGAAACAGTTGAAGAACGTGAAAAAGCTTTAAATGAATTAATTCCATTCCAAAAAGGTGATTTTAAAGCTATGTATAAGGCTTTAAATGGACTACCTATGACTGTTCGTTATTTAGATCCACCTCTACATGAATTCTTACCAACCCTTGAAGAAGATATTAAAGCTTTAGCTAAGGATATGGGTGTTAGTGTTGAACATTTAAAAGCTAAATGTGCTGAACTACATGAATTTAATCCAATGATGGGACACAGAGGTTGCCGTTTAGCTGTTACTTATCCAGAAATTGCTCGTATGCAAACTCGTGCTTTAATGGAAGCTGCTATTGAAGTAGAGGAAGAAGAAGGATTTTCTATTACTCCAGAAATCATGATTCCTCTTGTTGGTGAAGAAAAAGAATTAAAATTTGTTAAAGACATTGTTGTTGAAACAGCTGAACTTGTAAAAAAAGAAAAGAATTCTCAGATGGAATATCATATTGGTACTATGATTGAAATTCCAAGAGCAGCACTACTTGCTGATCAAATTGCTAAAGAAGCTGAATTCTTCTCATTTGGTACTAATGATTTAACGCAAATGACTTTTGGATTCTCAAGAGATGACGCTGGAAAATTCTTAGATAGTTATTATCAAAATAAAATTTATGAATTCGATCCATTTGCCAAACTTGATCAAGAAGGTGTCGGACAACTTGTGAAAATGGCTTGTGAAAAAGGAAGAAGTACTAGACCAGATATTAAACTTGGTATTTGTGGAGAACATGGTGGAGAACCATCAACTGTTGAATTCTGCCATAATATTGGTTTAACTTATGTTTCTTGTTCACCATTTAGAGTACCAATAGCTCGTCTTGCTGCAGCACAAGCCGCAATCAATAACGGGGATAAATAATTAACTAAAATTTATAACCAAAAATCCTAGAAAAATCTAGGATTTTTTAATTTTTTACAAAAAATTAGATTTATATATTTTACACTAAAAATTAATATAAAATTTGAAATTTAGACTAAGATATTGGTTAATGTCGCATATCTTAGCTTTTTTTATGTTTTTTTGCGACAGGAAAAAAGGAGGTGAGACAATGCGAAATCGAATATATTTAAGGCCTGACCTTTATGATTTATCACAAGGATCAAGAATAAAATTTGTGAGAATTTTTAGACATTTAACTCAAGATAATGTTTCAGATGATTTAGGAATAACTGGTGAAAATAAAAGAAGAACTTTAACTAGATATGAACAGGGAGAGAGGAATCCAAGTAAATCTAGATTACAGGAATTATCAAATATACTTTTAGTAAATGATAATTTAATTAAACAATATGAATTTAAAAGTACATCAGATATTCTTTATTTTCTATTATGGCTAGAAGAAATGTTTCCTAAAATGAGAATTGATTTAAATACTGATGATGAAACTATTAATTCATTCTTTGACGAATGGAATACTATGAGAGATAAAAAACAAAAAATGATAGTTAATTATGAAGAATATTTTGAATGGAAGATAAATTATAAAGTAAAGGAAGATAGTAATGAATGAAATAATAAAAATTAAAATTAGTGAAATAGATGATTTTAAGAATCATCCATATAAAGTAGAATTAGGTGATGAATTAAATACTCTAGTAGAAAGTACAAAACTAAATGGATTATTAGTACCTATTGTAGTTAGAAAAAAAGAAGATAACAGATATGAACTTTTATCAGGTCATAGAAGAAAGAAAGTATATGAAATATTAGGTTTAAAAGAAATTGATGCAATCATTAAAGATTTAAATGATGATGAATCTACAATATTTATGGTAGATTCTAATATGTATCGAGAAAAGTTGTTACCAAGTGAAAAAGCATTTGCTTATAGAATGAAAATGGAAGCAATGAAGCATCAAGGTAAAACTTCGTGTCATAATGACACGAGGTTAAGAAGTGATGAAAAATTATCAGAAAAAAGTAATGATAGTGCAAGACAAATTCAAAGATATATAAGATTAACATATTTAATACCTGAGTTATTAGAAATAGTTGATAATACTGGAAAAATAAAAGAAGAACATAATTTAACTATGGGATTATTACCTGCGGTAGAATTATCTTTTCTTTCTAAAACTGAACAACAGATAGTATACTCAGCAATAACATATGAAGATACAACGCCAAGCCATGCACAAGCAATAAGAATAAGAAAACTTAGTTCAAAAAAATTATTAACATTCGATGACATAGATAAAATTTTATTAGAGGAAAAAGGAAATCAACATGAAAAAATATCTTTTAATAAATCAAAGATAATAAGTGTATTACCATTTAGTTTAGCGAAAAGAGATAAAAGATATATTGAACAATATATTATTGAGGCGATAAAAGCTTATAAAAATATCAATAAATAGTTACTTTTTTATTTAGAAAATTTTTAATTAACATTATGGTATAATATTTTGTGAGGTGAAATTATATGATTAATCTTGAAAAATATTATAAGGAACATGTATCAAAAGAAGATTATTATTATAAATTCTATAATGAATTAATAACAAAAGCAGAAGAAGATAAACAAACAATGGATGAAATGAATTTTATAACTAATGAAGATCCATATGATGAGATAGAATATGAAGTCTACGATGATGAAGATGTTGTAAGAACCTTGAAAGATTTATGTGAACCTAATCTTGATATTACCACTATAAAAAATACAAGATTATTTTACTTTTCTCTATTCTATTTACATGACAATAGTTATAGAATAAAAGAATTTCCTAGAATTATTGATAGGCCACCTGATGATCCGTATAAATTTACTTGCATTGATATAAGAAATTTAGCAATTGAGAGAGGTTTGGATCATAATGGTACAGTTCAATATATGACTAGAAGAAAAATGGTAGAAAATTTGACTTTTGAAAAAGAAACATCCATTAAAATTGAAACTAATATTGATAAAATGTTTATAGAAATTTCTACTAGGAATGCAAGATTTGAAAATATGACTATTGATGAAAAAATTAAAGAAATAGCAAATCTTATTGAAAATCTTTTATGTGTAGATGGAAATTTTATTAAATTAGATTATTCGAAGTATTGTTTTAAATATATAGATGATGAAATAATAAAAAACTATAGAAAACAAATACAATGTTTTAGACATGCTAGCAATAATGCATTAGAAGAAAGAAAGCAATTTAGTAAAGAACAAAAAGAATTTTTAATAGATTATGGTATTACTATTATTAAATTAATTCATAGTCTAAAGAAATAATAGAATAGTATGAAGGAGGGATAACATGGATTATAAAACATTATTTGATAAAATAAATAATCAAATAAAGTATGTTGATAAATTATCTAAGCAAATAAACATATTAAATATAATTGGATTTGAAAAGTATAAAAATCAAACTGATGAAGAAGTTGTAAGGTATGATTCAAATAAACTATTTGATGATTTCTCATTTAAAATCAGTAAGATAATATTCTTTTTAAAAAAATATTTAACTTTGTTTAATGAAATTGTTTCAAAGGATGAATTATTAAAACAAAATAATATATCAATTTGCCCAGATAAAAGATATGAAGAATTAACTTTTTACTTTGATGCTTTTATAGCTTCTGTATCAGTAGTTTTTGAATCAGAACAAAAGCAAATATTATCAAAATATTTAAACGCAAAAGCTATCGAGAAAATATATCCAAGTAGAAATCAATTTGGTATTTGGTGGCAAATCTATATGCTTAGAAACAGAATATTACATACAACTGAAACTAGATATGATAGAAATACCAATAAATGTAGTAGATATATGGAGTTTTCTTCAAAAATTTTAATGGTACAAATTAAAGATAATGAAATATCTTTGTTATCAACTTTAATCGATATATATAAAGATGTAAATATAAAAAAAGCGATAGATATTTCAATAAAAAATCGAGATTATAATCCCTTCGACTTATTATTTCCACATAAATCTGCTAAAGGTAAAGGAAAAAGTGAACCAACGGTATTATATATAAGTAATGACATATATTTTGACTATATTATATCAGGTACTAAATTAATTGATGAAGTATTAAAAATATTAGAACTAATTAATCAAGAATTTTTAATAGAATTCTCAAATTACTATAGTGATAAAGAGAAATTGTATGAAATAAAGACATGCTATGGTAATTTTGATGATACTTATACAATAAATGATGTTTTTTAAGAATAAAAGAGAAGTATAATTTGTAAAACTTTACATTTTATGTTATTATATAACACAATTCAAAGGGGGAATTCTATATGTTAAATAAAAATAATATAAGATTTTTATTATCAAAAATGACACAAGATATGCATTCTAATGTAAAAAAGATTAAGGGTGCATTTGGTAGTTTGGATTATACTGATGATGATAATCAATCAATATTACATATTTTAGTAGATGATAAGTATGATGAAGCAAAGTGTTTTTTAGCTATTAAATCATTATTACAAATTGGATTAAGTCCAAACTTAGAAGCAGATTATAATTATAATTTTATTCAAACTGCTTTATATGCTGGATATAGTGAGGAATTTATTTTAAATATTATTACTGAAGCATTAAAATACAATTTAAACATTAATCATATTGATAGTGATAAAGATACTATTATGCATACTGCAATATATAGTGATGATTATTTGGGTGAAGTTGAAAGAATTTATGATTTATTATGTTCTAATGGATATGATTGTACTAAAGTTTGTTCAGAAGGTAGAAATTTACTTGAAGCAATGATTTTCCAAAAACAATATTCTAGAGAACAAATAGAAAGTTTTAAGAAAAAATTTGAAGAAAAATATCCTATGATTCAAAAAGATAATAAACCTAAAGAAATTAAACCTGTTGTTGTTAATAATGCACCAGTAAGACAAGAAGTTTCTGTTGCTACAGTAACATCAACTCTATCAGACAAAGATATTTCAGAACTTGAAAAATATGGAAAAGTATTAAATAAGAAAAATTATATAGTTGCACCAACTATTGGAAGAGAAAAAGAGTTAAAAAATCTTATGATTACTTTAGCTCAAGATAAAAAAAGACCATTAATTGTTGGAGAATCAGGAGTAGGTAAAACTGCAATAGTAGATGAACTTGCTTATAGAATTAAAACGGGACAAGTACCAAACTTTTTACAAGTGAAAATAATTTTAGAAGTTAATCCAAGTGATATAGTTGCAGGATGCCAATATGTTGGAATGTTTGAAGATAATATGACTAAATTAATGAAGTTATGTGAAAGATTAGATGTAATTGTATTTATAGATGAGATTCATACAATATATGGTATTGGTTCAACTAAAGGTAAAGATAATGACATGGCATCTATGTTAAAACATTATATTGATAGATCTAATTTAAAAGTAATTGGAACAACAACTGAAAAAGAATATCAAAAGTTCTTTAGTGATGATGCTTTAAAAAGAAGATTTGAAAAAATCACTGTTAAAGAACCTACTGATGATATTTTATATCAAATAGTTGATAAAGTAATTGGAGATTATTATGTAAAAAATGGAATATCATTTGAGAACGAAAATATAAGAACTCAAATAGTAAATATTATATTAAGTGCTACTGAAAAAAGTCATAGAGTATATAATGATATGGTTAATAATCCAGATTTAGCTATTTCTATTGTTGATAAAGCATTTGCATTTGCAAAAGTTTATGATAGTGAATTTATTACAGTAGAACACTTTATTGAAGGATTTGAATATTGTGATAGAATCTATGAATCTACAAGAGAGCAAGCAATAGCAAGATTAAAAAATTTAGATACAAGTATATCTAAGCCAGCACAGAGAGTATTAAAAATAGATTTTAATAGATTTAAAAAATAAAAAAGGAAGGGGGATAATATCATGCCAGAATTAACTGATGAACAAATGAAAGATTTATTAGAACAACTTAAAAAAAATTCAATACCACTTTCATTAAATATTAGTAAAGAAAACGAAGAAAAAGCACTTAAAGAGTGTGATGAATATATTGAAACTGGTAATAAAAATATTAATGATATGACTCCTCTTACTATTTATTATATTATTAGTAAATTACCAGAAGAAAAACAAATAACATTTTTTAAAGAAAATATTAAATATATTAAAGAACATGATAAAGATATATTTTTATATACAATGATGGCTCCTAGATCTTTATCATATTTTCTTTCTTTTAATGTTTTAAAAGAATTAAGAAATGTTGATGTTGAGTTATTTAAAAAAGTTATAAGTCAAAATCCTGAAAATTTATTTCATGGATTTGCTCATGAAGATTACTATAGTTTTTATACTGAATTTTATAGTGAATTATTAGAAGTAGAAAATAGAGAATTTATTAATGGATTATATTTTCATAATAGATGTTGTTATGAAACTGCTAATATAAATGATATAAACAATGTTTTTCAACAACAAAGAGTTTATAATGAAGAATTTATGAATTTCTTCCTAGATAAGTTTAATGAAAAAATTAACCAATTTAATCCGAGACAACTTTTATCATTTCTAAAGTATATAGAGAATATAGAAGTATATAAAGAATTTGTAAATAAACATTATGTTAAATTAAATGTTGCTTTTGATAATATTGATGAATATGATTTAAAAGAATATTTAAGTGAAACGGATAGCTCAAAGCAAGAAATTTTAATATCAAACTTTTTTGAAAATATAATTAAGAAACAAGAACTAAAAAAGATAATATCTAAAATAAGTCCTAAAATTATTATAGATTTGTATAGTAAAAATAAAGAAGTCTTTAATTCATTAACATTAAATGATTGGATTAAACTGTGTTCTAAGACTAGAACAATCAATGATGATTTTAAAAATATATTAGATACTTTTGAAATAGTTGATATAGAAGAATTATTTGATACAAAGTTTTATACTTCTTATTGGCATAAAGGAGATGTATCTGCATTAGGGTATGTTGAAGAAAAATATAGAAATAACATTATACCAACAGGTGTATTAGAAAAAATAGATGAAACAACTTCAATTTTTTCTGATAAATATTTAAAGAATTTATGCGAATTAAAAGTGATGTTTCAAAATAATACTATTTCTAAAAGTGATGGTGCTTATAAAAAACATTTAGTTAATTTTATAAATTTTTTAAAAAATCAAAATATTATAAACAATATTGAAAATAATAATTTTAAAGAAATAGAAAAATTATTTTATAAAATTGTTATGGGTAAATCAATAACAATTTTATATGAACTATTTAGTATTGAAGAAATAACAATATTTAATAGATTAGGACAAATTGATTTCAAAGTAGAAGATTTTACAGTAGAACAATTAGAAAATTATAATGTTAAACAACATAAACAATTATGTAAAAAGTTTGAAAATAGTGATTGGCATTTTAGAAGTTACAAACAATTAATTTTAAAATTGATTTTAATGGTTGGATTTAATAATGCAAAAAACATATTAGAAATAGACGATACATTACCTGTATTAGAACATTTAGTAGGTAATGTAGATGTTAAAAATATAAAATTAGATGAACAATATAATCCAATATTAAATACCAAATTAATGAATTTATTGTTTAGTGATAAAGATTATTCAAAGATTAAAGAAATGTTATCTAATAAAGATAATGATTTGTATAAATACTTCCCAAGAATATTTAGTGAATGGGAAATGATTGTTATGAATGATAAAGATAAATCATTAAAAATAATAATAGATTTTTTAAAAAGTGATGAAATATCATTACCACCTAAATATTATCGTTTAGAAGGATTATTCAAGTTTATTGGATGCAGTAATAGTAATGTGAATGAAACTTTATTATTACATGATCAAATGTTAACTAGAGTAAATTCTACAATACCAAGAATTACAGGAACAAAAGATGAATATTCTTATGAAATATTAAGATTAGATAATATGGAAGCATTAGCTATAGGTAATAAAACAGATTGTTGCTTTACTGTATTAGGAAATGGATATTCATGTTTAAAACATTCTTTAACAAGTAATAATGGTAGAATTTTAGTTATTAAAAAAAGTAATGAAATATTAGCACATAGTTGGGTTTGGAGAAATGGAGATTTATTATGTTTAGATAATATTGAAATTTCTAAAAAAATAAACTCAGTAGATTTTTTTGATGTATATTTACAATTTGCAGATGAATTAATAAAAACTTCATATCAATCAGAGGGAATAGAAAGTTGCATTAAAAATATAACTATTGGATTTACAAATTTTGATAAAGAAATAAAAGGTATTGAACAGTATCCTTGCTTAATAGCAAAAACTTGTAATCTTGAAGATAAAGATTTCGGAAGTAGATTAGGAAGTAATAGAAAATTCGTTGATGTTTTACCACAACCTATTGAAGAAGTTGGATATTCTGATTCAAAAAATGTTCAATACTTAATTAGAGGAAATGGTATATTTAATTTGGGACAAAGTTGTTTTGCTTATCAAGATGATAGAAAAGATATTATGGTTTATTCGGACGATGAATCTTATGAAGAGGATTACATAAAAATCATGAATAAGAAAGTTAATGCTTTAAGATATGTTAAAGCAGAAAAAGAAAATACAATAGATTCATATAAAGCAATAGATGTAGAAGATTTAAAAGAAGTTTATTGTAATGATGATTGGTATGTTATAACTTATAAAGATGGTTCTATAGAACAGTTTAGTAATTCTTTTGATAGTAGGGCAGAATTAGAACAAAAATCAATTTCTAAAAATAAAGCAAAAATTTTAAAGAAAGAAAAAAATAACATTTATTAATACTAAAAGAATTATTATTTAACGTTTTCTTTTTTTAATATTGATGGTATATTTATTATGTATTAAAGAAAAAGTATCTAAACTTTGAAATAATAATTGTTTTAATCTATCACCTTTATTGACTGTGACTTATACTATTGAAAGTTGGTAGTAGAAATCTACTCCCTATAAAGGCAGTGGCACAAGCAGCTTTAAAAGAAAAAAATAATTAATAAAAATGCGAAAGTTACTGAATTTAGTTCAGTGACTTTTTTATTAATAATTTTATGCTATTGCTTTAAAAAAACATAAATAAAAAACAAGTTTTTGATAAAAAGGCAAAAATGCCCCTTTCCCCATATGAAGATACATGAGAATAAACTTGTTTATTATGTTCAACTGTATAATATTGAATCTTATAATTCTAACGTGAAAAACTTAATTTTTATTAAGAAAAGGATATATAGGTCGGCCTTTTTTCTGACAGTTGAAATTTGTAAATGTTATTATATATTAGTTTTAGAAAGTTTGCAAGTTAGGTTGCGGACGCAGTCTGCCGTATGATATAATAAATAGGTAAAAATAAATATTAATTACTAATTTAGAATGGATGGTTTTATGCAACGTTATTTTGTTAATAAAAAAGATAATAATCAGTTTGAATTGAGTCAAGAAGATACACATCATATAAAAACTGTTATGCGAATGAAATTAGAAGATATAGTTGAAGTTGTTTTCAATGAAAAAGTTTATCTTACTAAAATAAAAAAATTACAACCATTGGTTGTTGCCAGTATAATTGAAGAAAATTTGGCATACAATGAATTAGGAGTAAAGGTAACTATTTGTCAAAGTTTAGTAAAAGAAGCCAAAATGGATTTAATTTTGCAAAAAAGTGTTGAACTTGGTGCTACTTCTTTTATCCCACTTCAAACAAAAAATAGTATAATTAAAGGTACAAAGGAAGATTTTGAAAAGAAAGTTAGTAGATGGCAAGAAATTGTTAAAAATGCTAGCCGTCAATCAAAACGAAATATCGTTCCTAAAGTTTTTGATGTTTTAACAGTAAAAGAGTTAGGAGAAGTAAAATATGATTTAAAAATTTTATGTACTGTAAATGAAATGACAAGAAATTTGAAAAATATTTTGCAAAATAATACAAAATGTGATACTATGATTATAGTAGTAGGTCCTGAGGGAGGATTTACAAGAGATGAAGAAGAGTATTTAATTCAAAAAGGTTTTTTAAGTACATCTCTTTGCAAATTCGTTTTAAGAACTGAGACAGCCGCACTTTGTGCTCTTAGTATGATAAATTATGAATATGAGAGGTGAGTTATTGAGTTATGGATTTGTTTACAGACGCTGAGATTTTAATTATGATAAGTGTAATAGGTTTTTTAGTTTTAATGGTTATTATTTTATCCATTAGTGAATTTTTAAGTGGTAAAAAAGAAAAAAAACTTCAAAAAGAAAAAACGGAAATATCTTTAAAAGAAGAAGTAAAAATTGAAAAGATTGATAATAATTCTTTTAATCAAATCGAGGAGACTAAGCTTTCTGAAAAAGAAGTAGAACCATTAAGTAAACCTGTTGAAATAGAGCCTTTAATTGTTGATTTAGATCCAATTAATGTTGTTAAAATAGAGCCAGTTGAGAATAGAAATTTAAACTCTAAGGAAAAAGCCCAAATTGAATTACTAAAAGTCGAAGAAGAATTAGAACATACTCCTAGTTTAGAAGATACAATTACTAATTTAGAAGCTCTTGAAGAAGAAAATGCTATAATTAGTTATCAAGAACTTCTTACAAGTCGTGATTTAGATATAGTAAATTCTGATGATGGAGATGAACCAATTAGTATTTTGGAAGTATTTAAAATGTTTGATGATAATAATCAAGAAAAAAACGAATCATCTGAAACAATCGAAAAGCTTCCTTTAGAACAGGCTTATCAAGGTGATTTTTCAAGTACACCTTATTTATCACCGATTTCTGGTATCGAAAATGAAAATTTAAATGAGATTCAATTGGAAAATACAGCTAATTTAGAAAAATTAGAAAAAGAAATTCGCAAAACAAATGAATTTTTAAATATCTTAAATGAATTAAAGAAGAATCTTGATTGATTTTTCTTTTTATTTTATAATATACTTTATTAAGGAGGCATTTATGAATTTATATGATAAAATTATAGCTAGTGGTCTTTATGTTTTTCAAAATGAACAGGATTCTTTAAACATAAATAATGTAATTCAATTTTTAAAACTTTTAGGTTTAAAATTAAGTCGTAACGATTCAAAATTAGTAGAATTAAAAGATAAAGTTTATTTTCAAAATTTTCAGTTTTATTTAAAAGATGATATTCTAATCGATGATATTAATTATTTAGTTGATCCTTCTTTTGTTGTTATTTTTCAATATATTAAAGAAAATAGTAAAATAAATGATCAAAGCCAAAAATCAAAAGTAATTAGTCCTAAAAAATATTAATTGAGGTAAAAAATGAAAGTAAAAGCTGTAACCTTAGGTTGTAAAGTAAATACTTATGAATCAGAGTATGTTATGTCTTTATTTCAAGAAAAAGGTTATGAAATAGTATCTGATGTGGCTGATATTTATGTAATAAATACATGTAGTGTTACTAATACGAGTGATGCTAAAAGCCGGAAAATAATTAATAAAGTAAGACGTGAAAATAAAGATTCTATTATCGTGGTAATGGGATGTATGGTAGAAGCTCATAAGGATTATCAAAATGATTTAGTAGATATTATAATTGGAAATAAAGATAAAACAAAAGTAGTAGAATTGGTTGAAGAATATTTAAAAACACATGAAAAGAAAAAAATATTATATAAAGATTTTGATAATGTATTTGAGGATATGTTTATTACACATATGAATTCACATACAAGAGCTTTTGTGAAAATTCAAGATGGTTGTGAAAACTTTTGTTCTTATTGTATTATTCCTTATACTAGAGGTAGGCAAAGAAGTAAAAAGAAAGAAAATGTTTTAAAAGAAATTACAGCATTAGTTTTAAATGGTTATCAAGAAATTGTTTTAACAGGCATTCATACTGGTCATTATGGAAGTGATATTGAAACTTCGTTTCCAGAATTATTAGAAGAGATTTGTAAAATTAAAGGACTTAAAAGACTTCGTATTTCTTCAATTGAAATTACGGAATTAGATGATAATTTTTTAGAGGTATTAAAAAAATACCCAATTATTGTTTCACATTTACATATTCCTCTTCAAGCTGGTTCTGATACTATTTTAAAAGCTATGAATCGTAAATATTTAAAAGATTATTATAAAAATAAAATTGATACAATTAGAATGATACGCCCAGGTATTAGTATCACAACTGATGTTATTGTTGGTTTTCCGGGAGAAACGGAGGAATTATTTCAAGAAACTTTTGATTTTGTTAAGGAAATTAGATTTAGCAAAGTTCACGTTTTTCCATATTCTAGACGTCAAGGCACTAAGGCTGACTTAATGGATGGACAAATTCCTGAAGGCATAAAAAAAGAAAGAGTTAAAAGATTAATTGAACTTAGTAATCAACTTGAAAAAGAATACTTAAATTCCCAAATTGGTTTAGAACTTCCTGTTTTAATTGAAAAAAACTTAGATGATTTTTCTTTTGGACATACAGAAAATTATTTAAAAGTAAAAATACCAGAGAAAAATATTAATAATCAAATAGTACTTGTTAAAATTTTAAAAAATGAAAATGATGTATTAATTGGAGAAAGGGTGTAGTATGAAAGAAATTAATAAAGAAAGAAAAGATTATTTAACTTGGGATCAATACTTTATGGCAATAGCTAAACTATCAGCTATGCGAAGTAAAGACCCTAACACGCAAGTAGGAGCATGTATTGTTGATAAAACTAATCGTATCTTATCAATAGGTTATAATGGGGCTCCAAATGGCTTCCAAGATAATATATTTCCATGGGATCGTGAAGGAAAAACTTTAGAAACAAAATATGCTTTTGTTTGCCATGCGGAAATGAATGCTATTTTAAATTATCGAGGAAGTAGAAAAGATTTAGAAAATGCGAAAATTTATGTTGACTTATTTCCTTGTAATGAATGTGCTAAATTAATTATTCAATCAGGAATTAAAGAGGTTATTTATTTATCTGATAAATATAAAGATACTGATAATGTAAAAGCTAGTAAACTTATGATGGATGAGTGTGGTGTTAAATATTATCAAATCAATTTAGATAATATTACTATCAATTTGCATAAATAATAAAAATATGATATAATACTCTCGTTTTTAGGGGGTTTTATGTTTTATAGGAAAGAAAAAATATTTTTAATGACAAGAATTATCATAACTATATTATTTTTAACTTTTTCTAGTTATATATGGTTTAATTTAAAAGATTTTAATGTTTATAAAACGAATACAAGAGAAAATATTATTGTTTCTGAAAATATTACATTTTCTTCTTTAAAACAAGTGAGTGATAATGACGTTTTAAAGATAGAAGAATATAATTTCCAAATTGAGAATAAAGCTGTAAATAATCAAAATATAAAAATTACAATTGTACCAGATGTAATACAGAATAATATTAGTAATAATTATTTAAAATATATTATTAATGATGGAGAGATTCATTCTCTAAATATGGACGGAATTGTTTATATTGATAATATAGAAAAAGAAGAAGTTAAAGATATCAGTTTAAAAATTTGGATAAGTGATACCTATAATGGTTCTTTAAATTATTCTGGACGAGTAATTGTAAATTAAAGGAGAATTTATGAGATCAGATTCTATGATTATTGAAAATTTATTAAAAATCATTGTCAGTCAGCAACAAGAAATTGATAGATTAAATACAGTTATTGCAAAAGATATCCAAACAGGTTTATATAATCGTGGTTATTGTATGCAGTTAGAAGATAATTTCTTTATTAATTCATCTGTATTAATGTTTGATATTGATAATTTTAAAAATATAAATGATACTTATGGTCATCATTTTGGTGATAAAATGCTTCTAATGGTAGCGAGCATTTTATCTAAAAATTCTCGAAATAGCGATATACCTATTCGTTATGGAGGAGAAGAATTTGTTTTAATTTTAAATGGATGTAGTTTAGAAAATGCTTATAATGTAGCCGAAAAAATTCGCAAAGAAATAGAAAGATCGTATTTAACATTTAATGGTAATAAAGTTTCAATTACTGTTTCAATTGGGATTTCCTTAAAAAAAAGTGATGATTCTTTATGGCAAAGTATTGAAGAAGCAGATAAAGCTTTATATGAAAGTAAAGCAACAGGCAAAAATAAAGTAACAATTTATCAAAAAGATAAAATAAAAAGAATGACTTAGGTCATTTTTTTTTTCATAAATAGCTTTTGTTGATAAAGCTGTTAAAACAGCAATTATTAACATTGGAAAACTTCTTTCTAAAATATGTCCAGAAAAATAGGCGGTTAAAAGTCCAACTAATGGAGCCATTAAAAGCATTAAATTTTCGATGGTTGCTTTTTGTTTGATATCTTTTAAAATATGAATACCATTTTTTAAAATTATAAAGTAAAATGGTCCAATTAAAACAATAATTCCTATAATTCCATAGATATAAAATTGAAAAGAGTAATCTTTTTCAGTATATAAATAATTTAATGTATATCCCATTCCTAACCATTTATCATATTTGTTATTATTTTTTTGATAAATCGAATTTAAAATGTTTGTTTTCATGATTCGATAATCATTTTTGGGAAGTTCTTCGTTATGAAGAAAAACACACCAATATTTTAAGTCTAATTCTGTTGGATAGGCTTCATAGATATAATCCGGTATATTTAAATTTTCTTTGTAATTAATAATAAATTGTTTAATAAATTCTCTTTCTTTTTCTAAATCACTACTATTACAATTTAGTTGATATATTTTTAAAAAGTCGGGATTTTTATTTAAATCTTCATAACTTTCGGTTTTTTCCATTCGGTAATTAATTCCTAATGGTGAAATTAAAAAGCAAGCACAGGCAACAACGGTAAAAGTAACAATTCTTGCAATTGGTTGCATTTCTTTTTTAGTAATAAGATTTGAAAATATATATATTAGAAAAAAGGCTAGAAAAACTAAGAAAATTCCAAGACTTGCTACTTTAGTTCCAAGCATATACATAGCTAAAATTTGAATTCCTAAGAAAAAGTAATTTTTAACTTTTTTTTCTTGATAAAGTGCTAATAAAGTAATTGGTAAACAAATTAGTAAAATAGCTGATATTTGATTTCCAGAATAAAATAGGCCTTTTGAGGTAAGTTCATAATAATTATCTCCTTGATATGTGAACCAATCAAAGAAATTATATTTAATAATATTTCCATTATCATAGGCTTGATATGATAATTTAAAAAAGTTTAAAATTACAATTAAAAAAGACATGAAAAAAGCAAAGTATTTAATAATATCAATTAAATCTTTCTTTTTTATACTACTTTCTTGAATAGAAATCAAAAAGATAAAAGGAATAATATAGGTAATAAATATATGAAATGTTTCAATTAGAAAATTAGCTTGTTGGAGTGGATAAGCTTCAGCTGAAAAAAGAGTTGTATTATAATAATGTAGCACTAAGTATAAAAATAGTATTATAAAGTAGAGAATATATTTTTTTAAACTTTTTATATTTTTTAAAAATACGATTCCGAAGATTCCTAAAACTAAAAGGATGTTAATAAGTTCTAAAATAGAAATATTTAAGATTTCAATATTAACAAAATTAGTTTTCCTTAACATATCTAAAATAATTTGGATGAAAATAAAGATAGCTATTAAGATTTTTTCAAGTTTTTGCAATTTTTTTACCCCTTTCTATTATAATTATCTAAGTCTCCAAATAATTTTAACCAATTTTGAATAATTTTGTCAATAGTAAATTTTTGACCAAATTTTTTAGAATTATTAGCTAATTCTTGTAGTTTTTGGGAATTATTCATTAAAAATAATAATTTTTCAATATATTCTTCTTTATTATCGTTATATATAATATAACCAGTTTTATCATTAATTATTTCTTCGGGGGCAGATTCTCCAAAATCAAAAGTAACGGTTGGAACTCCACACATATTAGCTTCTAAGATTGAAAGAGAAAAGCCTTCCATTCGTGAGGTATTTAAATTAATAGAGGCATTTAATAAAACTTGCATTGGATTATCAGTTTTTCCCATATATTTTATTTTTTTATTGTTATTTAATATTTTTTTAGCATAGTCTGTAAATTCCCCCGTTCCATAAAGTTCAAAAGTCCAATCAGAATCTTTTAAAACCGTATTTGCAATATCAAGCATTAAATCAATTCTTTTTTGGGAATTATCAATTCTTGTAACACTAATTAACTTTTTATTTTTTATAACGTCAGCTGTTAATTTTGTTTGAAAGCGAACAGGATTATACATATATGTATTATTAGAAAAACCTTTTTCTTCGGCTAATTCACTTGTTTTCTTGGAAAGCCAAACCATTTTAAAAATTTTTTTACTATATTTTTTTAATTTTTTAGTATTATCATGTAGTGTTAAAACATCTTTTAATGAAGAGTGTTGAATAGCAACGGTTTTTTTTAAGTATTCCTTAGGTATTCCATCTAGGGTTTGATAATGCGAGGCGATGATATAATCAGGATTTTGTTTTTTTATATAATTTTTTAAAGTAGTAAAATCTTCTTTCAATTTTTTATGTTCAGATAAATATTTTTTGCATATCATAAGAATATTTTTAAATTTTAATGTTTTTAATGCTTTTAAAATATCTTTTTTTCTAGTAATTTCCCATTTATCTTGTTCATTAATTGTTTTTAAAGAAATGGATTTCGCAATTTCTAATTTATTTTTTGAATGATTATCACGAATTGCAACAATTTCAATTTGAAAATTATGTTTTAATAATTCTTCACTTATCGTTTTATTAAAAAACCAAACTCCACCTAATTCATTACTTTTAATTTGTAATATCATTAATTTTTTCATTTTTCCCCCTTTTTTAATTCTTTTACACGATTAATAAATTTGGTTTCGCCTAGAAGTTTATAAACAACTAGCAAGATAAAAGCATTTAGAAGAGTAAAGATTATAAAGTATAAAAACCAAATAAAAATATTCGTAAAAGTAAATTGGTTGGTAATAAAGTAGCCAATAATTATATCAATTATAAAGATAACAAAGAATTTTATATTTTCAAGGTGAAAAGAACTTACTTTCTTTTTAAATATTTCTTTGTAAATAACACTGGTTTTCATACAATATTCAGCCACAAAAACAGAAATTGCTGTTGCAATAATAACTCCGGGTATTCCAATAAAATGGGCTAGGATAATTGATAAGGATAAGTTGACAATTGTATCCGTAATAGCACATTTTTTAGTTTCTTTAAATAAGCCTTTGGCATTGACAAAGAGATTAATACAAATTTTTACTACAAATATGAACATAATCATACAAAAACCAATAGCAATTAAAAAATCAGTTTGAATGCTTCCTTCATACCAAATTTCAATAAACGGATCAATAGCAAATAAAAGGGGAGTTGTAATAATAGTTGCAACATAGAACAACATACCTCTTAATTCTTTAAATAAAGAATAACTTTGTTCTTCACTTTCAACTAATTTATTACCAATAATCGCTAACATGGAAGTTGATAACTTATTTAATATTTCTTTTAACATATTAATAATATAATTATAAGTTGAATAAATGGCAACGGCTTTAAGTCCTAACATATAGGTAATAATTAAAACATCAATATTTGAACCTATTAAACCATTTATTTTATGAAAAATTAAGTCCTTTAATTGTTTTAAAAAAGAATAGTCTCTTTCTTTTTCATTATAATTTAATTCTGGATACATTTTCTTAGCCACAATTAAGATGGCTAGATTAGCAAGTAATTTAACAACGCTGTGCATACATAATATATTAATAAAAGAAACTCCACAAAGTAAAAGAATAATTTCTAAAGCACTTTGAGCAATTTGACCCGTTTGTAAAGCAATATTGGCAACATATTTTTTTTCTTTTACTTCTAAAATAGTTTGATAGGGTACAAAGAAATAACTAATTACATTACTAATGGCAAATAATAAGAAGGTAATCGTAATAAAGGAATTAGAAAATGATGTATCTTTAATAAAGAAAGGAACTAAAAAAGAAATTAGAAAAGCAATTGTAAAAATAATCGCGCCAATTAAAGAAAAAGTTCTTTTACTAGCTGATAAAATAGAACTAATTTTTTTATTATTTTTTTCTTTATTAGGTTTATATAATGAATAAAGTAAGGCATTTCCTATACCACCATCAACAAGAGCAACATAAATCATAATTTGGGTAAATAATTGATATAATCCTAAGGTTTCATCTCCTAAAATTTGAATAAATAATTTTAATTTAAAAATTCCAAGTAATGATGAAATAATTAAAGGAACAACATCAGTTAAAAAATTAATAAATGTTTTTTTCGTCCGCATTATTTCCTCCTATTTTTAAAATTAAGAAGAGAAGCTGTTTTCTTATTAAAAGTTTTTAAGTAAATATTTTTAAGACCAAACTTTTTTAAATAAATATTTTTTTTATAATTTGGAAAATGTTCTTGAACGTTTTTTATAGCTTCTTTAACTCCTTCTTTAAATAATTCTTTATCATTTGTATAACTTAATTGTTTAATAAATGTTGCATATAAATATCTGACATAACTATATTCAAGTTCAAAGTAATATTTATTATAAAGATTATTATCTTGATAATATCTAATAAGGCCATTAAAATTATCAATATAATTAAATAATCTTTTATCAATCGTTTTAGAAATTGAACTTTCTCTTTGAACATATTGAATAAGGGGTTTATCGACATAACCAATGCTTTTTACTCTTGGATAGACACGAAAATTAAATTCAACATCTTCATACCAAATACCTTCTTTAAATTTTAAAGAGTCAAGTATTTCTTTTTTATATAATTTATTCCAAACAGCTGGGTATAAAAAGACTATATTTTTTTTAACTTCATCTTCGTTTTCAAGATCTTTATCAAGACCAGCTGAAACCATTTTTGTTTTGGTTTCATAAACATAGTTCAAATTACAAACTACTAAATCAAAGTTTTTTTCTTTGGCTTTTTTATACATTAAATTAAAAGTATTTAAAGAAACATAGTCATCACTGTCAACAAACCCAATATACTCGCCACTTGCATATTTTAATCCTTCATTTCTGGCACTTGATAAGCCACCATTGGCTTTTTTAATATATTTAATTTTTTCAGGATACTTTTTTAGATATTTTTCGATAATTTTTTCACTATTATCCTTAGAACCATCATTAACAATAATAATTTCTATTTTTTTTAAAGTTTGATTTACTAAGGTATTTAAGCATTTATCTAAATAAGGTTCAACATTATAAACGGGAACAATTACACTTACTTTCATAACTCATCTCCTTTTATTTAAAAAATAAATAAGCTTTCTTTGTCTATAATAGGCAAGTAGACAAATAATTTTAAATTTATAACTTTTCTTTTTAAAATAGACATTTTTTGACCAATTTGGAAATTTTTCTCGCATTAAATTTTTAAATTCTTTTAAATATTTTTTTCCTTCAACTTTAAACATCGAAAGTCGAAGTGCTGAACTATATAAAAGATGTTCAATATACAAATACTCAATTTCCGTTTGAAAATCTTCATATTGTTTATATTTTTGAAATTTTTCAACAATATTATTTAAAACTTTATAAATATCTAAAATTTTTTCGTTAAAAGTTTCTTGATTCATAATAGAACCGCTTCTTTGCATATACTTATAGAGAGGTTCTTCTAAAAAGGAAATTTTTTTCGTTTTTAAAATTAAAGTAGGAATTAATTCTAAATCTTCATACCAAATTCCTTCTTTGAATAAAAAATCATCCTTAAAAAGCTGGCGTTTAAAAATTTTATTACAGGCCATAGGGGCAGATATTAAATAATTTTTATAATTTTTTGAAATATTATAACTAGCTGGTATTATTTTTTTATGGTCTTTGTAAATTGCTTCCGTTGCTGCTACTACAATATCCGAATTTTCAAGATTGGCTAAGTTAATCATTTTCTCATACATTTTAAGATCAACATAGTCATCGCTATCAACAAAGGCGACATATTCCCCAATTGCATATTTTAAGCCATAGTTTCTAGCACTAGACAATCCGCCATTTTCTTTTTTATAATATTTAATTTTTCCTGGGTACTTTTCTTTATATTTTTCAATAATTTTTTCACTATTATCTTTTGAACCGTCATTAACAATGATAATTTCTATTTCCTTTAAAGTTTGGTTAACTAAACTATTTAAACATTTGTCTAAATAAGCTTCAACATTATAAACAGGAACAATAACACTTACTTTTATTTTCATAACGCCTCCTTTTAAATTATAACAAAAAACGCTGGTACTGACTAGTTTTATTGAAAAATTAGATTTTTATTTTTAAAATTAGAATATTTATGTTATAATTTAAGAGATAAAAGAATTAAAAAAAGCGATGGTGAAATATGAAAACAATTAGTCAAGAAGATTTAAAAAAATTACATGAAGTGCAAGTGGAAATATTAAAAGATATTGATAAATTTTGTCAGGAACATAATATAACATATTTTTTAATAGCTGGAACACTTCTTGGAGCAGTTCGTCATAAGGGTTTTATTCCTTGGGATGATGATATTGATATTGGAATGCTTCGAAGTGATTATGAAAAATTTATTAAAACTTATCCAAGTGATAAAAATAATAAATATTTTGTGCAAACCTTAGAAACAGACTCTAATTATTGGCATTCTTATGCTAAAATTCGCAAGAAAAATACATTTATGAATGAAGCTAAAATTGCCTCTTTAAATTTAAATAAAGAAATATTTGTTGATTTATTTCCCTTTGATAATGTTAAAGATGGTGGATATGACAAGATAAAGTATCGAGCTAATATTATTAAAGTAATTCGTGAAAGTATTTATGTGAAAAGAAAAATTATTACTTTGAGGGATTGCCGAATAAAACTTTTAAGTGCTATTTTTTTAATTTTTCCAGTAAAGACGCTTTATAAATTTCAAAAGAAATTAATGATGAAATATGATAAAATAGAAACAACTAATGTTGCTTGTTATATTGGTGAATATCAAACGAGAAATGAATATTTAAAAAAAGATGTTTTTTTACCAGTTAAAAAACAAGAATTTGAAGGAGAAATGTTTAATGCTATTAATAAACCAGAAGTTTATTTAGAGCAAATTTATGGTGATTATATGAAGTTACCACCTAAAGAAAAAAGGGTTGCTCATGGGGTATTGGAAATTAGTTTAGATACAACAAAGGAAAAATAAAAGTCCTTATAAAAGGAGGAATATGAAGAAAGTAATGTTTATATCATCAACGGGCGGTCATTTATCGGAAATGTTAGAACTTGAAGAGTTGTTTCCATATTATGATACAGTAATTGTAACAGAAAAAACTAAATCAAATTTATATTTAAAAGATAAATATAAACAAGTCTATTATTTAGTATACGGAACCAAATCGCACTTTTTAACTTATTTTTTTAAATTTATTTATAATTTTTTTAAATCATTTTATTTATTTTTAAAAATTAAACCTGATGTGATTATTACAACGGGAACGCATACAGCCGTTAGTATGTGTTATATTGGGCATCTTTTTAAAAAAAAGATTATTTTTATTGAAACGCTGGCTAATCGAACTACGAAAACGATGTCAGGCTCCATGATTTATCCTATTGCTGATTACTTTTTAGTTCAATGGGAAAGTATGTTAAAATTATATCCAAAGGCAATTTATTCAGGTTTTATATTTTAGGAGGTTTTATGATTTTAGTAACACTTGGTACCCAAGATAAAAAATTTACAAGATTGTTGAGTGAACTGGATGCTTTAATTGAGAATAAGGTTATTCAAGATAAAGTAATTGTTCAAGCCGGATTTTCAAGTGATTATTCATCTAATAATATGGAAATATTTGATCTTATTGCCAAAGATAAATTTGATAAGTTAATTTCCGAATGTGATTTATTAATTACGCATGGTGGAGTAGGAGCAATTTTAACAGGACTTAAATATCAAAAGAAAATTATTGCTATTCCAAGACTTAAAAAATATAAGGAACATGTAAATGATCATCAAGTTCAAATTGTTGAGAATTTTAATGAAGAAGGTTATATAATAGGAATTAATGATGTTAAAGACTTGGAAAATGCTATTAAAGAAATAAAGAATTTTCACCCTAAAAAGTTTCAAAGTAATAAAAAGCATATGATTTCTTTAATAAAAGAATTAATTGATAAATAATTTAGAGAAGGTGATTAAATGAATAATATCCTCATTGAAGATATAGATGATGATTTAAACTTAAAAAATGATGATATTAAAAATAAAAATATGAAAAAAAGAACTAAGAAAAAGAAAATAAAGAAATTAAATATTTATTTATTAATAACAAGTATTATTTGGATATTTTTAATTATTTTAAATACTTATTTGATATTTAAATATGATGTTTTACCTTTTAAATATTTGCTTATTTATTTAGGTGTTATTGTTATTTTGCCAATTCTTCTTTTATATATTTTAACAAGAAAAAAGGTTAAAAGAGGACTAAAAGTATTTATTTCGGTAATAGGGATTTTTTATATTATCATTTTAAGTTTAGTATTTTTCTATTTAAACAAAACATTTAGTTTTCTAGATTCCTTTACAAGTGGGCATAATTATGAAACTAAGAATTATGTAGTAATGGTTTTAAATGATTCTGATTATGATAATATTAGTGATCTGGCTGATAAAAGAATTGGTTATGTTAATCAAGCCGGTAGTAAAATGGAACAAGCCTTAGAAAAGTTAGGTGATGAGATTAGTTTTCAAGATGAAGAATATAAAGAGTATGATATAATATTAAATGATTTAGATGATAATAGTTTAGATGCAGCTCTTTTAGAAGATGCTTATTATCAAATGTTAGGGGAAGATAGTGAAGATTTTTATGATAAATACAAAGTAATTTATCGTTTCTCAATAACCGAAATGGTTGATGATATTACAAAAGATGTTGATGTTACCAAAGATACTTTTAATATTTATATCTCGGGAATTGATTCTTATGGAAATGTTAATAGTTTAACAAGAAGTGATGTTAACATTGTTGTTAGTATTAATCCTAAGACTAACCAAATATTAATGATAAATATTCCAAGGGATTATTATGTTAAACTCCATGATACTGATTCTTATGATAAATTAACGCATGCTGGTATATATGGAGTAGATATGAGTGTTTCAACTATTGAAGATTTACTTGATATGGAAATAAACTATTACTTAAAAGTTAATTACAATGCTTTAGTAAAATTAGTTGATGCTTTGGGGGGAGTTGATGTTTATTCAAAATATAGTTTTAAAAGTGCAGGGCATGGTTATTATTTTAAAAAGGGATATAATCATGTAACTGGATTAGAAGCTCTAGATTTTGTTAGAACGCGAAAAGCTTTTGAAGAAGGAGATCGGGTAAGAGGCAAGAATCAACAAGCTATGATTCAAGCTATTATTAAAAAAGGTACTTCTGGTACTATTTTGACTCGTTATACAAGCATTTTAAATTCTTTAACTGGAAGTTTTATTACAAATATTAGTACAGATAAAATAACGGATTTGGTAAAAATGCAACTTGATAATATGCCAAGTTGGAATATCACTTCAATTAGTTTAAGTGGTAGTGATGGAGCTGAATATACATATACATATCCTACACAAGTACTATATGTAATGATTCCTAATGAAGAAACGGTTACCCTTGCTAAGGAAAGTTTAGAAAAAGTAAAAGCTGGAGAAATATTAGATAGTTCTTATACTGAAAATACTGGTAAAGTTAATACTCCAACTTTGAATAGTTCTACTAATACTAGTAATAATAGTAATGATAATCAAACGACAAATGAAAATACCAATTCAAATCCTGATGAAAATACTAGTCAAGAAGAAACAGAAGATGAAAATACAAGTGATGACGAAAATATAGTTAAAGAAGATGATGATAAAGATAGTGATACGAATCTTGATAATGAATCATCAAATGAAAATATAGAAACTGATGATACTAATCAAGATACAAATATCGAAAAAGAAGAAAATGAAATTATTGATACGACAACTAATCAAGAAAATACTAATGAAATAAGTTAGGAAAATTAGTTCAAAAAATGAACTAGTTTTTTTTCTTTTGCATACAAATGTATGAAAATATGGAATATTTGGAATAAGAAATTTTAAATATTAAAAAATTAAAAATATAGTAATTTGGTAAATTCAGCCAATTTTTCTTTGAAAATTTTTTCGCTTTTGTTGATTTACTTGATACTTGTAATTTTCAATTTGCTTTTTTGGAAGTTTTTGCTATGTCAATTTACAAAATCATCAATTTGCTTCTCTTTTTTTAATATGCTACTTTTAATTGGAAAGGAGGTTAAATGGTTACAAAAAGTTTTTTAACACGTAAAACTAGATAAAGAATTAAAGCTTGTTCCTTTAACGTTTGATAAGATGTTTAAAAGTGTTTTTACTTATGATTTAGATATTTTCAAAGAATTTTTGATCTTAGAAACTAATCTTGATCTAGATATTAAGTCAACTAGTATATCTTTATTAAATAATGAACTACCAAAGGGAATTATCAAAGAATATCAAAAAACCATTGATATTTATGTTTCTTTAAATGATAATACAAGAATTGATGTTGAATTAAATAATTCCAGTTACAATGACCTTTTAAGTATCAGAAATAGTTTATATGAAAGTAAATTATTTAGTATGAGTCTTGAAAGTGGAGAAAGTATTAAAGAGTTAGCTAATAAAAAAATAATTCA
>CALVOW010000009.1 GCA_944350445.1 uncultured Bacilli bacterium | reverse complement strand
AATAAAACCGCGACTTTAAAATGTTCGCAAGCAAGCGATAGATTTTCAACGACGACTAGTCGCGGGAATGGCGATTTGACTTATCCAGTAGCTTTAATTACAGCTGATGAAGTAGCGTTAGCTGGTGGATATCATGGATTGAAAAATGAAGATTATTATTTACGAACGAATAATTATTATTTTACCATGACGCCTTCGTTATTCGAGGCTGCGGATGCTTTTGCTTTCGTGTATGGCGTCAGTCCGACGGGCGAGTTGAATCAGTGGTACTTCGTCACGAGCTCGAGCGGCGTGCGTGCAGTTATCAACATTCGATCTGATGTTCTAATTTCGAAAGGCGATGGAACCACCCAAAATCCATTCATTTTGGCTCTCTAACGTACAGTTTTAAGGAAAAATAGAATAAAAAGCATTATATAATTTTTTCATAAACAGCCTCTTTTCTATTTTTTTGCTAATTATAGAATATCAAAAAAGGCTGTTTATTTCAATTTTAAGCAAATATTTTCTTAAAAGGTATCTTAATACCTTTTTATATTAACCAAAAAACTGTCCGGTAATAAGCTTTCAATTGAGTTTGGCTTAAAAAACACTTGATTTTCTTTAAAAACTTTGTTATTATGTAGTACATAAGCAAGTGCGAAAGACGAAGTAATAAGCGTTTTTAGAGAGTCTATGGTTGGTGCAAATAGATAAATTAATATTACTTAGATCACTTTCAAGTGCTATTTATGGATAAGATAAATACGGTAATGCGTTATAATTTTGAGAGTTTTAAAAAAACTAAATTAAGGTGGTAACACGGTATTTCGTCCTTTCGAAGTGCCGTTTTTTATTTTTAGGAGGGAATTATGTTTAAAGAGTTAGAAAAAAAGAAACAAAGCGAAATTGAACAAGATATTAGTGATAAATGGGAAAAAATGCATATTCTTGATAGATGCTTAGAAAATAAAGATAAAACCTTTGTCTTTTATGATGGTCCAGCAACAGCAAATGGTTTTCCAGGTCTTCATCATATGGTGGCTAAGTTTTTAAAAGATAGTTTTTGTAAATATAAAACAATGCAAGGTTATAAAGTACTTCGAAAAGTTGGTTGGGATACTCATGGTTTACCGGTAGAAGTTGAAGTTGAAAAAGCCCTTGGTTTTAAAAATAAAAATGATATTGAAAAATATGGAATTAAAGAATTTAATGAAAAGTGTCGAGAAATCGTTTTTAAAAATGAAAAAGCTTTCTCCGATTTAACTAGAAAAATGGGTCAATTTATTGATTTAGAGCATCCATATGTAACATATGATAATAACTATATTGAAACGGAATGGTATATTTTAAAAAAATTCTTTGAAGAAGGTTTATTTTACGAAGGAGTTAAAATAGTTCCTTTTTGTACAAGATGTGGAACTGGCCTTGCTAGTCATGAAGTAGCTCAAGGCTATAAAGAAATTGAAGCTCAAACGGTTATTGTTCCTATGAAAAAGAAAGATGAAGATGTTTACTTTTTAGTTTGGACAACAACCCCTTGGACGCTTATTGCCAATGTTGCTCTTTGTGTTAATCCTAACGAGAAATATGTTAAAGTTGAAAGTCAAGGCTATAAGTTTATTCTTGGAGCTAATTTAGTTGCTAAGGTTTTAGGAGATGATGTTAAAATCTTAGAAGAATATAAGGGAAAAGACTTAGAATATATGGAGTATGAACAACTTATTCCATCTCTTACTGTTAATAAAAAGGCTTTTTATGTTACAAATGATGAATATGTAACTATGGAAGATGGAACTGGTATTGTTCATATTGCCCCAGCTTTTGGTGAAGATGATTCGAAAGTTGCTAAAAAATATGATTTACCATATTTAAATCCTGTTGGCGAAGATGGAATTTATACTGATGGTTTATGGAAAGGTATGAGTGTTTTTGATGTTGATTTAGAAGTAATTAAATATTTAAAAGCTAATGATAAATTATTTAGAAAACAAAAAATGCTACATAATTATCCTCATTGTTGGCGATGTGGAACCCCACTTTTATATTATTCAAAACCAAGTTTTTATCTTGAAGTTACGAAATTAAAAGATAAGATCATTGAAGCTAATAAAAAAGTTAATTGGTATCCTGATTATGTTGGGGAAAAACGTTTTGGAAACTGGCTTTTAAATATGAATGATTGGGCTATATCAAGAAGTAGATATTGGGGAACCCCACTTCCTTTATGGAGATGTAGTTGTGGTTATGATTTAATGATTGGATCACGTCAAGAACTAGTTGAAAAATCAATTGAAGAAATTGATGAAACTATTGAATTACATCGTCCTTATGTTGATGATATTCATATTAAATGTCCAAAATGTGGAAAAACAATGAATCGAGTCAAAGATGTTATTGATTGTTGGTTTGATTCCGGATCAATGCCATTTGCTCAGTATCATTATCCATTTGAAAACAAAGAACTATGGGAAAATCAATTTCCAGCAGATTTTATCTCCGAAGGAATTGATCAAACTCGTGGTTGGTTCTATTCCTTAATTGTCATTTCGGTCTTCTTAAAAGGCGTAGCCCCATATAAAAATGTCTTAGTAAACGATTTACTTTTAGATAAAGAAGGCAAGAAAATGTCTAAGTCTAAAGGAAATATTGTTGAACCATTTAAAACAATTGAAGAATACGGAGCTGATACAGTTAGATTTTATTTACCATATGTCTCACCTGTTTGGACTCCTTTAAAATTTGATGAAGAAGGTTTAAAAGAGGTTTACTCGAAGTTCTTCAATCCTTTATTAAATACTTATACTTTCTTCCAAACCTATGCTAATATTGATAACATTGATCCTCGAGAATTTACAGTTTCTTATCAAGAGTTAGAAGAAATTGATAAATGGTTATTATCAAAATATAATAAATTACTAGAATATGTAACCAATAGTTATGAAGAATATGATTTAAATAAAGTTGTTCGTGCCTTAGTTACTTTTGTTTCCGATGACTTATCAAATTGGTATATTAGAAGAAATAGAAATCGTTTTTGGGCAAGTAACCTTGATACTAGTAAAAAAGCTGTTTATAAAACAACTTATGACATCTTAGTTGGCCTATCAAAGATGATTGCTCCAATTGTTCCATTTACATCGGAAAACTTATATACGAAACTAACCGATCAAGAAAGTGTTCATTTAGCAAGTTTTCCAACTTATGATAAATCTTTAATTAATGAAAAAATCGAAGAAAAAATGGATACCGTTCGTGATTTAATTTCTCTTGGTCGAAAAGTAAGAGAAGATGTGAAAATAAAAGTTCGTCAACCTATTAAAGAAGTTATTTTAGATAAAAAACTTCAAAAAGTAATTGGCAATTTAGTCTCATTAATCAAAGAAGAATTAAATGTTAAAGAAGTTCGTTTTGAAAGTAATTTAGATGAATACATAAATTATGAAATTAAACCTAACTTTAAAGTTTGTGGAAAAATATTTGCTTCTTCTATCAAATTTTTAACCGAATATTTAAAAAATATTACGAAAACAGATATTTCTAAATTAGAAAAAGGGGAGACTATCAGTATTAATTTAGATGGCAAAGATTATATCTTAGAAAAAGAAATGTTAGATATTCGTGTAAATTCTAAAGAAGGTTATAATACAGGAGTTCTTAATAATTTATTTATTATTTTAAATACAACTTTAGATGAAGACTTAATTAATGAAGGAATAGCTAGAGAATTAATAAGTAAAGTTCAACAATTAAGAAAAGCTAAGAATTTTTCAATAACTGATCGTATTTATATTTACTATTACTCTGAAGTTTCTTTATTAGATAAATTAGATAAATATCTTGATTTTATTAAAAAAGAAACTTTATGTGATATGTTAATTCAAGAAAAAATCGTCGATGATATTAGTAATTTAAATGGTATTGAAGTCTATTTAGATGTTAAAAGAGTATAATTTTTTAGAACAGTAATTTAATTATTGTTCTTTTTTTGATATAATAAAAAATTAAGAAAGTAGGTTTTTATGGGAATTTTATATATTGTGGCAACGCCAATTGGTAATTTAGGAGATATTACAAAGCGTGCTATTAAAACTTTAGAAACAGTTGATATTATTTTATGTGAAGATACAAGAACATCAAGTCATTTATTAAATAGTTTAGAAATTAAGACCAAACTAATTTCTTATCATAAATTTAATGAAAATGAGCGAAGTGGGGAAGTTATTGAACTCCTTAAAAGTGGGAAAAATATAGCTTTAATAACGGATGCTGGTACCCCTTGTATTTCTGATCCAGGAAGTATTTTAATTTCCGAGTGTATTAGTAATAAAATTGAAATTTATTCAATTCCTGGAGCGTCAGCCCTTACAACGGCTTTAACTTTGTCTGGTCTAGTTATTCATAACTTTGCTTTTTATGGCTTTTTAGAAAGAAAAAATAGCAAGCAAAAAGAAGAATTAAAAAGAATTCAACAAAATGATTTAGAAACGATTGTCTTTTATGAATCACCAAAAAGAATCATTCCAACCATTGAAAATATAAAAGAGGTTATGAATGATCCTTATATCATTGTTTTAAATGAATTAACAAAGAAATTTGAAAAAAAATATTATGGAAAATCATCACAAGTTTTAGATTTACTTCAAAAAGCAAATTATGAATTAGGAGAATATGTAATCATTGTTTCTAAAAATAAAATGGAAGAAAAAAAAGAAGAAGTATCTCTTGAAGCTCTTTTAATTGATAAAATAATCAAAAATAATTATACAATGAAAGAGGCTATTAATGATTTAGCCTTCGAATTTAAAAATAAGTATAGCAAAAAAGAAATTTATAATGCCTCTTTAAAACTTAAAAATATTTTCAAATAAAAAAAACTTCTTTTGAAGTTTAAGACTTTAAATCATTTAAATCTTGATTTAGTGTTTGGTATTTATCCTGAATTTTGTTACTTTCAGCTTTTTCTAAAACATACCAACCATTTAAAAACATTAATTCATAGACTTCTCTTTGCATAGCACTAATATTTAAAAATGTTTCTAAATGCTTTTGATATAATTCTTCACAGCTGGCTTCTGTCATGGCAATACAGTAATTTTTTTCCATATTTTTTAAAGAAGTTAAAAGAGAAGTTAAATAATCTTTTTCATTTAGACTCATTCCTTTGCTAACTTCCGTTTTGGGATTTTTAATTTGATCTGCCATTTTCTCCTCCTTCTAAAATCTTAAGTATTGTTTTTAAATTATTATCAAACATTTGGCAAGCTTTTTTTAGTATATCTTTTATTTTTTCGTCTTGGATCTTTAAAATACTATCATTAGTCTTTTTTAAAGCCTCCATATTCCATTCAAACATATCTGATAAATAATCTAAATCTTTACCAGTTATAATACATGGTACTTTTTGATAATTTTCCATATTTCTCCTTTCACTTTTATTATGATAAATAATCTGATATTTAAACAAAAAAATTAATATATTATAAATTTTAAATCAAAAGGAAAAAATATGTTAAAATAAAATTATGAAAATAGTTAGTACCATATGCTGTTTTTATATAAGTATTTAATGAGGAGAAATGAAAAAGTATTGACGATAATTGGGGGAATAGTAGTTGCTTTAGTTGTTTTAATTGGTGCGGCATTTTTATATGTATCATTAACTTTTGAAAAATTAGTTTGTGAATCTGATCATGGGAAAATTACTATTATGTGTAATGATAAAACTATTAAAGGCTATACGGCTAGTAGCTATTCTTATGATTTAGATAGGCAAAGAGAATATGCTGAACAAATTGGAATTGATGCTATATAGAAGAATTTTCTGATTGGTTTAGTAATAATATAAATGGAACTTGTAGTAAATAATTAGCAATCTATAATAAGAGATAAGCATTTAATCTACTGAAAGTAAATTAAATGCTTATCCAAATGGTAATGAATACCTAACATTGAAGTGTTAAGTATTCCATTTTTTATTTTTTGCAAGTTTTTGAATTTATATTAAGCTCGAATAAGTTCGAACAGATTTTCTAATGGTGTGAATGCCGTAGATAACTACAACTCTTCACAAAGACGATTGATTGATATTTAAATCAATCACTATATATAGTTTAACAAAAATAAAAGGAAATGGGAATACCATTTCTTAAATTTTAATAACTTTATATTATCTCATTTGTCTATTATAATATTGTTGTTCTTGATTTAAACCATAACAATTTACTGGTTTTAAATTATTATCTTTATCTTTTACAAATACATTAATAAATCTATAAAAATTATTACTTTGATTATCATAAAATACAAAATTAATATCACCAGTGCTAGTAATTAAACAACTTGTTAATTCAACTTGTTTATTTTTAAATACAGGATTATCTTGATTCATTTGCATATATGAAGTAAAATCTCCTAATGAAAAATTTTGATGAAAACTTCCTATTGGCGGATGAGAATGTCCGTGACACACAACAAACCCATTATTTAAATTACTATTTACCTTTTTTTGTAAATTTTCAATCATATTTGCATTAAAATTAGCTTCTACACTTTGTCTATTATTACTTGATGATATAAATTCGTTAAATTCAATTATATTATCAGCAACTTCTTTTCCGTATAAGAAAAAAGGAAATTCATGGTTTGTTGAATTAGTAACATCTTGTACTGCTAATAACATTTCATATACTTCTTCACTTAATATTATTTGAGATGCAGGCATATTATTTATAATATTTGAATTAATTGGTGTCATTTCTCCATATGAACTATAAGTATCAAAATTTTGCTTATGGTACATTCCATATGGATTTTTATTTATCATTATATCTTTTACCCTTTGAATATATTGCTCTCTAGTCATTATTTCCACCTATTAATATAATACTCCATTATTAATATCATCATCACTGTTTGGATATAATAATTTGTCTAATAAATCTTCATTTTTTTTCAAACATATTTTAATAGCATTTATTGTTTGTTCTTTCATTCCATTAGGTTCAGCAACATATGCATTTTTATTGAATTTTTCTTTATATAATTCGCAATATTTATTAAATTCTTTATCTAATTCTATCAATATTGGTTCTGAGCCATCTATAAACTTTTCCATATAATCATTATTTTTTTTTAATACTAGAATCCCTTTCACATTTTAAATATTTACTTAACCAATACTCATCATTATTGGCATTATATTCGCTAACTGGAATAGGTGTTGATAAATCTTCTGCAATTTCTATAATTACATCTTTTAATTCAAGATTATTTATATAATATTTTGGTATAGCATCATAACCTAATAATGCTCCCATAATATTACCAGCAATTGAACCTGTCGAATCACTATCACCATCATGATTAATGGCACAAATTATTGCATCTTCAAAACTTGATTCATATTTTGAACACGAATATATTGCTATTGCAAATGCTTCTTCAGCAACCCAACCTTCACCAAGTTTGGAAATAGCATCTATATCAGAAATATTTGCTTTACTTAATTTAATAGCCTTATCAACTATATTTATAAAATATTCATTTACTTCATTATCATATATGTTAAATTTTTCTTTATATTGATTCATTGCTTTATTTAATGCTTCTTCAATATTTAAATTTTCATTAACTATAAAATATAACATTGTTGAAAAAACATATGAAGGTATTATTCCTAATGGATGTCCATGAGTTATTGCACTTGCTTCTGCAGCCAATTTACCAGCATATTCAGGATTTTTCATATATAAACCAATTGGTGCAACTCTCATAATTCCACCGCAACCTTTACTATCGTTTATAGGTTGTTCTATTGTTCCTTTTTTTCCAGATGATAATGCACTTAAACATGTATTACCTGGTGCCCTAGATACATTTAATTCATCTATATTTTTTATCCATGATATTTTATGATCATGTAAATTTGTATTATTTTGAGTATCAAGCCAATCTAAATAACCTTCATATATAGCATCTACTGGCATCATTGCTATTCCTCGCATACTTCCTCTAGTTTCACGCCAAATTAAAGCATTTGCAGTAAATAAAGTCATTTGAGTATCATCAGAAATAATACCTTTATCATTTTCATATTTTGTAAATTCTTTTTCTTTGATATTTCTTTTAAACTCTATTTGATAGCCAAGAGCGTCTCCAACTGCTCCACCTAATAAGGAGCCAACTATTTTATTTTTAACATCATTCATATTTGATACCTACCTTTCTTTAACATTATAACACATTTTGCATAATTATTTTACCTTTTCTAAAAGCTTTACACTACAATTCAAAATCATCTTTATTTTTATCTTGCTTATCAAATTTATTTTTTATATCTTGAATTTCCTTATCATTTATATTACCATGAGTATATAAATCAACTGAAAAATCATAATATTTATTTTTTTCTTTTTTATTAAACATTCTATCCTTTAAGAATTTAAGAAGTTTATCAAATAGTCTTTGTAAATTTTTTAGCGAAATTTTTAATACATTATTTTCTTTTTTTAATTCATTTATTTCATCATCTTTTTTCTTTACTTTATTATCAAGAGTTTTTACTCTTAATTCTAAACTATTATTATTTTCAGTTAGTATTTCCTTATTTTTCTGTCTAATTTATTATAGCCGATCCAATAGATTTCATTAGAGTAATTAAAAGCAAGATATAAAGTATCTTTAATAATAATTCTATGTGGTTCAATATAAGTAAGATTAGTTTTGCCTATCTTTCTAATACTTCCGTTTATAATAGTTGATATAGTATTACAAAAATCACATATAATTATTATTCGTTGTTTTAAAGATTCTTCAATCTCTATTTCTTTTTTAATAAACTTAATCATTTTTCTTATAAAATGAAAAAATCAATCAGAAATGATTGATTCTATATATCAAAGTTCGAATAGTTCGAACAGATTTTCTAATGGTGCGGGTAACAGGAATCGAACCTGCACTCCGAAGAACTAGTTCCTAAGACTAGCGCGTCTGCCAGTTCCGCCATACCCGCCTATGTTGGTGGACCTTATAGGACTCGAACCTATGACCGATCGGTTATGAGCCGATTGCTCTAACCAACTGAGCTAAAGGTCCATTAACATTTACTGATTTATAATAACATAATTAAATTATTAAATCAACAATTTTTTGCAATTTTCTTTTGCAAGTCAAGTAAAGCAAACTTTCGAGGACTAATTTTATTTTTTTCTTCTAAACTCATACTCGATAAAAATTTCTTTTTATACAAGAAAATACTATCAAAGCCAAATCCTTTTTCAATATTTTCAAAACTTGCAATTTCACCTTTTAATTTATATGTACTTGTTAAAATATTTATACCATCATAAAAAGCAAAACAGGATGTAAAATAACAAGTTCTTGTTTTTTTATCTTGCATTAATAATAAAATTTCTTGATTTCTATCACTATCAGTTTTATTAGGACCCAAAAAACGTTTTGTTAAAACTCCAGGAAAACCATTTAAAGCCGGAATTTCTAAACCACTATCTTCAGCTATTGTTTTAATGCCAGTTTTTTTATAAACTTCTTTGGCTTTTAAAATAGCATTTTCTAAAAAAGTATCTTTATTTTCATCTATTTCTATTTTTTCCTTAATATCTTTTAAAGATAAAACTTTTTCTCCTAAAATATTTTCAATTTCTTTTACTTTATCTAAGTTATTACTTGCAAAAATCATTTTCTCACCACCTAAATTATATGAGAAGTTTTAAAATTCGTCAAATTAGTTTACTTTTAAAATGAGAAATAATATAATATCTTTGGTGATTTTATGTTTCAAAATAAAAAAATACTTATCTTAGGTGCAGCTAGAAGTGGAATTGCTTGTTGTAAGGTTTTAGCCAATTTAAATAATAAAATTGTTTTAAATGATATAAAAGATGAAAAGGATATTAAAAAAGAAGATATTGAAGAATTAAAAAAACTTAATGTTACCTGTTGTTTTGGATCGCATCCTGATGATTTATTAGATGATAGTTTTGATTTTCTTGTAAAAAATCCCGGGATTAGAAATGATCATAAATATGTAAAATTAGCTTCCAAGTTAGGAATTCCCGTTATTAATGAAGTCGAAGTAGGCTATCATTTGCTACCCCAAAATATTGATTTAATTGCTATAACTGGTACTAATGGCAAAACAACGACTACAACCTTAACTTATGAAATATTAAAAGAAGCCTATCAAGACAAAGTTCACTTGGCTGGAAATATTGGTTATCCTTTATGTAGTATTCTACCAACTTTAAAAGAAGGCGATATTTTGGTAATGGAAGTATCTTGTCAACAATTAGCTAATTTACATGAATTTAAACCTCAAATTGCTCTTTTAACGAATTTAAGTGAAGCTCATATTGATTTTTTTGGTGATTATGAAACTTATAAAAAAGTTAAAGTAAAATTATTTAAAAATCAAAATGGTAGTGATGTGGCTATTTTAAATCAAGATAATTTAGATAGTTTAGAAAATACCAAAAATATCAAAAGTAAAACAGTTTATTTTTCTTTAAAAGAAAAGGCTGATGCTACTTATCATGATAATAAATTATATTATCGTGATGAGTTTATTATCGATAGATCGGATTTATTAATTAAAGGTGATCATAATGTTGCTAATTCGCTAGGAGCTATTTTGATTGCTAAGGAGTTAAATGTTGAAACAAAAATTATTCAAAAAGTTTTAAGAAGATTTTCGGGAGTTGGGCATCGGCTTGAATTAGTAGCAGATATTGCTAAGCGAAAATTTTATAATGATACGGAAGCTACTAATATTAAATGTACGCAGATTGCTTTATCATCTTTTTCTAATCCGATTATTTTATTTTTAGGAGGGTTAGATAGGGGTCAAGATTTTTATGAATTAAAGCCATTCATGCAAAACGTTAAAGCCATTATTGCGATTGGTGAGTGTCGATTGCGAGTTAAAGAATTTGGAGATAGTTTAAAAATTCCCACATATGTTTATGAACATATAAAAGATGGTTTTAAAAAGGCTTGGGAAATATCTTTAAAAGAGGATATTATCTTGTTAAGTCCGGCTTCAGCTTCTTGGGATCAGTATAAAGAATGTGAAGATAGAGGCGATGAATTTAAAAAATTAGTTGAGGAACTTAAAGATGGAAGTATTAAAAAATAGAATTTATAAACATTTTAAAGGTAATTATTATTTAGTTGTTGATACTTGTATTGACTCCGAAACGGGAAAAGAGTTAGTTTTATATCGCGCTTTATATAGCGATGGTACATTATATGCGAGGGAAAAAGAGATGTTTTTATCAGTAGTTGATACTAATAAATATCCAAATATAGATCAAAAGTATCGATTTGAACTCCAAAATATTGAAAGTAAAAATAAATAAATGTTATAATAAGAAAGTAAGGAGAGAGATATGAAAATAAAAAATGTAATTGGAAGAGAAATATTAGATTCAAGAGGAAATCCAACGGTTGAAGTTGATGTTATTCTAGAAAGTGGAGTAGTGGGACGTGCTAGTGTTCCAAGTGGAGCTTCAACAGGAGAAAGAGAAGCTTTGGAACTAAGAGATGGTGATAACCGTTTTCTTGGTAAAGGTGTTTTAAAAGCCGTTTATCATGTTAATCATGAACTTCGTGATTTAGTAGTTGGTATGGATGTTTTTAACCAAAAAGAAATTGACTATGCCATGATTGAATTAGATGGAACGGAAACAAAGAAAAAATTTGGAGCAAATGCTATTTTAGGTGTTTCCATGGCTTGCTTAAAAGCAGCAGCGATTGAGGCTAAATTACCACTTTATAAATATGTTGGTGAGGGAAGAACTTTGCCTCGACCAATGATGAATATTATTAATGGTGGTGCTCATGCGGATAATAATCTTGATTTTCAAGAATACATGATTATTCCTCTTCGTGAGACAATTAAAGAAAGAATTAGAGTTGGGGCTGAAGTATTCCAAACCCTAAAAAAAGTTTTAAAAGAAAAAGGTTATGCCACAAGTGTTGGTGATGAAGGAGGTTTTGCTCCTAATTTAGGAAGTAATCAAGAAGGTTTTGAATTGATTATGGAAGCGATTCAAAAAGCGGGATACAAGCCTGGTGAAGATGTAGCTTTGGCAATTGATGTTGCTGCTAGTGAGTTTTATCAAGATGGAAAATATAATTTAAAAGGCGAAGGACGAGTTTTAGATCGTGAAGGATTAATTGCTTATTATGAAGAATTAGTAACTAAATATCCAATTATTTCCATTGAAGATCCGGTTGATGAAAACGACTGGGAAGGATTTAGTTTAATAACTTCAAAATTAGGTGATAAAATTCAATTAGTTGGTGATGATTTATTTGTTACCAATAAAAAATGTTTACAAAAAGGAATTGATAATCACGCTGGAAATGCTATTTTATTAAAAGTAAACCAAATTGGAACTATCACGGAAACTTTAGAAACAATAGAACTTGCTAAAAAGAATAACTATAAAACAATAATTTCTCATCGTAGTGGAGAAACCGAAGATACAACGATTGCTGATCTTGCTGTTGGACTTGATTTGGGACAAATAAAAACAGGTTCAATGTCAAGAACGGATCGCATTTGTAAATATAACGAATTAATAAGAATTGAAGAAGAATTAGAATCTTAAAGGAAATTAAATGAAGTTATATATTGATTTTGATCATACGATCTTTAATACGGATTTATTCCAAGTAGAAATTCAGGAAATAGATAAAAATCTTGATTTACAAAAAGATTTAAAGAAATTAAAAGAAATAATTAAAACTAATAATATAAATTTAGAAAAATATTTATATCCTGATGCTATTCCTTTTTTCGAGAAATATAAAGATAATTATTCCTTAATTTTACTTACGAAAAGTAATGACCACAATGCCTATCAATTATTTAAAATAGAAGAATCGAAAATTAGTAATTACTTTCAAGAAATTATAATTATCAAAACTGATTTAAAAGGTGAATTAGATCTTGATTATCAAAATAGTATTTTTATTGATGATGATGTTTTCGAATTAGAAAGTATTAAAAAAAGAAATCCTTATGATATTATTCGTTTAAAACGTGGTAAACATCAAGACGAGATACTAAAAACAAATATTAAAGAAGTAACAAATTTATTAGAAATTGAATTATAAAGAAAGATTATTCTTTCTTTTTTTGGAGGGTTATGAAAGAATTTCAAGAATTAATCAAAGAAATTTGTCAAGAACAAAACATTACTTGTCAAGCTTTATCACAAGACTTTATTTTAAAATTAGAAAAAAATAAGCAACAAAAATATATCTATGCTTATAAATTTCCTTTAAATGATCAGGGAATAGGTTTAATAATGGATGATAAATATGCTTTTTATTCCGTTTTAAAAGATTTAAATATTAAGAGTGTGGAAATAATACCTATCTTTCCTGGTTATGATCGAGATACTTTAATTTCTTATTTAAAACATCATCAAAGGGTTATTTTAAAACCTAATAATGGTACTTGTGGACATGATGTCTTTGTTATTAATTCAACTCGTGATTTATTTTTAAAATTAGATTATTTATTAAATAAAAATGCTCCTGTTTGTCTAAGTCCTTATTATGATATTAAAAATGAATATCGTTTAATTGTTTTAAATGGGCAAATTAAAGTTATGTATGGTAAAAAAAGACCTATTATTATAGGTGATGGTGTTAGTACTATTAAAACTTTATTAAAAAAATTTAATGGTTATTATTATAGCAAAGAAAGTAACTTAGAAAAATTAAATTTTGATCTAAATAAAGTCTTAAAAAAAGGCGAAGAGTTAGAAATTAGTTTCAAATTTAATTTATCAGGTGGTTCAACTATCTTTGATATTACTGATAAATTTTTAGAAGAAAAACTTTTACGTATTGCCAAGAAAATAATCAAAAAATTAAATATTCAGTTTGCTAGTATCGATATAATTGATGTAGGTCATGAATTACTAGTTTTAGAAGCTAATAGTGGGGTAATGATGGATAATTATCGTCATATTCATGAAAGGGGCCATGCTATTTCTAAAAAAATCTATCAAGAAGCAATTATTTCTTTATTTAAATAGTGTTTAACCGTAAAAAATAAAAAAAATAAAAGTTTTGCGGTTATAACCGTAAAACTTGACAAATGTTTGGAGTTTGTTTATAATTTAAATAGAGAGGTGACTTATATGTTGATACGTGACAAATATTTAAAACAAATGATTGCTGGGAAAGATTTAAATTTAATAAAAGTAATAACCGGAGTAAGAAGAAGTGGTAAAAGCACCTTGTTATTACAATATAAAAATTATTTGATATCAGAAAAAATTAAAGAAGAAGATATTATATATATGAATTTTGAAAGTGCTAAATGGTATAGTATTCAAGATTACCAAGATTTATATAAATATATAAAAGAGCATATTAAAAGTAAAAATAAAATATATATATTGCTTGATGAAGTTCAAAATATTTTTAAATGGGAAAAAGCTGTTAATTCTTTATTAATTGATTTCAATACAGATATTTATATAACTGGTTCAAATGCTTATCTTTTATCAAGTGAACTTACAACTTTATTAGCTGGAAGAGTACTTACTATAAAAATATATCCATTTTCTTTTCAAGAATTTCTAAGTGTTTATCCATTTAAAAACAATGAAGATAAATATGAAAAATTTGATAAATATTTAAAATATGGTGGACTTCCTATGCTTGTGAATATGAATGACAATGAAGATTTAATAATTAATTATTTAAATGATTTAAAAGAAGTAGTTTTAAAAAAAGATGTTATCAATCGAAATAATATAAAAGATGTTGTTTTTTTGGATAATTTGTTAAAATATATGGCCTCAGTAATTGGGAATTTAACAACAGCTAATGCTATTGCTGATTTTATGAGAAAAAATGGTAGTAAAGTAACAAGTGAAACGGTAGATTCTTATTTAAAAATGCTTGAAAATGCTTATATTATTTATCGAGTTCCAAGGTATGAATTAAAAGGGAAACAATTATTAAAAACAAAAGGTAAATATTATTTTATTGATAATGGTTTAAAAAATATAATTAATGGTATTTCTTCGTATGATAGTGGAAGTAGTTATGAAAATTTAATTTATATTGAATTATTACGCAGAGGGTATGAAGTATATGTAGGTCAGTATAATGATATTGAAATAGATTTTATTGCTATTAAACCTAATGAAAAAATATATTATCAAGTAGCAAGAAGTATTATGGATGAAAAGGTCGAAGAAAGAGAAAAAAAATCATTACTAGCTATAAATGATAATTATAAAAAAGTAATATTAACAATGGATAATGTAAAGAATAAACAAATAGAAGGAATTTTGGTGATTAATATTATTGATTTTTTAATGGAAGAATAATTTAATAAAAAAATATAGATTTTCTGGTTATAATTTGTTAAAATTAAAATAAATAGAGGTGTTAAATGAATAAACAAGGTTTTACAACCGTTGAATTAATTTTAACAATGGTTTTAGTAATGATTATTATGGCAACAATTACTAATGTAACTTATACCTACCGTGATCGTAGCACTTATGAAGAATTAAAAACCGAAGTTACCGATTATAAAAATACCACTACAAAAATTATTTATGACGCTCTTTTAGATACAACTGATAGAGTCATAAGAATGGAAAAAATAAGTGATTTAGAGTATAAATTCTATACTGAATCTAATCAAGAAAAAACTTTAACAATCCTTGATGAATCTTCAAAAGTTGGAATTAATTTTCAAGAAGATACAACGCTTTTGGGAGTTGACTATTTAGTACCAGGATCGGATGACTCCTTAGTTAGTTTTGAAGGAGTAGATTATCAAGAAGATTTAGAAAATAATATTTATTCTTTAGATATTGCTTTTAGTCATCGAAATTTTGAAGATTTTATAAGAATTCATTTAGTAATTTCCTAATTGTAAAAGAAGATAAATAATACTACTAGATATTAAAGCATGAGAAATTCTTGCTAGAAAATAGTCAAAGTACTTTAATTTATAATCTTTTAAAATACTAAATACTTGCATATGAATACTAAATCCCCCAAAAGATAGGAAAAACGTTATAATACTAGCCTTTAAAGGTAAACTTAAATTAGTACTACCAATATAATAAATTCCTTGGGTCATTTCTAATAGGCCACATAAAAAATTATTAAGAAGAGGGTTAACTGGAAAATTTTCTTTTAGAATAGTTGTAATTATCATAAAAAAAGTAATAATACCATATAATAAAAATAAAATTTTTAAAGTATTATAAATAGAATTCGTTAAACAAGTTATAAAACTTGTTTTTTCATGCTTTTTAATTGCTAATTCACTATCGATACTAACATAATATTTTCTTGTTAAAAGACCAATTATAATATTACTAAAATAATGCACTAATAATATTAAAATACCAATTTTTTTATTTTGTAAAAAAGTAACGCCAATACTTTCAATAATAAATAAAGGATTAGAAAAATGGGTAAACATTAAGAGTTTATTGGCTTCTTTTAAATTAATAATATTTTTATCTAATAAACTTTTTATATATTTACTATTACTAGGAAAGCCACTTATAATTGAAAGGATAAAAACAAAGGAAGTTTCTTTTTTAAGTAAAAAGAATTTGTTCATAAATTTTTTAAATAGTTTACTAAAAACATCTATTATTTGATAATTAATTAATAAATCAACTAATAAATAAATAGGAAAAATACTAGGAACGATATTATAAAACCAAATATAACTACTTTGATAAATAGTTTTCGTAATACTACTTGAATTAATAAATATTTCAATAAACAGGAAAATAATAAGAAAAATACTGATATTAAAATGTTTTTTATTCATAAATAATCCTTTTTTTGTTATAATTAACTAGGTGATATAATGTTTAGTAAAATATATGAAAAGATAAAAGGATTTATTAAAAAGAATTATAAAGAAATAATTGTTTATATTTTAATATTTGTATTTTTAACTTTTCCACTTCCATATTATATTTATATTGGTGGAGGTATTATTGATTTAAATGACAGGATAAGTTTAGAAAGTAATGAAGAAGGTAGCTATAATTTAGCTTATGTTAAACAAATTAATGCGACGATTCCCACTTATTTGTTAAGTTTTGTTATTGATTCTTGGACTCTTGAAAGTGTTTCTAATTCTTCAATTGACTCGGAAGAATCAATGAGTGATATAAGTGAAAGAGAAAGAATTTATTTAGAAGAGGCTAATAATCATGCTATTTTAAATGCTTATCGTTTAGCTGGGCGGGATATTGATATTAAAAGTTCTAGTTATAAAGTAATTTATGTAAGTAGTGAAAGTGAAACCGATATTGAAATAGGAGATACTTTAGTTAGTGTTAATGGCATTTCGGTTAATAATAATAGTGAATATAAAGAATATTTAAATGGTTTAGAAGTTAATGACAATTTAAATGTTAAAGTAATTCGCGATGGTAAAGAAATTGATTGTTATGCTAAACTAAAAGAACTAGATGGAGAAAAAATAATTGGTTTATATATGGCTAATATTTATGACTTTGAAGTAGATCCCGAAATTGAATTATATTTTAATTGGAATGAATCAGGACCAAGTGGGGGATTTATGTTATCCCTTGCTATTTATGATCGGTTAGTTGATTCAGATTTAACCAAAGGCAGAAAAATTGTTGGAACGGGAACTATTGATCAAGAAGGTAGGGTTGGTGAGATAGGGGGAGTCACTTATAAATTAATGGGTGCAGTTGACAATAAAGCTGATATTTTCTTTGTCCCTGCTGCTAACTATGAAGAGGCTATGGAAGCCAAAGAAAAATATGACTATGATATTGAAATTGTTCAAGTAGAAACATTGGTTGACGCTATTAAATATTTAGAAGAAAATTAAATTATTATTTATTTTAATTTGTTTTTAAGAAATTCATTATTAGATCAATTAATATATCTTTTTCTTTGGGATTAGATTGGGCAATTAGAAGTGTTATTGCAACTAGGGTATTATTATCAATTACTTGTCTTTCATCAATATAAAGTAAATTATAATATTCTAAGAAATATATAAATAGTGTTGCAGCAATTCTTTTATTACCATCGATAAAAGTATGATTTTTAATAATTAAATATAAGAAATTGGCTGCTTTTTCTTCTGTTGTAGGATATAGATCTTTTCCATCAAAAGATTGAAATATATTACCAATAATTGCTTTTAAACCTTTATCTCTTTCAAGAGCAAACAAATCACTATCATTATTAAATTTAAGTTTATTAATTATATTCATACAATCTTCATAATTAATCTTACTATTATTAATAGTTCCCTTTGGTTTAGATATTCTTTTATGATCATAGTCATCAAGTAAATTTAGTGCATCCTTATAATTATTTATAACTTTAATTATTTCTTGTGCTTCACTTCCTTTTAATTTTGTATCAATTCTACCAGCAATATCAATTAACTTAATAGTTTTTTCAAGATATTCTAATCTTTTTTGATTAATTGCATAACCTTTAAGTATATAATCTTTTAAAATTTTATTAGCCCATTTTCTAAATATGATACCATTTTTACTTTTTACTCTATAACCAACACTTATGATAACATCAAGATTGTAATATTCTATTTTACGAGTAACATCTCTATTTCCTTCTTTTTGAATTGTCGCAAATTTTGCGACAGTTGAATTATCTAATTCTTCCTCTAATGCATTATTAATATGTTTTCTAATAGTTTTATACTCTCTATCAGATAATTTAGCCATTTGTTCAGTATTTAACCATACAGTTTCATCTTTCATATTTACTTCTAATTTTACATTTTGATTTTCAAAAATTATAATTTCATTTTTCATTAATTACCACTCCTTTATATGTATTAAGTAAAATTATAGATAAACTTACAATCAAAATTTGGACTTGTTTACCTTATTTTTGAAGAATTAAATAAGTTTTATATCTCTAAAAAATATTAGAAAATTTAAGTGATTAAAGGTTTAGCAATGTTTACAATAGAAACAATTAAATTATGATTACGTTTATTTTCTTTTTTAGTTAAATATAATTTCATATTTATTCCTCTAATAATAATATAATCGAAGAAAAATGAAATTTAAGTTTAAAATCAAAAAAATAAAATCCTTATTTGATAAGGATTTACGAAGAAAAAAAGGTGAAATTCGTTCACCTTTTTAAAATATTAAGAATTATTTTTACCAAAATTTTAAAATTATGTTAAATAATTATTGTTAAGTTAGATTAAATTTAAAATTTTGATTGTTATTTTTTAAATTTCATTGTAATATAGTAATAGGTGATTTGAAATGGGCAATTTAATAGTCTATTATAGTAAAAATAAAGATATTTTAAAAATAGTTAATAAATTTATTGATTTATATAATGCTACAACTTATGAAATAGAAACAATTGAAAAAGTTAGTTTTATGCAAAAACTAAAGGGAGAAAATGTAAGTATAAAAAGATGTAATTTAAATCTTTTAAGTTATCAAAATATTATTTTAATATCACCTCTTTGGTTTGATAAAGTACCAATTCCTGTAATTCGTTTTTTAGAACAAGCAACGGGGCATATTAATAATATTATTTATGTTTTATATAATAATAACAAAGAAGATCATGCTGAAGAATTTACCAAAATGGATAAGATTCTTAATTTAAGACGTGATAAATCTTATTTTGTTAGTATCAACAAAAAAGATATTCATGTTCGAGTCTATCAATAATATATTAAGTAGTAGGGGTGAAGTATGAAAAGGAAGTTAATTTTAATTATTTTTGTTTTTTTGTTTAATATAATTTGGGTAAATGCAATTTCTGTAACAAATAAATTAGCAAGTCATTATAATATAGTAATAAAAACAACTAATCAAAATAATTTAAATAATAATGTTATAGATGATTTAGATGTTATTTTAGATACTAATTTATCTTATAATGGGGAAGATGCCGTTCTCATTGGTAAAAAAATAGATAATTATTTAAAAGAAGACTTAGCTGGAAAAGGTGAATTAATTGCTAAATATTCAGCATCTTATGAAATAGATCCTTATTTAATAGCCAGTATGATTATTGAAAATACGAATTGTGATTCCAAATGTAGTGTTTTAGTAACAAAATGTAATAATGTATCCAAAGCCCTTTATAATAAAGATAATATGACTGAAGCAGCTTGTTTTGGAGGTTATTATCAAAAGTTTAATAGTGTTGATGATTCAATTAAATATTTTATTAGATATGTAAAGTTAAATTTTTATGATCAAGATTTGAAAACTGCAAATGCCATTTATAAAGCTTATAATAAAGATGTTAGATGGGTTTTTATTATTAATCAAACGATAGATAAAATAAAAAATTCAAGTGTTAGTTGAATTTTTTTTATTTACAAAAATTTAAAAATATAATATACTTGTTATAGTAGAGAGGCTTATATGAAAAGATTAGATTTAAAGAGTGAAGTAAATTTAAATAAAAAATTTATCTTAATACTTGTATTAGTATGCGTTTTAACAATTGGTCTTTATACATCATATGCTTATTTTCAAATTACAGTTATTCAAAATAATGTTGTAGTATTACAAACAGCAAGTATAGATATAATAACTAATATAGAAGGTTATGATAATCCAACTTTTACTTTAAATAGTGGTGAAAGTAAAACAATAACGGTTAATTTATCATCAACAGCTGATGGAGATATAGCTTATAAAATGTATTATATTATGACAAGTGGAGAAGCAACGTTTGAAGTAACCTCAACAACATCTTTTACCAATGATATTGTTGAAGGAGAAATGAATAAAACTGAAACAATTGTTTTTACATTTGAAAATACAGGAGATAGTACTATAACAATTACTTTAGGAACTCAAGGAGGTTTAAAAGATTATCCTATTACGCTTGAACAAGGAACAGAACTTGTTTTAGGATTAGGTCAAGTTGAAAATTCAAGTGATTTTAAAGAATTAGTTATTTCAAATGATACAAGTTCATGTCCAACTTATGTTGAAGAAGATGGAATAACTTATATATCAGGTTCATCTGATTGTATAGATTTTAATTATGTTTGGTATAGTGGTAAACTTTGGCGAATAACGGCGATTTATCCAGATGGCACGATGAAAATGATAACTGATGATGCAATAACAGCAATTAGATATGGTGAAGATGTTAATTATTATACAAGTAATAATGATAAATCGGATATGTACCAATGGTTGAATGAAGATTTCTTAGATACTTTATATAATTATCAAAATATAATTGTAACTAATTCAAGATGGAATGCAACTAATTCTAATGCGACGTCTACATCGGCAATTAGTACTAAATTGCCGGAAACAACTATGATAACGACACAAATAGGAACTTTAAATAGTTATGAATATTATAAAAGTTATCAAAATGCAAGTTATAGTAATGGATATTTAAATATAGATGAGTTTTGGTGGTTATTAAATCCTTATTCTTCTTCAAGTTCCTGGTTTGTATTTTCTAATGGAAATGGTGGTGGAGGAAGCAGTTATTTGCCGAATACATATCGTAGTGTACGTCCATGCATTATTTTACGTTCTGATGTCACAATAATTTCAGGAGCTGGGACGAAAAATAATCCTTTCATGATAAATGGCGATAAACAATCAGCAATAGAAAATACGACTTTATTGAATACAAGAACAAGTGGCGAGTATGTTAATTTTGATGGTGATTTATATCGAATAGTTGGAATTGAAAATAATACAACTAAAATAAATAAAATGGATTATGTAAGAACTGAAAATGATGCAGTTATATCGAAGAATTTTTCTAGTAGTATAATGTATGGTAGTGGAAATAGTAGCACATATTGGAATTATTATTTAAATAATACATGGTACAATTCAATTACTACAAATTATAAAAATATGTTAGTACGAGGAACATACTATTTAGGCGAAATAACAAGAAATGATAGTTATAAAAATTCAATATGTCAAACGCCAAGTAATACTGTAACAATAAAAAATTGTACTAAAACTACAAATACTTGGACGGGTTATGTAGGACTTCCGAGATTTGGAGAAATGTTTGCTAGTCAGCAAAATGGTGATTCAATTTCATTTCAGGAAATGTGGTTAATAACTCCTAATTCTAGTTCTGATGTTGTACATTATGTAGGTCCTACTGGTTTAGTAATGTACAATGCTCCAACGAGTTATTCATATGCTGTTCGCCCATCACTTAATTTGCGTTCAACTGTTAAAATAACTGGTGGATCAGGAACTGAAAATGATCCGTTTGAAATTAGTTTGTAAGACTTAACTGTTGATAGTTATAAATGTTATATTATAAGAAAAAAATAACTTCAAAATTATATTCATAAATATATTATTTTGAGGTTTTTTTCATAGTAAAAAACAGAGAAAAATAAATAAAAAAAGTTATATTTATAAAAATTTTATTAATCTTTTTAATAAATATGATATTATAAAGAGTGTTTTTGAAAAACAAAAAGATAAAAATTAAGGAGGTGTATATAATGTTAGATTATGAAATTAAAATAGAGAAAAATAGGAAAAGAAATGAAAAATATTTAAAAGAATTTAAACAATGGTTAAAAGGGAAAGGTTTAAGTGAAAAAACAATAAAAAAACATTTAAGTAATGTTGATTTGTATATTAATGATTATTTAAATTATTACGATATTATTAAGGCAGAAGATGGAGTAGGAGATGTTTATTCATTTTTAGATGGTTGGTTTATCGAAAAATGTCTGTGGGCTTCGAAAAATTCCTTAAAAGAAACAGCTAGTAGTATTAAGAAATTTTATCAATATATGAGTGAAAATAATTATGTTAGTGTTAGTGATTACAAAGATATGTGTTTTTTTGTAAAAGAAAATATGGATATGTGTTTTGAATCACTTGAAGCATTTGAGAATGGAACTTATTTTGATATATTTTAATTGAGTGGAGTATAATTATAGAATAAACTGAATTTTTTTATTAAATTTTATGATTTATTTGATGAATTACTAAGTGATTCAAAACTAATTGGTCATTAGATTTAATTAGTAAATATACTAATTTATCACTTGAAGAAATAGAAAAAATAAAAGAATAGTTATAATTATTTAATTTTTATAACTAGTTTTTTTTTTAATATTTAATTTAGGCTAATTTAAATTTTATAGTTATATAAGGAAAATCTTCATCAATACTCATTCCTTCGCTTAAAGTATAATCTTTATAAATATATAAATCATTGTTTGAATCGATATAAAGATTCATGTTATTAATAGTAATTGGTGTATAGTTTAAAATATTCGTTAAATAATATTGAAAAGAAAAATCATTTATATAACCTTTTTCAAGTTCATAGTCATAATAAGTTCTTAGATGACTTAAAACTCTATTTGTAACATCTTCCGATGTTAAATTATATCTTTTTAAAATATCTTGATTATTCATTCTTGTATTTTCGTTGATATCAATATTATAAGTTTTATATTCTAAATAAGCTAAATCATCATCTGTTGCATAACTAATACTAAGAGCAACCGATAAAATATTATCATTTAAACTAGCTTCATAATTGATTTCTCCATCTTGATAGCAGGTTCTAAGAAGAAAGGTTTCAAATATTTCTTCATTTAATACATTAAATACCTCGGTATTTAAATTAAAATAGGGAATATTATTATATTTTAAGACATAATCTAAATCACAATCATTAATTTCTAGAGTAATATCTTCTTTTTCAAGTCTTGAAACGTAAGCCGTAATTAAAAGTTGATTAGTATTTCCTAATAATTTAACAACAATACTTAAAATAATTAAAACAACAAGAAAAATACCTATTATAATAATTGTTTTTTTATTTTCAATAATATATTCTTTCATAGACCTCCTAATATTTTTTTAAATTAATTGGTTCAATATGCCAATCTTCTTTGTAACTAGCATTTAAAAGAGGAAAATGTAGGCCATAATCTTTAGCATGTTCATGAACCCATTGCATACCTGGACAATTACTGTAAGTTCTAGAACTTCCACATTCGGTATTAGCATTTTTATAAAAAGTGACATCTGAGGCAATCCCCCAACCATGATTAGAACGACCAGGTTTAGCAGCTCGACCTGGTTCATAATTAGCATAGTATTTTTGTTGATCTTGATAAGTACGGCAACCTTGCGTACTTATTTTTAAATTATAACCAGCATCTTTAGCTCCTTGAATTAAATTTTGGAGCATCGTATAAAAATAATTATTATAACCATAGGGATTATTATATCCTTTACTTTCATAATTACCTGTACATTGTTTTCCAGAATAAGTACTTTCATCACCTTGGCGATATTTTGGAGCATAGAAAACCCCATTTTCGACATAAACGCTATTTTGCTTATTTAAGTCAGTTAAGTTGCTAGTATATTCACCAGTTGTTGAATTTTTTTTATTATTAGCTTCAATTAAAGCTTGCTGTTCAGCTTTATAAATAGCAGCTTGAGCTAAAGCTTCTTTTCGTTTTTGTTCTTCTTCTGCTTCTAATTGCTTTTTTTCAGCCTCTTTTAATTCATTTATGACATCAAGATTAACTTCAATATAACAAGTAGCAAAATTAGTATTAGAATTTATGGCAGCTAAATTAATTTCTTCAGAAAAATTATTTACTAATTTAATATTAGCTAAATAATCTTGATAATTTGTATCGTAACCAAGTTTGCTAATAAAAGACATTATTATATTAACTATAGTTGGAATACAAAAAACTATAATACAAGCTAAAATTCTATTTCCCGATTTTTTTATAATGCTTTCTTTATTATCGAGATAACCATTTACCATATTTTTATAAATATCCATAGTTATCATAACAATAAGTCCAATTGGTAAAACAAATCTCATAATATTTAGACTTAATTTTATAAAATATACTAGTTGAGCTTCTCCAGCCGTTCCGCAAAATAAAGTTTGTAACATAAAATCACCACTTAAATTTTAACAAATTAGTCATAAGTAGTCAATTTAAGAAACATTTTTTTAGTAACTTTTCTATTATAATTAAAATGAAAAATATTAATAAAATATATAGAAAATATAGTATAATAATTTGTGAGGTGAAAATATTGTGAAAGATAAATATCATTTAACCAAGGAAGAAAATTTATTTTTAGCCAAAAAGGTATTAGTTGCGAATATTTATAATAGTGTTAGACTTGAAGGTATTAATACTACTTATCCAGATACTAAAACTATTTTAGAAGGAGTTAATGTTCCAACTTTAAAATTAGATGAAATTAATTGTATTTTAAATTTAAGAGATGCTTGGAATTTTACACTTACGAATATTGATTTAAAAGTAAATCTTGATTTTATTTGTAAAATAAATTCATTTGTATCAAGAAATGAATCGTTAGAATGGGGTGTTTTAAGAAATGGACAGGTTGGTATTAATGGAGTAGATTATATACCGAGTATTCCTGTTAAGGAGGAAGTTAGTAAAAAAATAGAAGAAATTTTATCAGAAGATAATGTAACTAAAAGAAGTATTTATCTAATGCTTTATTTAATGAGAAGTCAAATTTTTTGGGATGGTAATAAAAGAACTAGTATGCTAGTTGCTAATAAAATTCTTATTCAAAATGGTTGTGGTATTATTAGTATCAAAGAAGAAAATATTTTCGAGTTTAATAGGTTGTTAACTGAGTATTATAATACCGGAAAAAGTGAGAAAATAGTTTTATTTTTATATGAAAAATGTATCTTTGGTTTAGAATTTAATAATTAATAATTGAAATTTGAAAATTATTTTGCGAAGTAAGTTTAACTTATTTCTTTTTTTTCTAAAAAGTATGATATAATCTACTTGTTTGGAGGTATGCCTTATGAAATTAAAAACCGTAGCTTTAGTAGGACGTCCTAATGTTGGAAAGTCAACTCTTTTTAATAAATTAGCTCATGCCAAAATTTCGATTATTGAAGATACTCCTGGGGTAACTAGAGATAGAATTTATTCTGAAGTAAGTTATTTAGATTATAAATTTAATTTAATTGATACAGGGGGTATTGATCTTGGTGAAGGGGAGTTTAATAATTTAATTGAAATTCAAGTATCAATTGCGATTGATGAAGCTGATGTTATTGTTTTCGTAGTTGATTCCCGAGAAAGTATTAATGCTAATGATAAATACTTAGCTAAAATGTTACATAAAAGCGGCAAAAGAGTAATTGTGGCTTTGAATAAAATTGATAATAAAGAAAGTCTTGTACATAAATATGATTATTATGAACTTGGTTTTTTAGAATATGTAGAAATTAGTGCTGAGCACTCGAAAGGAATTATTGAATTATTAGATTTAATTGTTGAAGATTTTCCCAAGTATGAAAAAGAAGAACTTGATAATAAAATTAAATTTTCTTTAATTGGTAGGCCTAATGTTGGGAAAAGTAGTTTAGTTAATGCTTTAATTGGTAGTGATAAATTAATTGTTTCTAATATTGCTGGTACTACTCGTGATGCCGTTGATACAACTTTTAAATATAATAATGAAGAGTATGTAGTAATTGATACAGCTGGTATTCGAAAAAGGGGAAAAATTTACGAGAATATTGAAAAATATAGTTTACTTCGTAGTTTAAAAGCTATTGAAAGATCAGATGTTTGCTTACTTTTACTTGATTATCAAGATGGTATCAAAGAACATGATAAACATATTGCAAGTTTTGCTCTTGAAGCTGGTAAAGGAATTATTTTAATTGTTAATAAATATGATGAAGGAAATGATATAAAGAAAAAAGAGTTTATAAAATTAATTAGAGCCGAATTTCAGTTTTTACCATTTGCACCAATTATTTTTGTGTCAGCCTTACATAAGAAAAATATTCATATGATTATGCCGGAAGTCTTAAATGTTTATTCCAATGCTACAAGAAGAATTCAAACTAGTGTTTTAAATGAAATTATCGAAGAAGCTTATAATCTAAATTTACCTCCATCATATAAAGGTAAACGTTTAAAGATTTATTATACTAGTCAAGAAGATATAACTCCTCCAAAATTCGTTTTTTATGTTAACAATAAAAACTTAGTTCATTTTTCCTATTATCGCTATTTAGAAAATAAATTACGCGAAAATATTGAATTAACGGGTACCCCAATTATTTTAAAATTTAAAAATAGGAGTCAAAAATGATTATAAAAAATGATTTTTTTAATGAAAAAAGAAATTATCTAGAAGAAGAAAAGAAAGGTTTAGATAGAGCAGTTGAAAATTTTGTTAAAAGATACGAAAAAGGTGAAGTTAAAAAAGAAAATTTTTTTAAACAAAATGAAGAATTTGCTAGAAGACAAAAAGAGTTAACTGAAAAAATAAAAAAAATGCGTTAATTTAAAACACTTTCATATAATATATGGGAGGTTTTATGAACGATAGTGTATTTAAAAAAGTTGAGAAAAAGACAAATATTAATAAAGATACCATTTTAAGTCTTGCTAATAAGTTAAAATCTAGTAATTTTAAAGATGAAAATGTTTTAAGTGAAGTAATTAATGAATTATCTTATATGACAGGTCGGGAAATAAGTGATGAGAAAAAAGAAAAGATTATTAAAGCAATTAAAAGTGATAAAATACCAAATGATATAGAAAATAAATGGTAAGGTGAGAAAATGAAAAAATGTGTGGTTATTGTAAATCCGAAAAGTGGTAAAGGTTTTGTTAAGAAAAATCTTTTGCAAATTGAACAAATTATAACTGATTATGGTTACAAGGTAAGAATTATTTTAACTAAATATCCTCAACATGCAACGAAAATTATAAAAAATTTAGAAGATGATATTGATTTAGTAATATCAGCAGGTGGAGATGGAACGTTTTCTGAGGTTATGAATGGGAATATTTTAAGAAAAAAGCCTTTAGTTCTTTCCCATTTGCCAGTTGGTACTACCAATGATATAGGTTATATGTATGGACTTGGAAATAATATACTAGAAAATTTAAAGCTAATACTTGAAGGAAGTATTAAAGAACTTGATGTAGGACTTATCAATAATCATGCATTTACATATGTGGCATCTTTTGGCAAGTTTATGGATATTCCTTATAAAACCCCACAACAGTTAAAAAGAAGACTGGGCTATTTAGCTTATGTTTTCGAAGTTTGTAAGAGAATTTTTGATCATATTCCAACGTATGAAATTGACTATTTTCTTGATTCTAAAAAGTATCATGGTAAATATACGTTTATTATTATTTCTAATGCTAATCGCATAGCTGGAATTAATAACTTCTATGAAGATGTAAAATTAGATGATAATTGTTTTGAAGTAATGCTTTGTAGTTTAACTAGAAAAAGAGATATTTTAAAAGCTATTTATGCTTTAAAAACAAGTAATATTTCTAATGTATCTGGAATTGAAATTTATAAAGCTCATGAGATGAAAATAGTTTTTAAAGATAAAAATAAGCCATGGTGTGTTGATGGGGAAGAATTTTTAGATAATAAAAATGAATATTTTATTGGATTAAAGTATGATGTAAGAATGCAAATTCCCAAGAAAAATATAGGACGTCTTTTTTTAAAACAGTAAGATGTCTTTTTTTAAATTTTAATTGAAATAATGTTTATTATATGATAAAATAGAGGCAGAAGTGAGGGGATTGTATGTATACTGATTATACAGATTATACAGAAGAAGATAACAATGACGAAAGTTATTATGTTGAAAACAATGATAATCAGAATAAAGAAAAATTGAAAAAAATTGGTTTTATTGTTTTGGTTTTTGTTGTTTTGGTTATTGTAATCGTTTTAGTGGCTAAGGGATGCTCAAATAATGAAAATGATGATTCTGGAACATCAGTTAATGAAAATCGTACACCAACTATTGCTATTAATTGGCAATCAATAACTCTAGAAGTTGGGGAAAGTTATCAATTAGTAGCAGATGTTTTATTAGCATCTACAGATAATCCGATTGTTACATGGCATTCTGATGATAGTGGTATTGCAGCTGTTAATGATGATGGTTATGTTACAGCTTTGCAAGAAGGAGAAACTAATATTATAGCAACTTATTTACAAGATGGAGTTCCTTATACAGCTAATTGTAGTTTAGTTGTAATAGCACCTGATGAAGAAGTTGTTGAAATTCAAAGTATTAATATTATTCAAGAGAATATCAGTTTAAGAGAAGGTGGCAGTGTATTATTACAAGTTGATATTCAACCTGTTGATGCTAAAGTAGAACCTTTAGTTTTCACAAGCGATAATACTAGTATTGCAACAGTTAGTGATGAGGGTAGAATAAATGCTATTAATGCTGGAACGACAACAATTACTGCTAAAACTAGTGATGGTAAACTTAGTGATAGTGTAACGGTTAGAGTTACTGAATCGGGAACAACAGTTGTTAATCCTGTTAGTTTGCAATTAATTGGTCTTGAAAATGGCGTTTCTGTTGGAACAAGTTCCAAAATAGCTTATATTATATCGCCAAGTAATGCTACAACTTCACTTACTTGGTCAAGTAGTAATCCGAGTGTTGCAACCGTTCGTGATGGTGTTGTAACAGGAGTTAGTGCTGGTACTTGTACAATTATAGCATCAACTTCAAATAATATTTCTAGTTCTTTACAAATTACAGTATCTTCTAATGATGTTGCGGTAACAGGAATTACTATTAATGGAGATACAACTATCAATATGCGAACAGGTTGGACGAAACTTTTACAATATACAATCTCACCTAGCAATGCTACTAATAAAAATGTAACTTTTACTTCAAGTAATTCTAATGTTGTGTTTGTTGATTCTAATGGTATAATTGCTGCTATTGGGGCTGGAAATGCAGTTGTTACTATTACAACTGAAGATGGTAATAAAAGAGCCAGTGTAAATGTTACTGTAACTGGTGAATCTGGTTCTACTGGTGGATCTGGTGACAATGGAAATGGTTCTAGTGAAACTGGTAATGGTAACGGAAATGGAAATGAAAATGGAAATTCTTCTTCTTCATCAACTTCTGATGGTAAATCTTGTACAGCTTATGATATGATTACTATTTCTCATAATGGTAAAAATGATGGAGCAGTTGTTTCAACTATCTCATTTTCAAATACAGAACCATTTACCAATAGTTCTCTTACGCCAACTTTAACTGTAACTGATTTTGCAGATTGCCTTAGCTATGCTACCTATTATATTTATTATGGAACAACAACTTCAAATATTTCCGGAATAGCATCTTCTACGGGAACTATTCGAAATTCTGGAGCAACAATTAAATTAGACCAAGGAAATGGTTATTACAAAATCTTAGTAAAAGGCTATGATAGTGCCAATAATAAATATTTAAATAAATATTATTATGCTCATGTAAATAATAATTCATCATCAGCACCAAATATCATTTCCTTTACATCTGTTAAAGGTATTAGTCTTTTAAATTTAAAAATAAATACTACCAAAGGAGGAGCTAATTTACGATCAATTAGTTACTGTTTAATTAAAACTTCAACAGCTCTTTCTTGTTCTGATTTTCGAACTATTAGAACTTTTACATCAACAACCGAAAGCTTTAATGGAACTATAACTGTCAGTCCATATGTTAGTTCTTATTATGGAGCATGTATTAAAGTAACGGATATTAATGGAAAAACCAAACCACAATGCATAAAATATTAATAAGTTATTAATTAAAGATGTCAAAATGTGTAAAATAAAAAACTTTAGAAAAATAATTTTTTAAAGTTTTTTTCTTGCCAAAAAACTTTTTCTTATATAGAAAATTTTCCTATTAAATAAAAAAGTACATTAAAAAAACTATTTTTGGTTAATTTTAAAGTTTTGCATATTTCATTAATTTTTGATATAGTTAAATATGTTTATCGATATAAAAAGTCTTTTTAATATTTATTTTTCATATATTATTAAGATAAAATGAAAGAAGGGGAAATATGTTAAAATTAGTAAACATTAAAAAAAGTTATAACTTGGGTGAAAAAGAAGAAGTTAAAGCTTTAAAAGGTATTAGTATTGATTTTCGGGAGTCCGAGTTTGTTTCGATTTTAGGGCCTAGTGGATGTGGAAAAACAACCCTTTTAAATATTATTGGCGGTTTAGATAGATATAGTGATGGAGATTTAATTATTAATAATAAATCAACTAAAGAATTTAAAGATAAAGATTTTGATAGTTACAGGAATCATCAAATTGGGTTTGTTTTTCAAAGTTATAATTTAATTACTCATCAAACAGTTTTAGCTAATGTGGAATTAGCTTTAACTTTATCTGGTGTTAATGCCAAGGAAAGACGGAAAAGAGCTTTAAAAGCTTTAAAAGAAGTAGGACTTTCTGATCAAGTAAATAAAAAGCCTAATCAATTATCGGGTGGTCAAATGCAACGAGTTGCCATTGCCAGAGCCCTTGTAAATGATCCAGAAATAATTCTGGCTGACGAACCAACCGGAGCTTTAGATTCCAAAACAAGTGTGCAAATTATGGATTTACTAAAAAAAATATCTAAGGATAAATTAATTATTATGGTAACCCATAATGAAGAATTAGCCAAAACTTATTCAACCAGAGTAATTAAGTTATTAGATGGGGAAGTTTTAGAAGATTCTAATCCTTATCACAGTAATTTAGAAGAAACCGAAAAAATGCAAACAAAAAAAATAGCCATGAGTTTTAAAACCGCTTTATCACTTAGTTTTAATAATTTATTAACGAAAAAGGGAAGGACTATTTTAACTTCGTTTGCTGGATCGATTGGAATTATTGGAATAGCTTTAATTTTATCACTTTCTAGTGGTATGAATAACTATATTAGTAAAGTCGAAAGTGATGCCTTGTCAAGTTATCCAATTAGTGTTCAAGAAACAACTTTTAATGCCACCGAATTTATTAATTCTTTGATGGTAAGTAATAATGAAAATACAAATAAAGATGATGATAAAATCTATTCTAATGATATTTTAGTTAATATGTTAACAACGATGTCTAAAGGTATTCAAACGAATAATTTAGAAAGTTTTAAAGAATATATTGATTCTAATCAAGAACTTGCTGATTTAACTTTAGATATTCAATATAACTATGATGTAGAATTAAATATTTATAAAGAAAATGCAGAAGAAATAATTAAAGTTAATCCCAGTGATATTTTAACGAATATGATGGCTAATAGTAATGTTATGATGAATTATGAAATATTTTCAAGTATGATTAATAATCAAGAATTATTAGAAAGTCAATATGATTTATTAGCTGGATCTTGGCCAACTAATAGTCATGAATTAGTTTTAATTGTTGATGAAAACAAGGAAATTAGTGATTATGTTTTATATGCTTTGGGAATTAAAGATCAAAAAGAGTTACAAACTATTTTTGAATCCGTTCAAAAAGGTGAAGAAATTCAAACTGAAGAAACATCTTATACTTATGAAGATTTTTTAAATTTAGAATATAAATTAGTTTTACCAGTAAATTTTTATGAAAAAGTAGGTAATCGTTATATAAAAAATGAAACCGAAGAATATTTAAAACAAATAGTAAATGATGGTATATCTTTAAAAATAGTTGGGATTATTAAACCAAATGAAGAAGCAACTAGTACTTCTTTAAATGGTAGTGTTGGTTATCAATTAAGTTTAATTGAAGAAATAGTAACTCTTATTAATGAAAGTGAAATAGTAAAATTTCAAAAAAATAATCCTAATTTAAATATCTTTACCGGTTTAGAATTTGATAATTTATCTTCTTATGAAAATAACCTAGAAATTTTAAATGTTTATGATTTTGATAATCCAAGTAGTATTTCTTTTTATGCTAAGGATTTTGAAAGTAAAGAAAGAATCATGGATATAATTGAAGAATATAATGAAGAACAAAGAAATAATAATCAAGATGAAAATGTTATTCAATATACTGATTTAGTAGGTACTATGATTAGTTCGGTTTCTTCGATTGTTAATACAATTAGTTATATTTTAATTGCTTTTGTTATGATATCTTTAATTGTATCTAGTATTATGATTGGTATTATTACTTATATTTCCGTAATTGAAAGAACTAAAGAAATAGGTATTTTAAGAGCTATTGGAGCTAGTAAAAAAGATATATCAAGAGTTTTTAATGCTGAGACTATTATTATTGGTTTTGTCTCTGGTTTAATGGGAATTATTATTACAATTCTTTTAAATATTCCAATTAATATATTTATTAAAAATATTGTTGGTATTAGTAATATTTCTAGTTTACCAATTATAGGTGCTATTAGTTTAATAATTATTAATATGCTTTTAACTTTAATATCTGGTCTTATACCATCTCGTGTAGCTAGTAAAAAAGATCCAGTTGAAGCTTTAAGAGTCGAATAAAATACAAGAAAATATCTTGTATTTTTTTATTATTTAATATATAATTTTAGTTAGAATAGGAGAGTAAGTATGGAAGAACCTAAATTGATAAAAAAACGCGGAATAACCGATGCAGTTATAAATAAACAAAGAAAAATATTAATTATAGCCATTTTTTGTGTCATAACTTTATTTATTAGTACTAGTTATGCTCTTTTAACAAATTTTGACAAAACAGATAATGTTGTTGTCTTTCAAACTGGTAATTTAAATATGTCGGTAAATAATACAGAAGGCCTTATTAATTTAAATAATAAATTACCAGAAAGTGATACTGATGGTTTAGCAAATGCTACGCCAATCGTTTTAACTTTAACCAATACGGGAACTATTTTAATTGAAGGTTTTGATGTTAAATTAGTATCCGAAAATAGTACAACTAATGTTTCAACTTTAAGTGAAGACTATATAAAATATGCTATTAGCTTAGATAATGGAAATACTTATCAAACTCCAAGTATTTTAAGTAGTAATGATAATATTATTTATTCTGGTTATAACCTAGCTGTTGATGCTAGTGTAACTATCTATCTAAAAGTTTGGATCGATGAAAATGCTGGTAATAATGCTATTAACAAAACCTATTATGGGTCAATTCAAGTAGATTTATATCAAAAGAAAGATTTACCTTTAAGTGAAAGTATTAAAGCTGACATAGTAGCCAATAATACTGGTTCTTGTAAGACATATGTGGAAGAAGATGGAATAACTTATATCTCAGGAACAAAAGATTGTATTGATTTTAATTATGTCTGGTATAGTGGTAAATTATGGCGAATAACGGCCATTTATCCTGATGGCACGATGAAAATGATAACTGATGATGCAATAACAGCAATAAGATATGGAAGTGATGTTAATTTCTATACGGATGCAAGTAACAGTTCATATATGTATCAATGGTTAAATGAAGATTTTCTGAGTACTTTATATAATTATGAAAATATCATCGTAACCGATGCTATTTGGAATGCCACCCAAACTAGTAGTGTAAGCACTAAACCAGCGGAAACAACTCTTGTTACAGCTCCCGTAGGTTTATTAAATAGTTATGAATACTATAAGAGTTATGAAAATACAGATAGTTATGATGGTTATTTAAATAACGGTTATCTTTGGTGGCTACTTACCCCATATTCTTCCTCGTACGTTTGGGACGTGGACGGCATTGGCGACGCGACCAGCACCAGTCCTCCGTCGGGTATCGCGAATGGGGCTCGTCCATCCATCAATCTGCAATCAGGAATCGCAATAAGTGGTGGAACTGGAACCAGTGAGGATCCATATACAATAAGTGGGGATAAGGAAACAGTAACAGCTGGTACTACCCTTTTAAATACTAGAACAAGTGGCGAATATGTAAATTTTGATGGTGAGTTATATCGAATCGTTGGAATTGAAAACAATACAACAAAATTAAATAAAATGGATTATGTAAGAGATGAAAGTGACACTGTCATAGAGAAGAATTTTTCAAGTAGTACAACGTTTGGAAGTGGCACAAGTGATACATACTGGGATTATTATTTGAATAATACATGGTACAATTCTATCAGTGAAACTTATAAAAATATGTTAGTTGAAGGAACATATTACTCGGGAACAACCAGTAGCAATTATAAAGGAGCCATTTGTGCCACTGCGAGTAATACAGTAACAACTGCTAACTGTGCCAAAACAACTAGTATTTGGACAGGTTATGTTGGGCTACCAAGATATGGGGAAATGTTTGCCAGCCAACAAGGAAGCGGTTATTCTACGTCAGAATATATGTGGTTAATAACTCCATATTCTTCCTCGCACGTTTGGTACGTCTATAGCAGCGGCTACGCGCTCAGCGACCCTCCGTCTGACGCGTTCGGGGCTCGTCCATCCATCAATCTGTCATCAGCGGTTAAGATAACAGGGGGAACAGGACTTAAAAATGATCCATTTGAAATAAGTATGTAAGAATAATATTTCTTTTGCTACTTTTCTTTTTAAGAAAAGTAGTCTTAAAATAATAAAATTATTACTCTTTTAGAAATACTATTAATGTATTTCTACCTATGTAGTTGTTTAACTATATAGGTAGAAATATATGAAGGAGAATTATGAATAAAAAAGGGCAAGCCTTAGTTGAATTTGTTTTAATTTTACCAATTTTAATTTTTATCTTGTTAGCATTTATTGATATAGCAAGACTTATGGTTATGAAAAATCATTTAGAAAGTGTGCTTGGTGAAATTGATATTAATACTTTGGAAATAGAAGATAAAGAATACGATATAAAGTTTTCAAGAAAAGATTCTGGGGATAAAGTTTTGATTGATCTTGAAAGTTGTTTAGATATAACAACACCAGGTCTTAATAAAATTTTAGGAGATCCAGCATGTGTTTCAACTAGTAAAGTAATAGAAAGGGATGTTTATGAAGAAAACGAGGAAAATTACTAAGGAAGAAAGAGAAATACTTTGTAATATGCAACTTAGAAGTAGATTATCATTATTAGTTTTATTTTATATATTTGGACTTATTTTACCACTTTTAACTTGTATGATTATTACATGGGATTTTCGTTATTTTTATTTTTTAATTATTTTATTCTTTTTATTATTTATTATTGTTTATTTAATACCGAAATTAGAAAAGAATAATTATTTAAGTGGGGATATTCGATGTTTTGATAGCGTTGTTGTTAGTAGTCGAAGTCATGATATTTACTACTATGTTTGTGAAATAAATGGACTTGATAATGTTTTTATTGATTATCGTTATCCTGTTAATACGAAGTTAAAAAATGGAACTGAAGTAATTGTTGTTATGGTAGAAGGTAAGAAAAAATATAAAGATTATATATTACTTGATAAAGAAACAAAAAAAGTTTTAAGTGATTATAGAACACGTTTTGATTTGATAGATTGTTGAGGTGCTTATGAATAATAAGGGGAGAGTAATTACTATTACATCAAGAAAAGGAGGAGTTGGGAAGTCGACAACTCTTTTAAACTTAGCCGGAATTTATAGTAATTTAGAAAAAAAAGTTTTAATTTTAGACTTTGATTTAACATCTGGTAGTATTGCTATTAGTCTAAATTTAGAAACAGATAAAACAATTTATAACTTAGTATCGGATATTACCAATAATCGTTTTAAAGAGTTTTTTGATTATGTTACCTCTTATAACGACCATATATACGTCTTACCAAGTATTAAAGATCCTCGGGGTTTTAGTCATATTGGACTTCGTTATATTGAACAAATTATTAATATTTCTAGGCATTATTTTGATGTTATTTTAATTGATACTAGTCATGTTTTGAGTGATTTAAATGTTACAATATTAGATAACACGGATATTATACTTGATATTATGTCTAATGATCCGGTTGATCTTGTTAATACGAAAACTTTTGTCAATATTGCTTCTAGTATTAAATCAGCCGATTTTCGAGTTTTACTAAATGAAAGTAATTCTTTGGAAGAAAAGTATTTTTCCTTGTATGATATTAGAACTTTTATAGGTGTTAATGTTCCTTACAGGTTAGGAAGGGAATATTATGTTAAATCCATTGATAAATACGTTTTAGAGGGGCATATTTTAACGCTTATTGGCCTTTTTCCTAAAGATAAAAAAGAATATAAAACGATGGAGAAAATTGCTCTTGATTTATTAAAAGATAAATAATGGGAGGTTTTATGAAAACTTTTTCTGATGAATTTAAAATTAATAAAGAAGAAACAGAAAAAATTGAAGAAATACGTGATTATGAAGTATTTTCGGATAAAAAAGAATTAGATGAACTAAGAAATAAAATTATTCAAAATATTATTGATGATAATATTCCTAGTAATATGAATTTAGATGATTATATTAATATGGAAATTGATAATAGTTTAGGTGGTGAGTTGTTATCTAATTATAAAAGAAATTATATTTTTAATTTAATTGATAATGAAATTAATGGTTTAGGACCAATTACCGAACTTTTACGAGATAAAAATGTAACCGAAATTATGGTTAATGGTCCGGGGGAAATATATGTTGAGATTGATGGAAAATTAGTTAAAGATGAAAGTGTTTCGTTTATTAATTCCAATCATATTTTAAGAACAATTCAAAAGATTGTACAACCACTTGGCAGAACAATCGATTCAGCTAATCCTATGGTTGATGCAAGACTTCGAGATGGATCCCGTATTAATGCTATTATTCCGCCTTTATCTTTAAAGGGACCAATTTTAACTATTCGGAAGTTTAAAGAAGATTTAATTAGTATTGAAGATTTACTTCGAAATGGTACTATGACAAGGAATATGGCAACTTTTTTAGAGTGTTGTGTTGAGGCTAAGTTAAATATTTTAGTTTGTGGGGGAACAGGAAGTGGAAAAACGACCATTTTAAATATTTTATCTAGTTTTATTGGTGATCATGAAAGAATTATTACAATTGAAGATGCGGCCGAATTAAAATTAAAACAAAGTCATGTTATATCTCTTGAAACGAGAGTTAGTAATTACGATAGTAAAAGTGAAATTACCATTCGGGATTTAGTGCGTAATTCCTTACGTATGCGGCCTGATCGCATTATTGTTGGAGAAGTTCGGGGCGCTGAAGCTTTTGATATGCTCCAAGCTATGAATACAGGCCATGAAGGAAGTTTAACAACCCTACATGCCAATGGGTGTATCGATGCCCTAAATCGCTTAGAAACGATGGTTTTAATGGGGGGAATTGAAATACCTGTTTTAGCTATTCGGGATTACATTGAAAATGCGATTGATATTGTTATAAATATTACCCGTTTAAGTGATGGAAGAAGAAAAATAACAGATGTTAGTGAAATAGATGGTTTCAATGGTAAAGATATTCGGGTTCAACCAATATTTGAATTTCAACAAATGGGTTTATATGAAAATGGTGATGTTGATGGCGAATTTAAACTTGTGAATAAGAAAAATAAAACTTATAAAAAACTAAAATCCCGTGGTATTAATAAATTAGATTATTTATTTGGTGACAAATCATGATCCAAAATGTAGTATTTATCTTTGTTTTTCAACTTGTTTTATTATATTTAATTGCAATTATTATTTATTTTTTAAGACTTTTAGTTAGAAAAATAAAAATTGAAGATAGGTTAAATAAATATACAGTTTTTAAAAAACAAAAAGAAACTAAATTTTTTGATGATTTCTTTCTTGTTTATGAAAATATTGTTAAAAGTGTTTCTAAGTTTTTAAAAAAGATTAAAATATTTAATAAGTATTCTTTAAAATATCAAAAATATATTAAAAAAGAAGACAAAGATAAAGTTGATAAAATGGATTTTGTTAGTAAAAAAGTATTACTTAGTATTCTTTATCTTCTAATTGTTATTATTTATGATGTATTAAGATATGAAGAAGTTACTTTTTTTCAAATATTATTTGCTCTTTTAATTGGTTTTTATAGTTTAGATTTGTTTTTAATATCAACCAATAAATTATTAAAAAGAGAAAAAGAAAATGATTTATTAAAAGCCATTACGATTATGAATAATTCTTTTAAAAGTGGTCGTAGTATCATGCAATCAATTAAATTAGTAGCTGATGAACTAGATTCACCCTTAGGACTTGAATTTCAAAAGATGTATATTGATCTTACTTATGGACTTAGTTTAGATGTGGTTTTTAAACGTTTTGAATCTCGTGTTAAACTTGAAGAAGTTAAATATATTACAACTTCCCTTACGATCTTAAATAATACAGGTGGAGATATAGTTAAAGTCTTTGAGAGTGTTGAAAAAACTTTCTTTAATGATAAAAAACTAAAAGATGAATTAAAAAATTTAACAGCATCTAGTAAAATGTTATATTATATATTATTATTTGTGCCAATTATCTTTGTTTTTGCAATTTATTTATTAGATAATACATATTTTAATTCTTTGTTTACTTCAAGTCTTGGCTATTTTGTTTTAATTTTATGTATTCTTTTATATGTTAGTTATATATTTGTTATTAAAAGAATAATGAAAATAGGTGATACTTTATGAAAATTAATCGGATAATGTCTTTACTTTATCGTGATAAAAGTATTTTAAAAATTGAAAAAAAGATTAGATTGTTAGGAATTAATCAGAAGTATAATGCAATTACTTTTATGAATATTCGCATAATTTCTAGTATTTTTATCTTTTTTATGGTAATATATTTAACTGATTTTGGTTATATATTGGCTCCCATTATTACCTATTTTTATTATACTTTATTACCAGACATGTATTTTAACCCAAAAATTAAAAAAAGAAGTAGAGAGCTTGATTATGATGCTATTTATTTCTTTGAGATTTTAACTTTGTCTTTAATTTCTGGTAATAATTTAATGAATGCCTTGAAAGTTTCTAGTGATAGTATTGATTCTAGTTTAGCTTTAGAAATTCGGGAAGTAATGCGAGAAGTTAATCTAGGAAAAAGTTTAGATGAAGCCTTAGAAGATTTAAAGGGGCGAATTCCTAGTGATACGGTTAATAATATTCTTTTAAATATTCGGGAATCTAATTTATTTGGAAATAATATTATTGATACTTTATATAATCAAATTGATTACATCAGAGAAAAGATTGTTCTTGAAAATAGAGCAAGAATTTCGAAGTTGCCTCTTAAAATAAGTATTGTTTCGGTTATCTTTTTTATACCTCTTTTACTTTTACTTATTTTAGGACCAGTTATTTTAAATTATTTTAGTTAGGAGGATAATATGAGTGGACATTCAAAATGGGCAACAATTCACAGGAAAAAAGGTTTAATTGATGCTGAAAGAGGAAAAGTATTTCAAAAATTAGCCAAAGAAATTCAAGTTGCAGCTAAAGGAACTAATGGCGACCCCGATATGAATCCCGGACTTCGGATGGTAATTGAAAAAGCACGAAGTGCTAATATGCCAAAAGATAATATTCAAAAAGCGATTGATAAGGCTATCGGTAGTAATCAAGATGTTAATTATGATAGTATTCGTTATGAAGGCTATGCTCCCTCAGGCATTGCTATTATGATTGATTGTTTAACCGATAATAAAAATCGAACCGCTATGTTAGTTCGTTCAACTTTAACAAAATACGGTGGCAATTTAGGAACTGATGGCTCTGTTAGTTATTTATTTAAAAGACTTGGTGTTATTGAATTAGAAGCTAATCAAGATTTTGATAATGTTATGGAATTAGCAATCCTTGGCTCAGCCATTGATTGTCTTGATAAAGGAGATACTTATTTAATCTACACCGAACCAGATGATTTTTTGAATTGTAAAAAAACCTTAGAAGAAAATAATATCACTTCCTTTTTAACCAGTGAAGTTACTTATGTTGCTAATAATTTAATTTCTCTAAGTGAAGAAGATACCGAAAAAGTAATGAAACTAATTACAGCCTTAGAAGATATTGATGATGTTTTAAATGTTTATCATAATTTAGATATTTAATATGAACTATCAAATTATTTTAGATGATACCCTAAAAAAAATAAAAACCAAGAAAAAATTATTATTACATGCTTGTTGTGCACCTTGTTCTAGTTATGTCATTGAATATTTAAGTAATTATTTCGATATTACGATTCTTTTTTATAATCCTAATATTGATACTCTTGAAGAGTATGAAAAGCGGCTTTTTGAACTTGAAAAATTTGTTTTAGCTTTTAAAACAAAAAATTTCGTTAAAGTTGTTTCCCTTGGTTATTTAAAAGATGAATATGAAGAGAAAATTAAAGGGTTAGAACAGGAAAAAGAAGGGGGACTTCGTTGTCTTGAATGTTTTAAATTAAGACTTTTAAAAACATGCTTATATGCTAAAGAAAATGGTTTTGATTATTTTACAACAACGCTTACAATTAGTCCTTATAAAAATAGTCAAGTTTTAAATGCAATAGGTAAAAAATTAGAAAGTGAGTATAAAGTTCCATATTTATATTCTGACTTTAAGAAAAAAGATGGTTATAAACGAAGTATTATTTTATCAAAAGAATATAACTTATATCGTCAAGATTATTGTGGTTGTAAATATTCAAAGAAAGGAATTAGTTATGAATAAAAAAGGCTTTACCTTAGTAGAATTAATTGCTGTTATTGTTTTAATTGTTTTAGTAATGCTACTAATTGTTCCGAGTTTAACGTCTTTAAGAAACACAAATCGTAATAAAGAATTTACAACTTATGAAGATATGATGGTTGAATATACCAAAACAATTCCTTTATATAATACGAAAAGTTATATTTGTTTAAATGACTTGAATATGCCAAATATTAATGAAACCATGACTTGTAATGGTTATGTTCGAATTAATGGCAATACTTTAACACCATTTTTATCTTGTACGCAAAATGGCGAAAAATTATATGAAACAACTTCTTATTTACTTCCAAATGATTGTAGGTAGGTGATTAAATGCAAATTGATTTAACAAAATTAAATTATGAAAAAGAAATTATTATTGATGAGGTTGTTAGTTATTCAAAAGAATATTTACAAAATAGTGATATTTTAGCTCTTGATAGTGTGCAAGTTTTCGGAAAAATTTCTAAAGATTATGAAAATAATTTAATGATTGAATTAAATGTTTCTGGTAATATGATCTTAGAAGATGCTATTACTTCTTTAGAAGTTCCTTATCCTTTTGTGATTGAAATTCAAGAAAATTTAGAAAATTCATTAAAAACTCTTGATTTAATTGAGTTTTTATGGCATTATATTGTATTGGAAATTCCTATTAGGTATACGCTTAGTGATACAAAAGAGTTAAAACGTAAATATTCTAATATTTATGAAGAAGAGGAAATTCACGAAGTAAATAATCCATTTAAAGATTTCTTTAAAGAATAAGAAAGGAGTGTTAACATGGCTGTACCATTTCGAAAAGTATCAAAAACAAGAAAAAGAATGCGCAGAGCTAATTCAGCTTTAACTGCCAAGACTGTTACTTCTTGCCCAAATTGTGGGGAAATGATTAAACCACATAGAGTTTGTAAAAACTGTGGATATTATAAGAAAGAAGAAATAATCAAGAAAGATGCTTAAAAAGTATCTTTTTTATTTAAATTATGAAAAATTGTTTATATGTAGGATCATTTAACCCCCCAACCACGATTCATTTGAAAATAACCAAAGATTTGTTAGATTTAAAAGTTATTGATTATCTTTATTTTTTACCAGTTAATAGTAAAGCCAAAGCAAAAGAGTTAGTCTCAATTGAAAGTCGTATCAATATGTTAAATTTAATAAAAATTAAAAATCAAGAAGTTTTAAACATTTATACATTTAATAACTTAGGATTTTTTAATTATTTAATTTTAGAAAATATTAAGAAAGCTTACCAAATTAATTATCTTTTAATGGGAAGTGATTTATTTTTAAAATTAGATACTTTTTTGGAATATGAAAATATATTAAAAAATTATTATTTAATTGTTATTCAAAGAGATAAAAACGATTTAGAAGCAATTATTTCTTTAAAATATTCTTTCTATAAAGATAGAATTATAATTATTAAGAAAGAATATTCTGGATCATCAACTAAGTCAAGGGAAGGATTAGCATCTGGCAAAATTTTATATTTAGATGATAAAGTATTAGATTATATAAAGAAAAATAACTTATATAACTAATACTTTTTTGTATTAAAAAAATATTTTTTGAATACAATTAAATGAAAGTGAGGATATATGAAAAAAATTGTACCTTTTACCAAAGATTTAATGTTTAAAACCAAAATAGGGGAAATAACGTCAATTGCTCTTGATAATACTTTAAAGTTAGATGAGGAAACTGTTTCGGGGGAGTTTATTGTTAGCGGGACTTATAAAATGTTAGATGTTAATCAAACGGAAGAGGAATTTAAATATAATATTCCTGTTGATATTACAATTGATCCAAAATATGAAACCAAAAATTGTGTTGTTAGTATTGATGATTTTTCCTATGAAATTATTAATGAAGAAAATTTAAAAGTAAATATTAGTGTTATGTTAGATGATTTAGATATTAAAGAAGATCCAGTTGAAACAATTGAAGTAGTAGTTCCCAAAGAAGATAAAGAAACCAACGAAGTAGAAGTTCAAGATGAGCGAAAAGAAAAAGAATTTACTTTTTTAGAAGGTGATGTTAACGACGATTTAAAGGAATTAGAAAATTTAGCTAAAGAAAAAAATATTTCTATAAAAAAAGAAGAAGTAGTTAGTGAAAAAAAATCTAGTGAAGAAATTAATGTCAATACAGATTTTAGTGAAACATTATTTCAAGATATAGAAGAAGAAAAAGAATTTTCTATTTATCGTGTTTATACAGTCAAAGAAGATGATACAATTGATATTATCTGTGATAAATTTAATACTAACAAAGAAATTTTAAGTGATTATAATGATTTAGATAATTTAGTAATTGGTTCAAAATTAATTATTCCAAGTCAAGATGAATAGAGTAAAAGAAGTCTTAGATGAATATAATTTAAAAATAAAATCTCTAAAATATTTAAAAAATGTTTTAATTATTGAAACTAATAAAGGTAAATTTGTTTATAAAGAAAATAGTAATAATTATGATATATATGAATATTTGAAAACAAGAGATTTTTTATTTTTTCCAAGAACTTTAAATAATAAAAATGCTTCTTTTGATCTCGTTGAGTATATAGAAGAGAAAGATGTACCTAGGGAACAAAGAGTTAATGACTTAATTCATTTATGTGGACATTTACATCGAAAAACATCTTTTCATAAAGAAATTGATATGGATTTTGTTAAAGAAGTGTATGAAAATACTATAAAAGAAGCAGACTATTTAATGAACTATTATGAAAATTTAAATAACTATATTGACACAGTTGTTTTTATGTCCCCAAGTGAATACTTATTAGTTTCAAATATTGATATATTTTACTATCTACTTAGTTTTGTTAAAAGAAAAATAAATGATTGGTATAACCATATGAAAGAAAAAAAAGTAATTCGCTATAGCATGATCCATAATAATTTAGATTTAACCCATATTTTAGAGTCTGATAGGAAGTATTTAATTAGTTGGTCAAAGTCAAAACTTGATATGCCAATTTTTGATTTATTAAAAATATATCAAGAAAATTATTATGATTTAAGCTTAGAAGATTTTTTAAGAGAATATGAAGCGGAAAATAAAATGGATAATGATGAATATTTGCTTTTTTTAATTAAATTAGCAATTCCTAAACGAATAGAATTTACGAAAAATACGTATTTAGATTGCTATCATATTAATAATTATTTGGTTTATCTTCGAAAAATTGCTTTTTTGGTGCAAAAATTAGAAAGAATACCCGAAAAAGTTTGACTTTTAGATCTTTTTATAGTATAATACTAACGAAATTGATAGATAGGGGTACTATCGATAAATTGTAGTATTTTATGGGGTTAAAGGGGTTGAATAATATGAAACAAAGTTATATATTTGAATACCAAAATGAAAATGATTTTCGAAAGAAAGAAAGATCAGTTCGTAAATATAATATGTTAGCTTATAAAAAATTAACATTTGAATATTATCCTAAAATTAGAAATGGCGAATTTTTAGGTGAATTAATTTCTAGTGATGCTAATACTAAAAATTATGAATTAGTCTTACCAACTGATGAAATGTTTGTTAAAGTGCATGGAGAAATAAAACTACATTATACCGTGTATGAAGATAAGAAAATTATTCTTTTAACAAATATTACCCCAGATGGTATTCTTGAAGAAGGTCATCGAGCTGAGTTAACAGCTTATAAAGGGGTTATGATTAGTAAAGCTCATCCTGAAAAAGATATGTTTAAAATTAACTTATTGAATATGATGCAAAATAAGTAGAAGCGATTGCTTCTTTTTTTTGTTTAAAATTTGTCTAAGCAATTGTATATTAACTTATTTTTTTATATAATATTTATGTAATATAAGAAAGAGGTGTATATATGCAAAAAGTTGATGTTGTCTTAGGTAGTTTTTATGGCGATGAAGGAAAAGGAAAAATCATTGACTATCTTGGAGCTAAAGCTGACGTTGCTTTAAGAGCAACTGGTGGGAACAATGCTGGACATTCAATTGAAGTTGATTCTAAGAAATATGTTTTTCATTTAATTCCTTCGGGGATTTTAAATGAAGGAACTATGGCCATTATTGGCAATGGGGTGGTAATTGATCCTAAGGTTTTGATTGAAGAGATTAATTCTTTAAAAGAGAATGGCGTCGATGTTTCTAATTTAAGAATTAGTACGAAAGCGCATGTTATATTCCCATATCATATTGAAGAGGATCGAATGTTAGAAAGTCTTCGAGGCAGTAAAAAAATTGGAACGACTGTAAGAGGAATTGGTCCTTGTTATTGTGATAAATATGAGCGTTCAGGAATTAGAATTGAAGATTTGTACGCAAAGAATTTTCAAGAGTTATTAAAAAGAAACGTTGAAAAGAAAAATAAACTTTTTGCTTTATATGGTTTTGAAGAAGTAGATTTTGAAGAAATTTATAAGGAATATACGGAATATGCTAATATTTTAAAAGAATATGTAACTGATACGGTAACGCTACTTCATAAATTAATTAAAGAAGGTAAAAAAATTATTTGTGAAGGAGCTCAAGCAACTTTACTTGATATTGATTTTGGTTCTTATCCATATGTTACGAGTAGTAATCCAACAATTGGCGGAATTCTAACCGGAAGTGGTTTAAATCCTAAACAAATTGGGGAAGTATATGGGGTTATGAAAGCCTATTCCTCAAGAGTTGGAGCGGGACCATATGTAACAGAACAAGACAATGAAATAGGTGATTTAATAAGAGAACTTGGGCATGAATATGGAGCTACGACTAAACGTCCAAGAAGATGTGGTTATTTAGATTTAGTGGCGCTTCGTTATGCAGTTTTGATTAATGGTATTACAGCTCTTTGTATGAATCATTTAGATACAGTTTTAAAATTGGACACTATTAAACTTTGCGTTGGTTATGAAAGAGATGGCGAGATTTTTGAAGATTTTACAACCAATGAAGAAGAGTTATTAAAAAGTGTTCCCGTTTATGAAGAATTTTCTGGTGATTTATCGGATATTAGTCAAATTCGTGATTTTCAAGATTTACCAGAGGTAGCTAAAAAATATATAGAAAGGATTGAAGAATTTGTAGGAGTTCCTATTAAATTCATTGGTGTTGGTGCAGGACGTGAAGAAATTATTGTTAGATAATAAAAAAAATAAATTTATTGCGATTTTTTTAACCATGTTACTTTTTTTAACAGGTTGTTCTTTTAAAGACTTATTTGTTCAGGAAAATGAGAAAATAGAATATCTAGAAGGAAAAGTTAATGTTGAAATTACTGTTCAAGATTATGGAGTAATTAAATTAGAATTAGATGCTGATACGGCTCCAATTACGGTTACTAATTTTGTTAATTTGGCTAATGAGGGCTTTTACGATGGTTTAACTTTTCATCGAATTGTCTCTGGCTTTATGATTCAAGGGGGCGATCCTAATCATAATGGGACTGGAGGATCAGGTCAAACCATAAAAGGTGAATTTGCAAGCAATGGAGTCGAAAATAATATTTCCCATGTAAGAGGAGTTATTTCGATGGCCAGAAGTAATGATCCTGATTCTGCAACTAGTCAATTTTTTATAGTTCATCAAGATTCAACTTTTTTAGATGGTTCGTATGCTGCTTTTGGACATGTAACAGAGGGAATGGAAGTTGTTGATAAAATTGTTGAACAAGTTAATCCAACAGAAGAAGATATTGAAATTGCTTATGAAAATCAACCGGTTATAACAAGTATTCGGGTAGTTGATTGAGAAATTTAAAATAAAAATCACATCAAATAAAATGTGATTTTTTGCTAATTAAAGACTAAATAAATTATATTTCGGTTTTAATTTTTTCTAATTCTTCAAGAGATAAACCTGTACTTTCACTAATTATATCCAAAGAAACATTGGCCTTTAATAAGTTTTTAGCTATTTCTTGACTTCGTTTTTGAAAACCATCAGCAAAACCTTGTTCAAGACCTTTTTTATGTCCATCTTCTTCATAGGCTAACTTTGTTAATTCATCCATTTTCTCTTTTTCCCATTCATGAAGAATGAAAGTATCTTTACTCATTTCAATCACTTTCCTTATAAATTTCTCGCGTTTTGAATCACTTAGTAATTCACCAAGTAAATCGTAAAGTTCGGTAAAAGTCTCACTTAAAATAACAACTAACCATAATTCACTTTTACTTAACTTAATATCAAAATTATAATACATTTTCTTATAGTAAGCAAGATACTTCAAGATGATTTGCCGATTTTTCAGATAAAAGTTTCCCGTTTTAATACCATAGGTCATTAAAATATCTTCCCCATAAGTTATATTAAAATCCTTAGTGTTTAAATTAAGTTGAATTATTTTTTTATTAGCTAACTCTTTAATACTTTCTCCACTTTCAAGACTCATACTAAATAATTTACTTTCATACAAACTATTTCTGATACTTAAAAGGTTATTGTAATTGGCATTATTTAATTCAACATCAATTCTTGTATTATCATTTAAAAAAACATAAATATCAATGGTCTTTTGATATTCTTTGATAATTCCCTTGGGTAGTTCATTATTTAATAAAGATATATTAGTTGATTCTATATCTAAATCAAGATTTGTTTCTAAGATCAAAAATTCTTTGAAGATCTCTAAATCATAAGTAAAAACACTTTTAAACATCTTATCAAATGTTAAAGGAATAAGCTTTAATTCTTTATCTAGTTTTACTAAATCATCTCGTGTTAAAAAACTTTTTGTAACCATATACCCTCCTTTCAAATTAAAAGTAGCATATTAAAAAAAGAGAAGCAAATTGATGATTTTTGAATTTACTTTTTAACTAGTATCAAAAATTGTTTTATACTTACGTAATAAATAATTTATTGAATAGTAAAATAGAAATTTGTTATATAAAAAATAATTAAAAATAAAGATTACTACTTCTTAATTTTTTTTAATATTTTCAATTAGTATAAAAAATATATATAATAACGCGTTGTGCTAGTTGAAGTTTAGAATGTTTGATATTTTAGTATTAGCACTAATTAAGGCTAATAAATTGAA
>CALVOW010000008.1 GCA_944350445.1 uncultured Bacilli bacterium | reverse complement strand
TAGAAGTTACCTAGTCTGATAAACCTTGAAATATCAATAATATTATAAATATCGATAATATTGATAATATGGGAGTATCTACTTCATGTGGCTCAGGACGCAAATATAAACAATGTTGTGGTAAATAAGCCCACGAACCCGTATAAAATAAGGGATTGCGGGTTTTTTCTATGATTACAATATTTAGGTAATTTTAGACATGTCTTTTGTCTTAGATACGTTTTAGATACTCTTAAAAAGTATTGCAAACCCTTATAAAATAAGAATAAAAAGTATATTGAAGTATAATTTTGAAATTGAATTCAAAACGTATCTAAAACTTATCTAAATTGTAATTTATTATTCAAAAGTTGTAATAATCAAAATTATACCAATAATTTATGTTATAATTGCATTTATAAGGTGATTAACATGGTAAATAAAATTAATATTCCAAAGGACTTGCAAGAGTTGATGAAAATTATATTAGATAATGGATATGAATGTTACTTAGTTGGTGGAGCTGTTAGAGATAGTATAATTGGAATTGAAAGTAAAGATTATGATTTAGCAACTAATATGCCTTTAGAAATTTTAAAAATAAAAATACCTCATGTAACTATAATGAAAGAAAATGCCCATAGAAATACAGCAATTATAAGAAAAAATAAATATAATTATGAGTTTTCTTTGTATAAGGGAAAAAATATAATTGAAGATTTAGCAAGTAGAGATTTCCGAATAAATGCTATGGCTGTCGATTTAAATGGCAATTTAATTGATCCCTTTAGAGGAATTGAAAATATCAATCAAAAAATTATAGATTTAGTAAAAGAAAATGGTGAAGGCTTAGTAGTTGATCCATTAAGAATATTAAGAGCTTTAAGACAAGCAATTAAAAATAATTTTTCGATTAGTGAAAGTACGAAAAAGCAGATTTTATTAAAAAAAGATTTATTAAATAAAGTTGCACCAGAAAGAATATATCAAGAATTAAAAAAAATACTTGTTGCAGACGATATTGAATTTTATCTTCGTGAATATAAAGATATATTTTTTTCTATTATTCCAGAGTTAAAAAAATGTGATGGTTTCAAACAGTACAATGATTATCACATTTATGATGTATATGAACATATTATAAAAGTAGTATCTTCTTCACCTAAAAACTTATACGTAAGATTAGCAGCTCTATTTCATGATATTGGAAAACCAGCTAAATATGTCTTAGATGCAAATGGTGTTGGTCATTTTTTAGGCCATGCAAAAGTTAGTGTAGAAATTTTTAAAAAATTTGCTAATAAATATAAAATTGATAATAAAACTAAAAAAGTTGTAAATGATATGATTTTGTATCATGAAGGTGAATTAAGTATTAAAAATAATAAAATATATAATTTTTATAAAAAATATAATATGAGTAAAATTGAATTTTTATTTGCTTTAAAAATAGCAGATATTAAAGGTCAAAATCCTAAATATATTAATCGAATTAATCAATTATTAAAAATTAAAGCTAAATATATTGAAATTAGGAATTTTTATAATGAAATATCTTATAATGGCAATGATTTAATTAAGTTAGGGTTTAAAGATAAAGAGATTGGAATAATCCTTGATGATATTAAAAGAAAAATTATAAATAATCAACTTGAAAACAAAAAAGAAATGATAAATAATTATGTTATAAAAAATTATAAAGAATAAATAGTAATTAATTTAAGAAAACGGAGTTTAATTATCAAAATAAGTTTTTGTTATATTTTCGATAATTAATTTATTTTGTTTTATAAAAATACTAGTTTACTAGGAAATTTATGTTTGTAGACTTTATATTAACAATTTGTTACAATATAAATAATAAAAATAAATTTAGGATGTGTTTTTATGGATCAAGAAAAAATTGGTAAATTTATTAGAGAAATTCGTCAAAAAGAAAAACTTAGTCAGCAGCAATTTGCTTTAAAATATGGAGTTACTTATCAGGCGGTTAGTAAATGGGAAAATGGGAAAAATATGCCTGATCTTGCTATTTTAAAACAAATTTGTAATGATTATAACATTGATTTAAATTCTTTTTTAGAAACAAAATTTAAATCAAAATATTCAAAAAAGAAAAAAATAATTTTATTAGTAATTTTCCTAATAGTTTTAATATTTATAGCTTTATTTATGCTTTTAAATAATAAAGATAGTGATTTTAACTTTCAAACTTTATCGGCTAGTTGTGAAAATTTTAAATTGTATGGAAGTATTGCTTATAACGATACGAAAACGGCTATTCATATATCAAATATTACTTATTGTGGTTTAGAAGATAATAATTTATATCAATCTTTAAATTGTACTTTATATGAAATAAATGGTAAAGTTAAAACTGAAATTAGTAAATATATATATGAAAAAGATGAACCTATAACTTTAGATGACTTTTTAAAAGAACTTCATTTTAATGTAGATAATTATGAAAAAACTTGCGAAGTATATAAGGAAAATAGTTTACAATTAGAAATTACAGCTATTAATGAAAAAAATCAAACAATTACTTATTATATTCCTTTAAAATTAGAAGATAATTGTGATGAATAGGATCTCAACTTTTGGTTGAGATTTTTTCAACTTCAAATTGCTTGTTTTTTTATTTTTTTTGTTTAAACTAGTATTTGAAGGGAGAAATTTATGAAAAAAATATGGTTAATTGAACTTATTTTATTTGTTTTTATAATTGCTGGAATAATATTTTATTATCAAAATAATCAAAAATTGGCTAAATTACCAAATCCCAAAATATCGGAAGGGCTTAGAGGAAGTTTTGGAATTGATAAAAATATTAATGAAGCAACAATTGATAATTATTTAAATCGCAGTGATTCAGTTTATATTGATATGCGAATGCTTAAAGATCCTGGTAATTATGAAGCTATTGGCGGGGATTCTTATCTTTCTGGTTTTGTTGCTGGTTTTGAAGCTGTTCCTTATCCATTATTAGTTAATGTTACAGATTTACCAGCTGAAGTTGGTAATACTTATACGGGCAATACTTTATTTACTTATACTACTGATGGAGAATATATTGCTAATTACGAGGAATCATTAGAAATTTTAGAATATTTTTTTCCAAAAGATAAATATATTTTCTTAATGTGTGGTGGCGGAGGTTACGCTGGTTCTATGAAAAATATGTTAGTTGCTCTTGGCTGGGATGAAAATAAAATCTATAATGTTGGTGGTTATTGGTATTATGAAGGGAAAAATAATATAAATGTTAAAAAAACTAATGCTGATGGTTCGGTTTCCTATGATTTTTGGAAAGTAACATATCATGATATAGATTTTTCTAATTTACATGAGGTTAGTGAATGAAAAAACTAATTTTTCTTTGTTTCTTTTGTCTTTTTATAAGTGGTTGTGGAAATAAAGAAATTTATCCTTTAAGTGAAAAATATTATCAAGGGGATTCTTTAATTACAATTGATAATCATACATTAAAAGATTTAGAAAATGCTAAAAGCTCTTTTGCTATTTTTGTTTATATGCCAAATTGTCTTACTTCCGCTAGTTTTCGGGAAGTTGTAGAAAGTTTTTTAGCTGAAGAAGAAATTAGTTTTTACCAAATAGCTGGAACAATTATTGATGATACTAAACTAAATGAAACTTTGAAATATTATCCTAGTGTAGCTATTTATCAAGAAGGAAAAATAATTGCTTATTTAAGAGCTGACAGTAATGATGATAAAAGTTATTATGAAAGTGTTGAAGGATTTCGAGAATGGTTTACAAAATATGTTTCTTTAAATAAAGAAATTTAAAATTTTTACATGGATTTAAAAAAATGGAATATAATAAAATGAATAGATAAACGGGAGTTTTTCTATTCATTTTTTTAGAACATTAATAGAAGTTAAAAATAGTTTTTGTTCTTCTTCGGTTAAATTTAGTTTTATAACTTCTTTTATGCCATTTTTATTAATAATAGCTGGTTGACTAATATATAAATCATGTTCTTTATTGTAACAAGAAACAGTTAAAATGGAATTTTCATTTTGGAAAATAGCATTGGTTATTCTAACTAGACAAATACCAATCCCAAAATTAGTAAATCCTTTTTTATTTATAATTTCATAAGCGGAATTTTTAACATTTAAACTTATATCTTTTAATTCTTCTTCGGTTAAATATTCAGTTATAGAGTTTAAACCAATGGTTGCATTTGAAAGAGGAAAAAATTCACTATCTCCATGTTCTCCTATAATATAAGCATGAATATTTTTGGGGTTTATTTCTAATTTCTCGCCGATTAAAAAGCGAAGTCTAGCTGTATCTAAGGAAGTACCAGTTCCAATTACTCTATTGGGTGCTATTTTGGAAATTCTAAAAACTGTATCTGTTATGATATCAACAGGGTTGGTTGCAATTAAAAAAATACCTTGAAAAGAATATTTCATAACATTTTTAACAATATTTTCAATAATTTTTTTATTTTTTTCTTCTAAATCTAATCTACTTTCGCCTGGTTTTTGATTTAGACCGGCACAAATACAAACCATTTTTGCATTTTTAACATCTTCATAATCTCCAACACGTATTTTTAGTTTGGAAGGAGAATAGGCTAAACAGTGATTTAAATCAAGAGCTTCACCCACAGCTTTTTCTTTATTAATATCAATTAATACTAATTCTTCTATAAAAGTTTTTTGATTTATTATGGCATAAGCATAGCTTGTTCCAACATTGCCACAGCCAATTAAAATAACTTTATTTGGCATTTTTTTCACTCCTTTCTAGTTTTCTTTTATTTTTATTGTGTAATTATTGTGAAATAAGTTGCTTTTCTTAAAAAAAATATTATATAATTAAGTGGGAGGTTAATATGAAGAAAAATAATACATTAAAGGTACTATTGATTACAATTTTATTTACTTATTTACTAACTTGGATATTCCCTATCTCTTATTATAATGGTGGATTGTATACTGATGTTAGATATCCAGCTGGGCTTTTTGATATCTTTAATTATCCAACTTTAACATTATACTATTTTGGACAAATAGCTGTTTATGTTTTAACAGTTGGAGCCTTTTATGGCGTACTTAATAAGACTGGTGTATTCAGAAAAATATGTGATAGAATTGTAAACTTATTCAAAGGAAAAGAAATTATCTTTTTTTCAACCATTGTCGTTTTACTTTCAGTTATAGTTGCATTTTGTGGGCTTAGTTATGAATTAATTTTCTTACTTCCACTTTTAGCATCTATTATCCTTTTAATGGGATATGATAAAATGACAATTGCCATTACTTTCATTGGTTCTATTGCGGTTGGATTCTTAGGTTCTTTATTTGCAAGTGCAATTACCGGAACTTATATGGGAACATTAGCTACTTCTTATACAGATTTAATCTGGGTTAGAATAGTTATGTTAGTAATTGGTATTTTAATTCTTCTTTTAAACATTTTCTTCCGTATTCGTAAGATGGATACTAAGAAAGTAGATGATAAAGAATTAATTGCTGAAAAAATAGAAGTAAAATCAAAGAAAGGTAAAGTAAAACCTAGTTGGCCTGCTATTTTGATTTTTGATTTAATCCTATTGTTGATGATTATTGGAACCCTTGATTTTAGTGGAGCTTTCAATATTACAATTTTTGAAGATTTCCATGAAAATGTAATGTCATTTGCTATTAAAGATTATCAAATATTTGCTAAGATATTAGGATCAACAATGCAAACTGTTTCTTTGGGTAGTTGGAGTGGTATTGAATTTATAACAATCATGCTTTTAGCAACTTTAATACTTTCATTAATTTATCGTATTAAATTAAGCGATATGTTTGAAGATTATAAAGAAGGTGCTAAGAAGTTTGCATTACCTGCTTTATTAATGGTACTTGCTTATACAGTATTAATTACTGTATCAAATAATCCAGTAATTTTAACAATTTTAAAACCACTTTTAACAATTACCGATGGTTTCAATAGTGTTACTCTTTCCCTTTCGATGTTTATTGGAAGTATCTTTAATATTGATGCGTATTACACATCAGCTGCTTTACTACCTTATGTAACTAGTATTATTACAGATACAAGTATTTATCCACTTGTTGGCTTTATTTGTCAAGCAATGCAAGGGTTAGCCTTATTGATTGCTCCAACTAGTATTGTGTTACTTGGTGTAATTAGTTACTTAAAAATTTCTTATGTAGAGTGGTTTAAGAATATTTGGAAAATTTTCTTAGAATTATTTATAATTGCTTTTATATTAATTACAATTGTTGTAGTATTATAAAATTATTTTATATTAAAAAATTTCGTGTTTATCACGAATTTTTTATTTATGATCAATATCTTTATAATCGGTAAATAAAAGACCTATATTAATTAAACCGGTAATACCTACAATTGCATAAATAACTCGGCTTAAGGCAGATGCTTCTCCAAATAATGCATCTACAAGGTTGAAATCAAATATTCCGATAAAACCCCAGTTAATTGCTCCAATTATTGTAAATATTAAGGCTATTTTTTGTAATGTTTGCATAAACTCCTCCTATCACTAACTATCATAAACAAAATATTTAATTTTATTCATGAATATTTTAAAAAGAGATAAATATAATTAATTGAAAGAAAGAAAAAGGGGTTTTAAATGAAAAAAATATTTATTTTTTTGATGATATTGGTTACTATATTATTAACTGGATGTGGTAAAGATAATAGTAATGATATTTTTAAAGATTTAACGGATAAAATTAATAAGTTAGATAGTTATACATTAGATGGTAATTTAGAAGTAAAAAATAATAATACTAATTACACTTATAAAGTAACAGTTGATTTTATGAAAAAAGATAAATTTAAAGTATCACTTACTAATACATCCAATAACCATGAACAAGTAATATTACGTAATGATGATGGTGTTTTTGTCTTAACACCAAGTTTAAACAAAAGCTTTAAATTTCAAAGCGATTGGCCATATAATAATTCACAAATTTATTTATTAGGTTCTATTATTGATGATTTGAATAATGATAAAGACTTAGAAACTTTAGAAGAAGATGGAAAATATATTTATATTAGTAAAGTAAATTATCCAAATAATCCTGATTTAGTAAAACAAAGAGTAACTGTTAATAGTGATTTATTAATTGAAAAAGTAGAAGTATTAAATGCAGATGGGGAAGCCGAAATGATTTTTACTGTTAATAGTACTGACTATGCACCAACCTTTGATGAATCTTATTTTGAAGTAAATAGTATTATAAATACTAATAACAATAATAATAATCAATCAACTGATAATAATACTAATAAACAAGAAGAAAATAATTCAAGTGAAGAAAATAAAAATACAAATACCGAGGAAGAAACTAAACAAGAGGAAGGTACAGAACAAACTGCAACTATTGAAGACATAATTTATCCTTTATATTTACCAACTGGAACAACTTTACAAGATCAAGAAAAAGTTAGTAAAACTGATGGTGAAAGAGTAATTTTAACTTTTGGTGGCGAGAAAAGTTTTACCTTAGTAGAAGAAACCGTTAGTATCGAAGATGAATTAACTATTATTCCAACTTATGGAGAACCTTTACAAGTAAATGATACAATTGGAGCTGTTACAGATAATTCTTTAAATTGGATAAGTGGAAATATTGAATATTATATGGTATCTGATACAATGGATAGTCAAGAATTATTAGAAATTGCAAGTTCTATTAATGTAGAATCGGTATCATCACTTAAATAATAATTAAAATTAATGCCTTTTGGTGTTAATTTTTTTTAACAACTAAAAACTTTTTTTGTATTAATTTTTTTACTTTTTTGATTTAATTCAAAAATTGTAGCAGGATAAAAATAACAATTTTTTTCCGTTATTTCTTTTTCTTTTAATTTAAATTTTATTTTTTTTAGATAAAAAGTTGTAAGATAGATGGTACCTATTAATATTCCATTTTGGTATATTGTAATTTTTTTGCCTTTAAATTTAATTTTTTCTTTTTTTAAAATTAAATTAATATATTTAATTATGTTTTGTTTAGAATTTAATTTATTTTTTACATCATATAAAAAATCAATATTTATAATTAATTCATCTTTATTTATTTTATATTTTGTTATCATATTATTATTTTGGTAATTATTTTTAGAATATATACAATTTTTTTGTAATATGCTATAATGAATACAAAGAAAGGAGTAAATATGATATATGTAATATTGATAATTATTGTCATAATTATATTAGTATCTATTAAGCAAGTAGATGAATATGAGCGAGGAGTAAAATTTACTTTGGGGAAATATAGTAAGGTTTTAAATCCTGGTTGGAATTTTGTTTTTCCTATTTTTCAATCGTATCGAAAAATAGATATAAGAACCAAAGCTGTTGATGTTCCCGAACAAGATGCTATTACCAAAGACAATGTATCAATCCGTATTAATGCAGTTATATATTATAAAATTTTTGATGCTAGTAAAGCAATTCTTGAAGTTGAAAATTTTTATTATGCTGTTAGTCAACTTGCCCAAACAACCATGCGAAATGCAGTTGGAGAAGTTAGTTTAGATGAACTTTTAAGTGAAAGAGAAAAAATTTCTCAAAAAATTTGTGATATTATTGACAAAGCTACTGATCCTTGGGGAATTAAAGTTGAAAATGTTGAACTTAAAGATGTTTCCTTACCAGAAGAGATGAAAAGAGTAATTGCTAGGGTTGCTGAAGCAGAAAGAGAAAAAGAAGCAGTTATTACAAAAGCCAAAGGAGAAGTAGAAGCTAGTAATAATTTGGCTCTTGCAGCTCAAAAATTAAGTGAAAATCCGGTTGCCGTTCATTTAAGAACTTTAGAAACTTTAAATGATTTAAGTAGTGATCAATCTAATACAGTTATTTTTGCTTTACCAGTTGAAGTATTAAAAGCTTTTGATTCTTTTAATAAAAAAAATGAAAAATAATAAAAAAATTAATACTAATCAAAAAAGTATTAATTTTTTTTAATGTAATTCTTCACAAACTCCTGGATATGGTTCATAAAAACAATGATTTTTATATCTTCCACTTAATTTTTGATCATACCAATAAGAGGCACAGTCGTTATCATCGACTGGAGCATAAAACCATAAAGCGTTAGTAGCTGGATAGTAATATTCTCCATCTAAAACGCGTTTGGCTAATCTTTTTTCATTATTAGTTGCTGCTGGAATGAATAATTCGCTGTTAATACCAGCAAAACCACCGGGATTTTGATAAATTACATCATAAATAGTTCTGGTATCTTTAAAAGTTAAACAATTAGAAATAGCTCTATTTACAACAACGTTACCAACCATTAACATTCCAAGAGTTCCTTCACCAATTGCTTCTGCTCTCATAAGTCTTGCAAGCAAATCCAATTCTTTATCTGTATATTTTATAACTGCCATAGAGCCTCCTATATAGTATATGTTATCTATAAAAAAAATAAAATTAAATATTGATAAAAAAAAGACTTTATGTTATTATAATTATATAATAAGGGATAGTGGTGTCTAGTGAATGATAGTTTGGCCAAATTATTAGCATATATAGAACCAATAATATTGAATATACAAGATAATAGGATGGAAGTGAAAGCTTTAAAAAGTGTTTATGAATCTATAAAAGAACTAATAGAGCTTGGACAAAATTCATATTTAGATATATTAGAATATTATGATCAAGATTTTATTATTAAAGCTATTAAAATCAAAAATCCAAATGTCGAAAATAATTGGATTTCTAAATATGAGACGTCTAAATATTTACTTAAAAATCAAAATTCAAATTTAAAAGATCTTCCCCAATACAAAGAAGCTATTCAATTTATGGAAACCTTATTTACATATTTATGTAATTTATATCAAGAAATTAGTTTAGAATATAAAACCAAAAGTGCTAATTTAGAACAACAAGAACTTTTTAATAAATATTATATTTTATTTCATAAAAATAATATTTTTATTACAGATATATTGGAATTTTTAACTTTTTTGGATTTAACAAAAATTTCTTTGGAAGAAAAATTAGATATTTTAATTTTTATTAATAAATGTAATATTAAAAATTATATAACCACTAATGATATTATGTTAACAAATGATATAAAATTGTCTGATATATCTGATTTATTAAATTCTAATCAACAATTTTTCCAAGAAAATTTTTTAGATAATTTAAATTTAGAAAATTTTGATTTAAAAGACTTGGATGAAAATTCTATTAATCTTCGAAAGAGTTATTTAATTAATAAAATTAAAATTTTATATGATAATAAGAAATATGAAGAAATTATTGATTATTATTTACATTTTAAAAAATTAGTAGGATATGAATTAGAATTAAAAAAACAAAAAGAAGTTTTTAGTGACAAAGTAGATAAAAAATTAGTTTTTCTAATGAAAGATGGGAAATCTTTAGTTAGAACCTACTTAGAGACATGCGATTTAAAATATCGAAGTTGCATTTTAAAAAATTTATTAGATTTAGAACAAAAAACAGATCTTAAAATGCCATGTTTTTATTACCTTGATACATATCTTTATATAAAAGATGAATTTGTAGTTAAAACAGTTTACACTTATTTAGAAAATGGTTATATTTTAATACTTGGAGTTTTAAATGTTTCCGAAAGTTTAGAAAGTTTTTTAGATAAGAATAAAGAGTTATTAAAAAAGACATTTAAAAATATAAATAGAAAAGTATTTGATGAAAGAGAAAGAGATTTATTACTACAAAATATAAAAACAGAAGATTTAATTCCTTTGATTGATTTAAATACCTTAGATATTAAAATGGAGGATAAAGATGCAAGATAAAATACTTAAAATTTTAAAAATTAAAATGGATGCTATTAATAGAAATATTGATAATTTGAATTATTTAAATGGTGAATTAGATACTAATAATAAAGATTTAGAATATATAGAAAAGATGATAAGTTCTTTAAAAGAAGATGATATTTTAAGTTTTGATAATATTAGTAAAGAAGATTTCGAAAAAATTCTTTCAATGATTGATCCAAGTGTTTCCGAAATTTTTAAAGATAAAACTTGTAATTATCAAGGTATTATGTATATAATTCAAGGCATTAGACAAGGAATTAGTTTGGAGTTAACAACTGCTCAGCATGATGCAATTTTAGCTTTTCTAGTTGGAATGAAAGATAAATCTTTCACTTTACAAGATACTATTGAAAGTTTGCAAGAGAGTAAAGAAAGATTACCAGAAACAGATTTAACAGTTTTAACCAATGATTTAGAAACTTATCAAAAAATTGTTTCAAAATTTGAAAAAAATGCTTATTTAACTGAAGTTGATTTTCTTGTTGAAGCCTTTGATTATGCTAACATTTTAATTGAAGAAAAAGTAGAACTTTTTGAATTTTTATTAAAGTATAATGCTGATATTTATAATAATACAAATCAAGAAAAGGATGTAGAAAAAAAGGAAGAAATATTAGATGATATTGATGAAAAAGATTTTCCATATGAACCAATTAATATAAATTTAGAGCCTTTTGAAATTCCAAAATTAGATGATGATTGGCAAGACTCTAAAAAAATTCAAATTGACGAAGAAGAAAAAGTAGTTTCCAATGAAGATACAGAAAAAGAAGATAATAAAAACTTTAATGATTTTGGTACTTTTCAAATACCAGTTGTTAATGAAAATGTTTTAGCAAATGCAGATTATTCTACAAGATTTTCTAATTCTCGACCATTAGAAGAAGATTTAGATATTGCTCCTGCTAATATAAATCAAGAAGTAGAAAATGAAAATTTTAAGTCAAACACGGTTGATTTAGAAGAAATTATCAAAAGAATTGATGATAAGTTAAAAGAAATGGAAACAGCAGAGAAAAATGTCGAAGAAAAAGAAAGTTCTTTTAATATTCCTATTACAGATTTAGATCTTGAATCCCCTATTTCTGATTATAAAATACCAGAAGTTAAGTTAGAAACTCAAACTAATAATTATCAAGAATTGCTTACTAAATATGGTCTTAATGATACAATAGAATTGGCTGATTCTACAAATTATTTTGAACTAGACTCAATGTTAAAAACATTAGAAGAATTTAATTTATTAGATAAGTTAAAAGAAAAAGAAAATATTTTAAAAAGAATTTTAAATAAAAATACTAATAGTGATTTAGTAAAAGTATTAAATTTGATTCGTGAAAATTTAGTTGTTAGTGAAGAGAATTATCAAAATGTTTTAGAAATAACAATTGAAACAATGCCAATTTTATTATCTGATCCATCAGTAATTAATTCATTTACAAAAAACATTGAATTTTTTAAGGAACATCAAATTAATTTAATTAATTTATTTGATAATTATCGTGAATTATTAATACTTGATCATGATGTTGTTGTAGAAAACAATATGAAAATTGAAAAATATGCACTAGTTTTAAATAATGATAATGTAAAATATTTATTGTACAATAAGCATATTTTAGAAAATTTAGATTATTTTATTGAAGCTATGGGGCGTGAAAAAGGTTTTCTTGGTAAAGAAGAAGTATTTGATGGCATTGAATATATAAAAAAATACCCTTATAAACTAAATACAGCTCGAAGTGATTTATTATTAAAACTTCGTTATCAAACAGAAAATGATCAAAAAATTTATGGAAGTAAACCAGGAATTTTAGCTGGAGAAATTTCTAATCCAAAAGTTGATATTTTACAAATACCTGAAGAATATAAAAATTTATATTTTAATTTTGATTATTCAATGGTAGATGAAAATGAATTAGAAACTTTATTAGATGATATTAATAATCAAGAACCAACAGATATTTCTTTAGATGATACTTTATTAAATTTTGATAAGAAATATAAAGAAAGTGAATTACGTTATAAAATAAATAATGTTTTAATATCAAGAATTAAAACAATTCGTATTTATAATTTTTTAAGAAGTAAAGGTTATACTTCAAAGAATGCTTTATTAATTGCCTTAACATATCATAGTGTCATAAAAAATGATGAATATAAAATGTTAGAAGAAGTAGTAAATTCTCTTGAAGGAGGTAATTAAGATGGAGTATTTAAAAGAAATTGGTTTTAGTGATTTAGATATTAAAGATATTTTAGATAATAATTATCAACATATTATTGAAAATCTTATTGTAAACCAAGATAATGTATTAGAAATTGCTAACTATTTACTTTCAATTGGAATAGAAAAAGATACTATAAAAGAAATTTTTATGTATCAGGTTAGTTTATTTTTTAAAACTAAAAAAGAAATTCAAGTTTCTTTTGATGAATATGAATTAGATTCGATTGTAAAATCTTTAAATTATGATGTTAACAATGTTGAATTGATCGATTTTATTTAAATTTTGCTTGAATTTAAATAAATTATGTTGTAAAATAACGAAATAAGAAAGGAGTAACTATATTTATTCGTAAAGTAGTTGCTTCTTTTTATATTTTTCTAGTTTTTTAGTAGGTGAATAATGGGACATTATTTTATAAATGATGAAAATTTGGTAAGCAATATTCAGGAATTTTCAGTTAGTATTCAAAATTGTCTTTTTCGTTTTAAAACAGATAATGGGGTTTTTTCAAAAAGAGAATTAGATTTTGGAAGTAAACTTTTAATTGAAACAGTATTGAAAGAGAATATTCAAGGTGAGGTTTTAGATTTTGGATGTGGCTATGGAGCAATTGGAATTATTATATCAAAATTAACAAATTGTTGGGTTGATATGATTGATTTGAATAAAAGGGCATTGCATCTTGCTAATTTAAATAGTGTAGCAAATAAATGTTTAAAAACAAATGTATTTTATAGTGATAGTTTTTCGTTGGTTAAGAAAAAATATGATGTCATAATTTCTAATCCCCCGATTCGAATTGGTAAAGTAAAATTATATAATATTTTTAGAGATGCTAAGAATTTTTTGAAAGAAAATGGGGTTATTTATCTTGTAATAAGAAAAGAACAAGGGGCGAAATCTTTTATGAAAGATTTTTCGAAATTATATAAAATTGAAGTTTTAAATAAAAGCAAAGGTTTTTACATAATTTCCTTAAAATGTTGTTGACTATTGAAAGAAATTATGTTATTAATATAAATTGGCGGCGTATTAAATGTTAATATGTTATTGAAAAAAAATTAGTGTATAGGGGTGAATTTTAATGGCTTATAAGCTTATTAATTGTGGCGATTATCGTCAAAGAAGATCTTTTTCGAGAATAAAACATACGTATGAATTAAAGGATTTATTAGAGATTCAAAAAAAGAGTTATCAGTGGTTTATTGATACTGGTATTAAAGAAGTGTTTAATGATTTATTCCCTGTTGAAAATTTTTCTGGTACTTTATCACTTGAATTTGGTGATTATCATTTTGATGAACCTAGATATTCAATTAGAGAATGTCGTAATCGCGAAACCACTTTTTCAGCACCTTTAAAAGTGGAAGTTCGACTTTTTAATCACGAAACTGGGGAAGTAAAAGAACAAGAAATATTCTTAGGCGATATGCCTATTATGACAGACAGTGGTACTTTTATTATTAATGGAGCAGAACGGGTTATTGTTAGTCAATTAGTAAGAAGTCCTAGTGTTTATTTTAATCGTGAAATTGATAAAAATGGGCGTAGTGTAATTACTTCGCAAATTATTCCAACCCGTGGGACTTGGTTAGAATTTGAAACCGATGCAAGAGATGTTGTTTATGTTCGAATTGATAGAACGAGAAAAGTGCCTCTTACTACACTTTTGAGAGCTTTTGGTTTATCAACTGATGAAGATATTTATAATGTTTTTGGACATGATGAATATATTGAAAATACAATTAGTAAAGATTCAACAAGAAATACTGATGAAGCTTTAATTGAAATTTATGAAAAATTAAGACCAGGAGAACCTGCAACTTTGGATAGTTCAAAGAATCAACTTATCACGAAATTTTTTGATGAATTCAGATATGATTTAGCAAGAGTTGGTCGTTATAAATTTAATCGTAAATTAAATGTTTGTGATCGTTTACTTGATCAAGTTTTAGCTGAAAATATTGTTGTTGATGGTGATACTTTATATACTAAAGATACAAAAATTACTAAACCTATTTTAGAAGAATTAAAGAAAATTTTTGCTAATGATTATAATTTAAAAGATGTAAAAATTAACGAAGATTTAGATACGTATAATCGTATTCAAACAATAAAGATATATGATCCTAATAATAAGAAAAATAAATTGATTGTGATTGGAAATGATCCACATATTGAAGTAAAAAGGTTAACAATTTCTGATGTTTATGCATCTGTTAGTTATTATTTAAATTTACTTCATGGTGTTGGAAATTATGATGAAATTGATCATTTAGGAAATCGTCGTGTTCGTCAAGTAGGAGAATTACTACAAAATCAATTTAGAATTGGTGTTGCCAGAATGGAAAGAGTTATCCGTGAACGTATGACAACCCAAGAGATGGATGAAGTAACCCCTAAAACTTTAATTAATATAAGACCAGTAACAGCAGCTATGAAAGAATTCTTTGGAAGTAGTCAATTATCGCAATTTATGGATCAAACTAATCCTCTTGCTGAGCTTACTAATAAAAGACGTTTATCTGCTCTTGGACCTGGTGGTTTGTCAAGAGATCGAGCTGGTGTTGAAGTTCGTGATGTTAATGCTAGTCACTATGGAAGAATCTGTCCAATTGAGTCTCCAGAAGGTCAAAATATTGGTTTAATTACTTCTTTAGCAAGTTATGCTAAAATTGATGAATATGGATTTATTATGACTCCATATCGTAAAGTTATTGATCGAAAATTAACTGATCAAGTTGATTATTTAACAGCTGATGAGGAAGAAGAATTTATTATTTCGCAAGCAACAATTGAAACTGATGATGATGATCGAATTGTTCCTTCTAGGGTAACAGCAAGATATAAAGGAGAAAATATTTTAGCTAATTCTGATAATGTTGATTATGTTGATGTATCTCCACAACAAGTAGTAGCAGTTACTACTAGTTGTATTCCTTTCTTGGAACATGATGATGCAACTCGCGCTTTGATGGGTGCCAATATGCAACGTCAATCTGTACCACTTTTACGATCAGAAGCTCCATATATTGGAACGGGTGTTGAATATATTGCAGCTAAAGATTCAGGAGCTGTTATTGTTTCGAAAGCTGATGGAGTTGTTGATTATGTTGATGCTAAAAAAATTGTTATTAAAAATGCAACAGGACAAGATGTTTATAATTTAGCTAATTTTGAACTTTCTAATGCTGGTACTTGTCAACATCATAGACCTATCGTTCGCCATGGTGATGTTGTTAAACGTGGTCAAGTAATTGCCGATGGACCAAGTACTGATAAAGGCGAACTTGCGCTTGGTAAAAATGTTGTGGTTGCTTTCATGACATTCAATGGTTATAACTATGAAGATGCCGTTATTTTAAATGAAAATTTAGTAAAAGATGACGTTTATACATCATTACATATGGAAGATTATCAAATGCAATGCCGTGATACAAAACTTGGACCAGAAGAAATTACAAGAGATATTCCAAATGTATCCGAAGAAGCTCGTAAGAACTTAGATGAAAATGGTATTGTTATGATTGGTACCGAGGTAAAAGAAGGCGATATCTTAGTTGGTAAAGTTACTCCTAAGGGAATGGCGGAATTAACTAGTGAAGAAAAATTATTACATGCTATTTTTGGTGAAAAAACAAGAGAAGTTCGTGATACATCTCTTCGTGTTCCTCATGGTGGTGATGGAATTGTTCATGATGTAAAAATTTATTCAAGAAAAGAAAATGATGAATTACCAGCTGGTGTATCAAAAGTAATTAGAATTTATATTATTCAAAAACGTAAAATTCAAGTTGGTGATAAAATGTCTGGTCGTCATGGTAATAAAGGTGTTATTTCTTTAATATTACCACAAGAAGATATGCCATTCTTACCAGATGGAACGCCAGTTGATATTATGCTAAATCCAATGGGTGTACCAAGTCGTATGAATATTGGCCAAATTTTAGAACTTCATTTAGGATATGCAGCTAAAAAATTAAATGTGCATGTTGCAACGCCAGTTTTCGACGGAGCTAAAAACGATGATATTAAAGCTATGATGAAAGAAGCTGGAATGGATGAAGATGGTAAAACAATTCTTTATAATGGACGTACTGGTGAACCTTTCGAAAATCGTGTAGCCGTTGGTGTTATGTATATGATTAAATTACATCACATGGTTGATGATAAATTACATGCTAGATCAACGGGACCATATTCCCTAGTTACGCAACAACCACTTGGAGGAAAAGCTCAATTTGGTGGTCAAAGATTTGGGGAAATGGAAGTTTGGGCATTATATGCTTATGGTGCTGCACATACTTTACAAGAAATATTAACTGTTAAATCAGATGATATATTAGGACGTGTAAAAGTATATGAAGCGATTGTTAAAGGACAAGATATTAATCAAGCTGGAGTACCAGAATCATTTAGAGTTTTAATGAAAGAATTCCAAGCTCTTGGACTTGATCTAAAAATTATAAATGATGAAAACCAAATTTTAGATTTAAAACAAATTGAAGAGGAAGAATATAAAGAAGATATTAAATTAGATATTGATGAAATAGAGCTTCCAGCTAAAGATGAATCATTAGAAAATCTTGATGATTTAGAAGATGATTTTGAGGAAGAAGAAGAGACAGATTTTTTAGAAAATGAATTAGATAACGTTGATGATACAGAATTTGATGAAGAAGGAGGGGAATTTTAATGATAGAAGTTAATAAATTTGAAGCTTTAAAAATAGGTATTGCATCCCCTGAAATGATTCGTTCTTGGAGTTATGGAGAAGTAAAAAAACCAGAAACAATCAATTATCGAACTCTTCGTCCTGAAAGAGATGGACTTTATTGTGAAAAAATCTTTGGTCCAACTAAAGACTTTGAATGTGCTTGTGGAAAATATAAACGTGTTAGATATAAAAACATCGTTTGTGATCGTTGTGGAGTAGAAGTTACTCGTTCTAAGGTTAGACGTGAACGAATGGGACATATTGAACTTGCAAGTCCTGTTAGTCATATTTGGTATTTTAAAGGTGTACCAAGTCGCATGGGACTTGTCCTTGATATGAGTCCTCGTGATTTAGAGGAAGTACTATACTTTGTTAGCTATGTAGTAATTGATAAAGGAATTGCTCCCCTTGAAAATAAGCAAACTTTATCGGAAAAAGAATATCGCGCTTATTATGAAAAATATGGTGATGGTTTTAAAGTTGGTATGGGCGCAGAGGCCATTAAAGAACTTTTAAAACAAGTTGATTTAGAAAAAGAAATTAATGAAATTAAAAAAGAACTTGAAACAGCTCAAGGGCAAAAAAGAGTTCGTTTATTAAAAAGAGTAGATGTTTTAGATGCTTTTTACAAATCAGATAATCGTCCTGAATGGATGATTATGGATTGTATTCCGGTAATTCCACCTGATTTACGTCCAATGATTCAACTTGATGGTGGTCGTTTTGCTACTAGTGATTTAAATGATTTATATCGTCGTGTTATTAATCGTAATAATCGTTTAAAGAAATTAATTGATTTAAATGCTCCACAAATTATTATTCAAAATGAAAAACGTATGTTACAAGAAGCTGTTGACTCATTGTTTGATAATGGCAGACGTGGCAGAAGTGTAACCGGAGCAGGAAACAGACCTTTAAAATCTTTATCTAGTATGTTAAAAGGAAAACAAGGAAGATTTCGTCAAAACTTACTTGGTAAAAGAGTAGATTATTCTGGTCGTTCCGTAATTGTTGTTGGACCAGATTTGAAAATGTATCAATGTGGTATTCCTAAAGACATGGCCTTAGAACTTTTTAAACCTCACGTAATTAATGGCTTAGTTAAACGTAATTTAGCTTCTAACATCAAAGCTGCTAAACGTTTAATTGAAAATAAAGATCCTGTTGTTTGGGATATTGTTGAAGATGTTATAAAAGAACATCCTGTTATGTTAAATCGGGCTCCAACATTACATAGACTTGGTATCCAAGCTTTTGAACCAAAATTAATTGGTGGAAAAGCTATTCGTTTGCATCCGCTTGTTTGTACGGCTTTTAATGCTGACTTTGATGGAGATCAAATGGCTGTTCATGTACCTTTATCAGAAGAAGCTATTGCTGAAGCAAGACTTCTAATGTTAGGTGCTAACAATATTTTACATCCAAAAGATGGTAGCCCAATTGTAACTCCGAGCCAAGATATGGTTTTAGGTAATTATTATTTAACGATGGAAAAAGCTGGCCTTGAAGGTGAAGGAAGAGTTTTCAAAAATTCTAATGAAGCTATTATGGCTTATGAAAGAAGAGAAGTTACTTTACATACTAGAATTGCTCTACCTGTTAATTCCTTTAAATATAAATTATTTACGGAAGGTCAAAAAGGTAAATATTTAGTTACTACTCCAGGAAAATTAATTTTTAATGAAATTTTGCCAGATTCTTTTGCTTATATTAATGAACCAACTGATGAAAATATTCAAAAAATTACCCCTAATAAGTACTTTTTATCACAAGGTGTTAATATAAAAGAAGAAATTAGTAAAATGCCCCTTGTAAAACCTTTTGCCAAAGGAACTCTTGAAAGTATAATTGCGCAAACGTTTAAACGCTATAAAACAACGGAAACAAGTATGATGCTAGATAGATTAAAAGACTTAGGATTTAAGTATTCAACTATTGCTGGTATTACTGTTTCAGCTGCTGATGTTACAGTTAGTAAAAATAAAGAAAAAATTGTTGAAGATGCAAATAAACTAGTTAATACAATTAATAAACAATATACTCGTGGTTTAATAACGGATGAAGAAAGATTTAATAAAGTAATTGAAACTTGGAATAATGCTAAAAATGAAGTTCAAAAAGAACTTGAAGAATATGCAAAAACTGATGTTGATAATCCAATTTTCATGATGATGAATTCTAAAGCTCGTGGTAATATTTCTAACTTTACCCAATTAGCTGGTATGCGTGGACTTATGGCTAAACCAAATGGTGAACCAGTAGAAATTCCAGTTTTATCATCATTTAGAGAAGGATTATCTGTATCTGAATTCTTCTTATCAACCCATGGTGCTCGTAAAGGTAGTGCCGATACAGCTTTAAAAACAGCTGATTCAGGATATTTAACAAGACGTTTAGTTGATGTTAGTCAAGATATTATAGTTAAAGAAGAAGATTGTGGAACTGATTCTGGTGTTGTTGTTCGTGCTTTTGTTAATGATAAAAATGGTTCCGTAATTGAAAAATTATATGATCGTATTATTGGTCGTTTTGCTAATAAAAAAGTAGTGCATCCTGAGACAAATGCTGTTTTAGTAGAACGTAATGAATTAATTACCGAATCTATTGCTGAAAAAATCATTGATGCAGGTATTGAAGAAGTAGAAATTCGTTCTGTTTTAACTTGTAATACACATAATGGTGTCTGCTGTAAATGTTATGGTCGTAATTTAGCAACCGGTAATATTGTTGAAATTGGTGAAGCTATTGGAGTTATGGCTGCTCAATCAATTGGTGAACCAGGAACTCAACTTACAATGCGTACTTTCCATACTGGTGGTGTTGCTGGTGGAGAAGATATTACTCAAGGTTTACCACGTGTTCAAGAATTGTTTGAAGCTAGAAATCCAAAAGGAAAAGCAACTATCGCGGAAATTAGTGGAAAAGTATCAAAAATTGTTGAAGATCATGGTAAATTTAAAATTAGTGTTAAAAATGATTTAGAAACAAAAGAACATGTAACAAATTATGGTGCTAAACTTCGTGTTCAAAAAGGCGATGTTGTAAATCCAGGAGATAAGTTAACGGAAGGGGCTATTAGTCCAAAAGAATTATTAGTAGTAACCGATCCTTTAACAACTCAAGAATATATATTAAAAGAAGTTCAAAATGCTTATCGTAGTCAAGGTGTTGAAATTAGTGATAAGCACGTTGAGATAATTGCTCGTCGTATGATTTCTAAGATGCGTATAGTAGATTCAGGAGATACAAATTTATTACCTGGTTCCCTTGTTAATTTCTTTGAATTTACAGATGGTAATAAGAAAACAATTTTGGAAGGTAAAAAACCAGCGACTGGTGTACCAGTATTATTTGGTATTACCAAAGCTTCTCTTGAAACGGATTCCTTCCTATCAGCTGCTTCTTTCCAAGAAACTACAAGAATCTTAACTGATGCTGCTATTCGTGGTAAGGTAGATCATTTACAAGGTTTAAAAGAAAATGTTATTATTGGTAAACTTATTCCAGCCGGAACTGGTATTAAAGCTTATCAAAACGTTGATTTTGATCTTGAAACAGCATTTTCTGATTCTGAACCACTTGAAGTCCTTGAAAACGAATTTCAAGAAGAGAACTAAAATTTATTATTCTATGTAAATAAAAAAATGCAATTTTGGTTGCATTTTTTTTATATATTAAGTTTTAGCAGCAATTTCCTCTTGGGTCTTGCCAAGAATTTCTATTATTACAAAGAAAGAATATTATGAAGATTATGATTATAATCCATAACCATTCACCGCCACCACAACCACAATTATATCCAAACATATTAATATCTCCTTTCATTATATTATAATTTAAATTTAAATAAGTAAGTATAAAAGATACCTAAAAAGGAGAAAACAATTTAATAATTAGTTTTTTTAAATATATAAATGTGTAATCTTTGTGAAGTGATAAGGAATGCCTTGTCATTTTTTTTAAGAAAGTATATAATATGACTATAAAGATTTAGGAGGTTTTTATGAAGATTTATAATACCTTAACTAGAAAAGTAGAAGAATTTATACCTAACGAAAAAAATAAAGTTACAATGTATACTTGTGGTCCAACTGTCTATCATTTTGCCCATATTGGTAATTTAAGAACTTATATTGAAGAAGATGTTTTAGAAAAAACTCTAAGTTATTTAGGTTATCAAGTTAATCGCGTTATGAATATAACTGATGTTGGACATTTAACGAGTGATGCAGATACTGGTGAAGACAAAATGATAAAGGGGGCAAAAAGAGAAAAAAAGTCAGTTTTAGATATTGCTAAATTTTATACTGATGCCTTTTTTGAAGATTGTAAATATTTAAATATTAGAAAACCTGATACGGTAATACCAGCTACTAGTTTAATTTCAGAGTATATTAAAATTATTTCCAAATTGATGAATACTGGCTATGCTTATTTTTCCGAAGGGAATGTTTATTTTGATACTTCAAAACTTAAAGATTATTATGTATTAACTAATCATAAAGAAGATGATTTAATTATCGGAGTAAGAGAAGATGTTTTAGAAGATGTGAATAAAAAAAATAAAACGGATTTTGTTTTATGGTTTACGAAATCTAAGTTTGAAGATCAAGAATTAAAATGGGACTCTCCTTGGGGATTAGGTTATCCAGGTTGGCATATTGAGTGTTCGGGTATTTCCATGAAATATTTAGGAGAATATTTAGATATTCATTGTGGGGGAGTTGATAATATTTTTCCACATCATACCAATGAAATTGCGCAAAGTGAAGCTTATTTAGGTCATAAATGGTGTAATTATTGGTTCCATGTTGAACACTTGAATGATAAAAGTGGAAAGATGAGTAAAAGTAAAGGTGATTTTTTAACAGTCGCATTATTAAAAGAAAAAGGCTATAATCCTTTAAGTTACCGTTATATGGTTTTAAATAGTCATTATCAAAAGCCCTTAGAATTTACTTATGAGGCCTTAGATGGATCGCAAAATGCTTATTTCAAACTTAAAAATAAGATTAACTCGTTAGATAAAACCAAAAACAATATCGATCAAGATGCTTACTTAAAATATGAACAAGAATTTAAAGAAGCCCTTGCTTCGAATTTAAATACATCACTAGCTTTAACAGTTTTATATGATGTACTAAAAGCTTCTATTAATGATGCAACAAAATTAGCATTGGTAAAATCTTTCGATAAAGTCTTATCCCTTGATTTATTAATCGAGCATAAAGATACAGATATTCCTGAAAATATTTTAGAATTAGTAGAACTTCGTAATAATTATAAAAAAGAAAAAAATTATCAAGAAGCTGACAAAGTTCGTGATAAATTAGAAGAATTAGGATATAAAATTTTAGATACAAGAGATGGATTTAAAATAGAAAAAATATAGGAGATGATTTAATGTTTTATTATGTATATGATCCAACGTATATATTAGTTATAATTGGTGTTTTAATTAGTTTAGTTGCGCAGATATTTGTTAGTACTTCTTATCGAAAATATAAAAAAGTAGCTACGAAATCAGGGTTACAAGGCTATGAAGTGGCTAGAAGAATATTAGATAGTAATAATTTGCAAAATGTTGATATTGTTGAAACAAGGGGAGAATTAACTGATCATTATGATCCAACTAGAAAAGTTATTCGTTTATCCTCAGATATTTATCACGGGGCAACAGTTGCTAGTAGCAGTGTAGCAGCCCATGAATGTGGACATGCAGTCCAAGATAAGGAAGGATACTTTTTCTTGCGTTTACGCGCTGCTTTGGTTCCAGTTGTTAATTTTTCTTCGAAAGCTGGGTATATTGCTATTTTGATAGGTTTAATTTTTGGTTATTTAGAGCTTGCTTGGCTTGGTATCTTTTTAGAACTTGCAATTTTACTATTTCAATTAATAACTTTACCAGTTGAATTAAATGCTTCGAAACGGGCTGCAGAATTTTTAAAGAAAGAAGCTTTAATTGAGTCAAAAGAGCAAATTGGTAGTAAAAGAATGTTAAGAGCAGCAGCTATGACTTATGTTGCTAGTGTCTTAGCTACGATTTTACAAATATTTAGATTAATTTTGATAGTTTCAAGTCGAGATGATAATTAAAATGAATGTTTTAGAAATAAATAACTTAGTACTTGCATATCTTGGAGATAGTGTTTATGAAACTTATATTCGTTTTAATTTAATTAAAAAAGGTTATAATCATGTTAAAAACTTTCAAGAAAAATCGTTAGAATATGTAAGTGCTAAAAGTCAAGCTAAAATACTTAAAAAATTAAAAGATGAAAATACTTTTAATGCTGAAGAATTAGAAGTTATTAAAAGAGCTAGAAACGCAAAAATTAATTCTCATCCTAAAAACTGTGATATTCAAACTTATCATGAGGCAACTTCTTTAGAAGCCTTGTTTGGCTATTTAAAACTTCAAAATAAGATAGAAAGGATTGAAGAAATAATTAGTAAAATATTTACTGATTAATCTTTTTTTTGGTTTATGTTAGTTAGTGGTCGAAATAATGCAAAAGAAATTTTAAAAAATTTTTCTAATAAAAAGATGATAAAAAGGGTAATTTGTAGTAAAAATTTTAATGAATTAGATATTTTATCTTTAATAAAAAAAGGTAATTTAGAAATAGAATATAAAGAAAAAAGGGAATTAGATAGCCTTGCAAAAAATAATCATCAAGGTATAATATTAGAAGTTAAGGATTTTTGCTACACTGAATTAGATTCCCTTATTAAAGATGGGGATTGTAAACTTTTAATTTTAGATCATTTAGAAGATCCCCATAATTTAGGAGCAATTATTAGAACTGTTGAAGCAGCTGGTTTAGATGGCATAATTTTACCTAAAAATAGAAGTGTTGAAGTAACAGAAACAGTTATGAAAACTAGTGTTGGAGCTTTATACAATGTTAAGATTAGTCAAGTTACTAATTTAAATCAAACCATAAAAAAATTAAAAAATCTCGGTTTTTGGATTGTTGGAACAGATATGAATGGGGAAGATTATCAAAAAATTAAATATCCAAATCGCTGTGTTTTAATTATTGGTAGTGAAGGTTTTGGAATGTCACGTTTAGTTCGGGAGTCTTGTGATTTTATAGCCAAAATTCCTATGCATGGCAAAATTAATAGTTTAAATGCTTCGGTTGCAACTGGAATTATGATATACGAATTAATTAGAAAGTAGGGAAAATGTACAACGATATTAGTGATGATGAAATTATTTATATGATTAAAGAAGATGAGGATTACTATGATATGATGCTTCAAAAATATAAACCTCTTGCTTTAAGTATCTGTAAAAAATATTTAAAAAATGCTAAAAAAATAGGTTATGAAATCGAAGATTTAATGCAAATTGCTAATATGGGTATGGTGGATGCTATAAGAAATTATCGAACCCAGGAAAACACGTCTTTTTATACTTTTTTGCTTACTTGTGTAAAAAATAGATTAAATACAGAAATTAGAAATCAACAAACTAATAAGAAAAAAGTTTTAAATGAAGCAATTTCTTATGATAAAAATATTCCTGGGACTGATATTTCTTTATTAGAAACTTTACCGGATAAAATGTTTTTAAATCCATTTGATTCTTTATTAATAAGTGAACAAGAAATTGCTAATATTCATTTTTTAAATTCTTTACCATTTGAGGTAGCATTAGTTTACGAGCTTCGAAGATGTGGTTTTCCCTTAAAGGAAATTGAAGTTTTATTAGAAATTGATCGGAAAAGTATTAATCAATACTTAAATATAGTAAGACAAAAGATTGCTGTCTAAAATTAGTAAAGATATTTATCTTTTGAATATTTTATGATAAAATCTTGATGTGAGGTTAATATGAAAAAGAAAGAATACAAAAAAAGAATTGAAAAAGAAAAAAAAGCCATGCGCGAATTTAATTTAAATAATGAAAATACTAATATAAAGTCGGTTCTTATTATAAGTATTTGTGTAATAGCTTTTGTTTTTATAATGTATGCATTTACCATGGTTAAAACTGGTGAATGGAATTTATTTACGAGAGAAAACGATATTGTTTATTCAGCTGAGGTGCAAACAACCAAGTTACTATGCGGGCAAGTAATGAATAGAGATGATAGCGAATATTTTGTTTTAGCCTATAACTTAAAAGAAGATAGTGCTAGTTTATATGATAGCATTTTAGAAAATTATAATAATGCATCTCGTGCCATTCCTTTATATAAATTAGATTTATCTAATAGTAGAAATACAAATTGTATAGCTGATACTTTTGTTTTAAGTAATAATATTAAAGAATTAAAATTTAGTTATCCAACTTTAATAAAAGTTAAAGATGGTAAAATTACTGAGTCATATACTGATTATGAAAGAATAAAAAGTGTTTTAGTAAGTTATGTAGATTAATGTCAATTAGTCTACTTTTTTTTAAATTTTCTTATATAATATAATTGAGGGGATCATATGTCAGCAATTTTAAAAGTTAATAATTTAACCTATTCAATAAATGACCAATTTTTTTTTAAAGATTTTAATATGGAAGTAGAAGCTAAAAAAATTACTAGTATTATTGCTCCAAATAAAAGTGGTAAAACGATGTTAACTAAAATAATATCAGCTATTTATCCAACTAATGATATTTGTATATTAGATGATATTTCTTTAAATAAAAAAAATGTTTTAAATTATCTAACAAAATTAGGAATTGTTACTAATGATTTTAATAAACCTTTTCTTTTTAAAAAAGTCAAGGATGAATTAGCTTATCCTTTAATTAATTTAGGTTATAAAGAGCATATCATTAATAAAAAAATAAATAAAATTAGTAATTTTTTTGAAATAGAGTCACTTTTAAACAAAAATATAGATTCCTTAGATAAATCTTTACAACAGAAAATCTTAATTATTGTTTCCCTAGTTCATGATCCTAAACTTTTAATTTTAGATGATGCTTTTTCGAATATGAATTCTTCTGATCAAAATTTTATGTTAGGAAAATTAAAAGAATTGAATGAAGACGGTTTAACAATTTTAAATATTACAAGTAAATTAGATACCATTTATAATAGTCACATAGTATATGTTTTAAATAACTATCAAATAGAAATAAAGGGCAGTGTTTTCGAAATTTTTGAAAAAGATTCTTATTTAAGAAAAATTGGCCTTAATATTCCTTTTATAATAGACTTATCTTTAAAATTAAAAGTTTATAATTTAATTGATCAAATTTATTTTGATAGAAAATCTTTGGAGGATAATTTATGGAAATAAAGTTTTTGAATCTTTCTATCAAAGAAAAAAGTAAATATATTGTAAATAATTTTAATTTAAAAATTACTTCTTCCCAAATAACAGGTATTTATCAAGATAATTGGCAACTTATTTTAAAGTTATTGTTGAATAAACTAAGTTATGATGGAGAAATTTTAATTGATAATAAAAATATTTTTGAATACAATGATAATTTAATTTCTTATGTTTTATCTTTAAATGAGAAAACTTTTTTAACTAAAAAAGTTAAAGACGAATTTTTCTTGGCTAAAAAAAGATTAAACGAATATGAAAAAAGCTATATCCAAAAAATTGTTGCTTCATTAAGATTAGTAGGATTAGAAGAAGATTATTTAGAAAAAGATATTTATACTTTATCAAAATCTGAAAAAAAATTACTACAAATTGCTCTTGCTTTAGTAGTTAATCCGGATATTTTAATATTTGAAGACCCTTTTATCTATTTAGATAAAAATAATTTTGAAAAACTTCTTAATATTCTCTTCGAACTAAAAAGAAAGTATAAAAAAACGATTATTATTTATAGTCAAGATATTAATATGCTATATCAAATTACGAATAATTTAGTTATTTTTAAAGATAATAAAGTCTTAATAAGTGACAAGACAAAGACCGTTTTTAAAGATTTATTATTTTTAAAAGACAATCACATAGAATTACCAGAAATAATTCAATTTAAGGAAGAAGCTCTCCTTTATGGTATAAAATTACAGAATACCAAAAGTGTGAATGATTTAATAAAGGATGTGTATAAAAATGTTAAAGAAAATAAAAAAGAAGTATGATTCTTTTTTAATGACGGATTTAAACAATTTACTTTTGATTTTTACTTTATTATTATTTTTAATTAGTTTATTTTTTCTAAAAAATATTTATGTTTATTTTTTTATATACATTTTCCTTTTTGATTTAACAAGACATATCAAAAAGAATAAATATATTCTTCCTTTTAATGGAATAATTGGAATTTTTTTAATAGCTTTTTTATTTTTTAATTTGTTAAACTTATCGTTTTTATCATTAGATATTAAAAAGATTATGGAAATTATTGTTAAAATATTTTTCTTTGTTGATTATTTTTTAATTATTTTACTAACTATTAAAGATAAAAAATATAAGATAATGAAACTTCAAAAAAGAAGATTAAAAAAATATACTTTTAAAGAATTAAGAGAAAGAAAAATAGATGACTTTAAAAGAATTAATCAAGAAATAATAAATGAATATTTAAAGACTTATAATATTTTAAAAGATAGTGATTATTATAAAGTTATAAATGATAATTATTTAAATAAAACCAAAGAAGATTTAGAAGAATATGTTTGGATAAATTATCTTAGGTTTTATAAAAATAAAAAATATCAAAAAGCTAGTTTAGATAAAACGAATTTTCTTTTTTTAGGTATTCATGGTATAATTCTTTTATTAGTATTGTTGGTGAGGTAAGATATGCGTTATTTAATTACTTTTTCTTATGATGGAACAAATTTTCATGGATTAGAGAGACAAGTTGGTTATCGAACTGTGCAAGAAGAAATGGAAAATGTCTTGAAGTATATTAATAATGATTTAAATACAAAAATAGTTGCTAGTGGTAGAACGGATAAAGGAGTTCATGCGCTTGGTCAGACTTGTCATGTTGATATTCAAGTAGATATTACTGAATATAAATTAAAAAGAGCCATGAATAGTTTATTACCTTCAGACATTCATGTAATTAGTACGAAAATAGTTCCAGATAATTTTCATGCTAGATACATGGTTTTAGAAAAAATATATGAATATAAATTAAATATGGGCGAATATAATCCTTGTGCTAGGAATCACATTTATCAATTCAATAAAAAATTAAACGTAAGTTTAATGCAAGAAGCCATTAAAGATTTTCTTGGAGTTCATGATTTTCGTTCGTTTACTCCAAGCAAAGATAAAAGAAATTCTTATGTAAGAGAAATTAAGGAAGCAAGTATTAAAGTAGATGGAGATATTGTAACATTCAAATTTCGGGGAACCGGTTTTATAAAATATCAAATTCGGAATATGGTTGGTTTATTATTACAAATTGGGTTACTGAAAAAAGATGTTAATTGTATTCCGGAAATATTAGAAAAGAAAGATCGGAGAGCGGGATATAAAACTATTCATCCCGAAGGTTTGTATTTAGTAAAAGTAATATATTAAAAAAAGTTATCAACAAAATTGTTAATAACTTTTTATTTTTAGCGAGAACCGCCTCCTCCACCACCGAAGGATCCGAATCCGCCTCCGCCTGATGAGAAGCCACCTCCACCAGAATTATAACTTTGAGCAGCCGATCTTGCTGATGAAGCACTTACCATCATCGTATTACTTAAATGGGTTATAATAATTATATCTCCAATATCATAATTATAACTTTGCATTTCCGTTAAGACTTCTGGATATAAGTTCTTAAATTGTTTAGCAACTTCTTCAGCTATACCAAAAATTTGCGCATACATTAAATATTCTTTCCATAACTTAACTTCAATTGCTTGTTTGGTTTCGATTCTTGAAAATTCTTTTAAATATTTTTTTAAACCAGCGACTTGCACAGCTTCTTCTTTTAATTTATCATCAATTAAATATTTACCTTTGGTTTTTTTAACTAGTCCATTTTCAATATAAAAATCACGTCCATATTTTTCGGCTGAATCTAGCCAATTGAAAACAGATTTATAGTTATTTTTTGAATACTTAGTAAATTCTTTTTCTTCTAAAATACCATCTTTACTAGCTTTAAATAATAAATTATATAATTTTTCTTCTATTTCATTATCACTTTTAAAATTAGTTAAATCAATACTAATAACTTCTTTGGTTTTAAATAATTTTTTATCTTCACTTTTTATAATTTTAATTTTATCTTCACTTAACCATTTTAATAAAATAGCTCCAAAAAAGTCAGTATTTTTATTATTTAAACCATAAGCTTGGCAAATAAAGAAAGTTCTAAAAAGATCTTTATCACAAGGAATATCTCGAAAGGCGTTGATTTCTTTTAATTTTATATTTTTTCCAGCTGGACCAAATTTATATTTTGAAGTATTTTTAAAAATAGCAACAAAAGGAATAAGAATACAGAAAATAGTAAATAAAGTTGTAAAAACTGTAAATATTTTATCAAAAGTACTACTAGTTTCACCATAATCGTATTCAAAACTACCATTTTCCGCTTTCTCTAATACATCATTAAAGGTTTGATATTCTTGATAAGTATTATTCTCATCGACATTAAAAGTATTAAGTGGAAATTTTACTAACAAAACAACATATTCCCCGTTTTTTAAAGAGGTGTTTTCTTCATTAGATAAATAAATTTTTCCGTTATCAACATAGGCATAGCCTTTATATCCATAACCCCAAACATCTAAAGTATCTTGAAAGTATTCAGGACCACTTATGGTAATATTAAAGTTTTCTGGGGGAAAATCTAAATCATTAATTAATCTTAAATATAAAACTTGACTATCTTCGGTATTAAAAACTGCATTTTCTAAATCATAAGAAATAGTATAAGTTTTATTTCCATATTCACTAATTCCCCAACATAATTCTAAACCTTGACTTACATAATTAATACCATATTTATATTTTTTATTTTCAAAGCTATCATTAATATTCCAATTACTTTTTTCCGTATAAACCTGGTCTTCATCGCGAACTTGAAAATTAGTAATGTTAATATTTCCTAAATTATATTCTTCTTTATAAATTTCGGTATCTTTATTAGTTCGCATTTGCCAAATTTCTTCGACGTGCATTGTTCCTAATTCATCAATACTAGCAGTAATATTAATTGAACTTAATGTATTAGCCTTGACATTTAAAAAACTAAAAGATAATACTATAACCACTATATAAAAAATAAATTTTTTCATACAATCTCCTAAAAAAGACTTACAAATGTAAGTCCATGCCTAAAATTTTACTTTTACATTTTCTTTTTCAGTTTCACTTGCTTCAAAGAAAGGTTCTTCTTTAAAACCAAATATACTTGCAATTATATTTGATGGAAACATTTCTAATTTGTTCTTATAAGTCATAACACTGTCATTATAAAATTGTCTAGCATAAGAAATTTTATTTTCAGTTTCACTTAACTCATCTTGAAGCTTAGTAAAGTTAGTATTGGCTTTTAAATCAGGATAACTTTCAGCTAAGGCAAATAATCTTTGCATAGCACTTGTTAGCTCATTATTGGCTTTAATTTCTTCCTCTTGGGTTTTTGCAGTTGTAAAGTTATTTCTAGCATTAATTACTTTTTCTAATGTTTCATCTTCATGTTTAGCATATCCTTTTACAGTTTCGACTAAATTAGGAATTAAATCAAAGCGTCTTTTTAATTGAACATCAATTTGTGCCCACTCATCTTTTACTTTATTTCTTAAAGAAACTAATGAGTTGTAATTACTTACGACAAATATTATAATAATTAATAAAATTACGCCACCAATAATCCATCCAATCCATCCCATAACACTACCTCCTTTTAATAAAATTATATACAAAAAAATTTAAAAAAGCAACTTGTATTTAAAGAAAATAATATTGAATAAATAAAAAAAAATTTTTTAAAAGTTGTGAAAAATTAATGAAAATGTCATGTTTTGAAAAAACGAATGATTAATAAAAATGTCAGTAAATTTAACAACTAAAAAAAATGCTAATAATTAGTGAAAATGTCAGTAATTTGTTAAAATACTTCCTTGTATTCAAGGGAGGTATTTTAATGTTAAAAGAATACGAAAAGAATAAATATAATATTATTTCAGACTTAGTATCAAAAAAAATTACAATAAAAGAAACAATACAATTATTAAATCTAACAGAAAGACAAATATATAGATTAAAGAAAACTTTTAAAGAACAAGGTGAAGATGGTTTTATACATGGAAATCGTGGTAAAGAAAATCCAAATAAAAAAGATGAAAGATTAATAAAAGAACTTGAAGACTTATACCTAACAAAACATTATGATTTTAATTTTGAACACTTTTATGAAGATTATATTTTTGGTAAATATGATATATCATATGATACCATGTTAAAAGCATTTACTAAGGATGATATTATTTCTCCACTTGCTCATAAAAAAACAATACAAGAATATAAAAATAAAATGAAATTAGTATCAAAAGAAAATAATATTGAAAGTAATGCTAAAGACAAAGTGAAACTTTTTGAATCTAGAATTATAGAAACTGAAAAGGCACATACTAGAAGATCAAGTAATTTATATGTTTTTGGTCAAGAAGTACAAATGGATGCCTGTGAAAAATATTGGTTTGGCAATATCGTATCATATCTTCATTTGGCAGTTGATAAGGCAACGAAGAAAGTATTGTTTGGGTGGTTTGAATATGAAGAAATAACAAGAGGTTACTATGTTGTATTATTTCATATAATTATTAATTATGGAATCCCTGCAAAAATTAAAGCAGACAACCGAAGTGCATTTTCGGCAAATAAAGCTAAAAATAAAAACCAAAAAGCATTTATGACACAGTTTGGAAAAGTATGTGAAACATTAAATATATTTTTAGAAACAACCAGTGTTTCTACAGCAAAAGCGAATGTGGAAAGAGAAAATGGTACATTTAAAAATAGATTAATCGCTGAGTTAAGATATAGAGGTATCACTGATATAGATAAAGCCAATGATTATTTAAATAATGTTTTTATTCCAAAAATGAATAAGAGATTTTCTTATGTAATAGACAAAAAGAAATCGGTAATGAAACAAAATACATATACAGAAGAAGAATTGAAACTAATTATCGCTGAAAGAAAATATAAAATAATAGATAATGCATCATCAATAAGTTATAACTGCAAATATTATGTTCCAATTAACCCAAAAACTGGAGAATTAATCTGTTTTACAAAAGGAACAAAATGTACATTTATAATTAATTATGATGGCGAATATTGGGGTGAAGTTGAAGGACATTATTATCAGATGATAGAACTTGAAAATCGTAATGAAACTATGAAAAAAGAATCAGCTGTTACTGACTCCGAAATTGAAAAAGAACATCATAAATATATTCCCCCTAAAAATCATCCTTGGAGAAAAAATATGATGCTCAGACATTAATGTTGGGGCTTTGCCCCAAACCCTAGGGTTTATCACTCTAGACTTCCAAAAAAAGAAATATATCTTTTTTGTATAGCATTACTTGATTGTTCAGGTTGCTCCCCAGCATTGCCTTATCTCCCCAAGTAACAATAATTATTATAAAAATTAATCATGAAATGTCAACATGACATTTTCACTAATTATTGATGAAATTCATACAAATTTATCACTGACATTTTCACTCATTTTTCAATAGAAAAAAACATGACATTTTTACTCATTATTCACATTAAATAAAAAAATTTTTTTAAAAGTCTTGACTAATCTAAAAAAATAAATAAAATATTATTAAAGTTTATTTTAGGAGTGATGTTATGAAAAACCTAAATAAAGGAATAGTAGTTAATTATGATATTTTTTTAAATCTAAAAAGTAAATATAATATTAATAGGAATATTTTTGTTTTCACATTTATTATGGTATTATTTATGTTTATTTTCAACTTTTTTATGTTGGTGTTATTTAAACAATAGTTTGTTTTTTTAATGCCAATTTTTTGTTTTATTAAAAAAATTATAGACCAATAATATGTTCATTTTGTAAATTATGAATGTATCAGTTGATGAATTTTTATGAATAAATATCGTCAGAATTATAATTACTATTTTAGTATTTTATTAAATCAAGAATTTAAAAAATTTATATTAAGTTTATTATATAGCAATTAAAAGCATGAAAGGAGGTGATTTTTGTGGCAGATTTCGAAATCATTGATGTTAGTGGTTGTATGAATTCATGGAGTGCAATTGGCATAGAAGATGAAGACTAAGTAATCAACTATAATTTTTGCAAAAAATGTATAACTAATACTCCATTATTTATAGAGTATTAGTTATACTAAATTTAATGATATAAGGAGGTAATATGGAGTACTTAACTTTTCCATTGTTTATAACATGGAATATTACATCAAATTGTAATTTAAGATGTAAACATTGTTTTCGTAGTGAATATGAATATGATATGTTAAATAAAAAAAAAATTAATAAATTCATTGATTTATTTATTACAAAACAAGTAAATGGTATTATTTTAACTGGTGGTGAACCACTGAAAAGTAAACATTTATTTTATATACTAAAAAAAAATAATAAACGACTAAAAATAGGAATTGCAACTAATGGAACATTGCTTACAGAAGAAATTATTCATAAATTATTAAAGCATGGAGTTAAGGATTTTCAAATTAGTTTAGATGGTGCTTCAGCTCCTATAAATGACTATGTTAGAGGAAATGGGGTTTTTGATAGAGTTGTTACCAATATTAAAATATTAAAAAAATATAATTGTCATATTACTTTAGCGATGACAGTTAATTCATTTAATTATAATGATATATTAGAAAACTCTTTAAATTTAGTTAATAAATTAGGTATAAATAAATTAAGGATAGAATACTATATACCTATTAATAAAAATGAGTATTTTGAGCCTATTACTAATACTGAAATGATTAAATTGTATAATAAATTAGAAACAAACAATAAGAATAGAATATTAATTCAGTTGCCTAAGTTTGATATTAGATATGGTTGTGGTGCCGGTATATATAATTGTATTTTAAATAGCGATTTAACTATTTCTCCTTGTGATTTGCTCACACACAAATATAAATCAAAAAGGATTAATAATATAGATTTATTTCAGAAATTTTGGAATGAAGATGAAGCATTTTTAAAATGGAGAAATGAATTAAAATGCTTTACATGCAAAGAAAAATTTAAATGTTTAGCATTTAAGGAGGTAAAAGATGACTAAATTTCCAGTTTGTGTCGTAGTGTATTTAACTGACTATTGTCCTTTAAAATGTAAACATTGCTTTCTAACTCAACAAAAATCTTTGAATCAAAATATGATTACCTTTAACAAATTAAAAGAAATTCTTAAAACTTTAAAAAAAAATAATGTATGTATGATAGCATATACTGGTGGAGATCCAATGATTAATCCAGATATATTTAAGATTTTAAAATATACAACAAAATTGGATATGTTACCATTACTTGGAATTTCTGGAATAGGAATAAATAGTGAAATAGCTCAGCAAATATATGATTCAGGGGTACGTTGTGTTCAAATTGGTTTAAATGGTAGTAATAGTAAATTAAATGATAATTATAGAGGTGCAGGAACTTTTGATGAAATTAAAAAAACAATTCATACTTTGCAAGAAAAAAACATAAATGTTAATCTTTCATTTTGTTTAGATAAAAAAAATTATAAAGATTTAAATAATATGTTAAATTTCTCAAAATCAATGAATGCTTTTAAAGTAAAAGTAGAGTTTTGGAAAAAAGTAAATGATTCTACATTAAAAGAACTAAATAAAAACGAAATTTTTAAGATTAATGAATTTTGTATTGATTATATGAATAAAAATAACAAAATTGATTGGATTCAATGTGCTAAAAATGAAACAAATTTAACTAGAATTCATAAATCTTCAGTAATAATAATGCCAAATGGAGATGTTAAACATAATGAATTAAGTGTTTCTTTGGGAAATATATATACAAGTAATATTGATGATATTATATAGAGAGGTGAATTTAAAAATGGATAATAAAGACTATTTTTTTGAAAACTATAGAATGGCTGATTTTTATGATGATTATTATGGTCGTAATATTGAAGATATTCCTTTTTGGGTAAACTCTTGTCAAAATGCAAATAAAATTTTAGAAATAGCTTGTGGAACTGGGAGAATAACATTTCCAATTATTGAATCAGGAAAAAAGGTGTTTGCTTTAGATTATTCTGAATCAATGTTAAAAATCTTGAAAGAAAAAGCCAAACAAAAGAAATATAATTTAGAAAATTTAGAAATTTATTGTCAGGATATGAGAAATATAGATATAAATGAAAAATTTGATGTTATATTAATAACTTCAAATTCGGTTAATCATCTTGAAAAAACAGAAGACTTTGAAAAGATGCTTGATTCTGCATTTAATTTATTAAATAATAATGGTGTATTGATTTTTGATGCATTGAAGCCAAGATTTAAATATTTAATGCGAAATATGGATGAGTATTATGACGAAGATGAGTTTATATTGTCCAAAACAGGAGAAAAAGTTAAAATTTGTGAAAATAGTAAGTATGACCATGCAACACAAATAAATAATGTCAATTATTATTACATAGATAGTAAAGGACAAAAAATGACTTTAAATATAAAAGTTAGATTATATTTTCCGCAAGAATTAGATTACATTATTTCAAAATCTAAATTTAAAATAAAAAACAAATATGATTGGTATGATTTAAGAGAATTTAAAGGTAAAACTAATGAGCAAATATATATTTTGGAAAAAAAAAATAATTAATAAAATTAATAAATTATCTACTAAATATGATTGTGAAATTCAAGTTGTTTCTAGTTTACAAGCAAATGCTTGTGTCGTAAAAATAGGAAAAAAATACTTTATTTTTGTATCAGAAAAAATAGAAAAAAAAATATTGCCATTAACATTATTTCATGAATTTGGACATATTAAATTTAATACGATAAATACTTGTCCACAAAAATATAATTATTTTAATGAAATGTTATCAAATTTATATGCTTTTTTTAAATTATCATTTCAATTTAGTTTTCATCAAAAACTTAAACTTCTAACTTTAACAATATTTTCTGAAAAAAAATTATATGAATATTTTAAAACAAATAATATTTTGGGAGGTGATTATATTTATGAAAAAATTTTTACAAATAAATAAAAAAATTATAATTAGAGATAGTGATAAAATAATTTTTTCAGCTAGAGATATGAAAATTTTTAAATTTAATGATAAAGGTTTTGAAATTGTAAAAACAATTATTCAATACAAAGATGGTATTGAAAAAAAAGAATTGTTTGCTTTATTAAAGAAAAATTATTCATTAGAAGAATTAGAACATATTATTCAAAAAATGATAGATAATAAAATAATAATTATAAAGGAAAAATAATTATGCTGTATAAAAAAGAAGATTTAGAATTTATAATAAAATACATACTTTTATTTGGTGTAAATTATGTTGAAATTAATAGTATAAAAAAAGAAAAGAGAATAATTGATTTGAATTTAAAAAATAATATAACAAATATTTTTTATGAAACAGGAACGACAATTTTATTTAATTATAATAATCAAAAATATACTATTTCAATTAATAATACAAATAATATAAAATTAATATGCAAAAAAATTAAAAAAAATATTTTTCTAAAAAATAGTAAAAAAAAATATAAAACTAAAATAGTGAAATTTAAATTAAATATTGAAAATGTTGACAAAAAAGAATCACGATTTGATTACTTTTATGATAATATTTATTTAGAGATTATAAAAAAATTTTGTGAGAAGCATAAAAAAATTGTTAATTTAAATATTCCATTACTTTACGAAAAAAAAGAAACATGTATTGCAAATTCTACTGGCAAATATGTTTTTAAAATAGAATATTATTATAAAATGGATATATTAATGAGTGCTATATTGAATGGAAAAATTAGATTTAATTATTATTCAGAAGGAATTTGTTCACAAAAAAACAAACTAAAAAATATTAAGTTAGAACATCAATTAAATATTTTATATAATTCATTGTTAAAAATGAATACTATAGACAATTATAGAAAAAAAATTCCAGTCGTATTATCAAGTGGAATTGGAGGAGTGTTAATTCACGAGGCCTGTGGACATTCACTAGAATCACGTGAAATTTTAAAAAATAAAAGCATATTAAATTTATGTACAGATGTTGAAAATTCAGCATTAACAATTGTAGATGATCCAACTATATTAAATTTGTTTGGTTCATCAATATTTGATGATGAAGGAAATAAAACTCATAGAATAGAATTAATTAAAGATGGAAAAATAAAAAATTATTTAATTGATAATGATGGTAGTAGTTTTCTTAATAAAAATGGTCATTTTAACGGAAGAAGAGAATCATATTATAATTTGATGTCTTCAAGAATGAGTAATACTTATATTTTACCAGGTAAATATGATTTTGAAGAAATTATTACATCAGTTAAATATGGAATATATGTAAAAAATGTTGTTGGAGGAGTTGTAGATACTATTTCTGGAAATTTTAGTTTTAATTGTTTAGAATCATATTTAATTATCGATGGTAAAATTGATTATACAAGAGCACTAGATAATTTGTCGATAATAGGAAATACAATGGATATGTTGAAAAAAATTTCTATGATTGGTAATGATTTAAAATTTTGTTGTGGAATTTGCGGAAGTGAGAGTGGTTTTATATATACAACAGTTGGCCAACCAACTATTAAAATAGATGAGTTATTTGTGGAAGGTTGATATAATGGAAAAATTTAAATCTGTTGTAATTAAAAACTATTATTATAATTATAAAATAAAAGCTTATAATAAAAATATTAAATCATTTAACATCGTAGAACGAAACTATATTATTTGTATGAAGAAAAATTATAAAAAAACTAATGATGTTGATGATGATTTTTTTATTTTAAAAAATATATTTATGAATTTTAGAAAAAAAATTATGATTAAATATTTAAAGAAATTAATGAAATATATTAAAAAGTCAAAATATTCTTATGATATTGAATTGAATTATTATTATTTTAAATCTAAAAATGTAGATAAAATTATTGCTCATAGTAACAATTATTATGAGTTTATGATATGTTGTTATGATTTGAACAAGAAAATAGGACAAGAAATTAATTATAAATTTAAAAAATTTCAATTTGTTAAATTAATAAAAAAACTTGAATTGATAGAAAACATCTTAAAAAAAAATATTGATTATAATATAAATAGTATTCGTGAACATAAATTAATAATAACTTCTAATGCCTTTGCTCAAATTCTTACAATGTACAAAAAAAATGTGTGGAAAGAGCGAGCAAACATAAAAAAATCTATATCAATTATTTCAGTTCCTATTGGATATTTTTCATATAATAATAATTTTTATAATCAAAAAGGAAATTTATTAAAAACTAAAAATTTTTTTAAAGTAAAAAAATATAGTGATATTTCAATGAACAAATCTTTCTATTTTGATAGTACATATAAAACAAAAAATTTAAATAAAGAATTGAATACAGGATATGTAATAACTAGATTGTATTTTTTAAATAACTTAAAAGAAAATAATGAAAAAGTTAAAGTTTTATGTACAGGCTACTATATTAAAAAAGGAGTAGTAGTAAATGTATTTTCTAATAAACTGTATGAATTTAAAGTTCTTGATTTGATAAATAACATTAAACTTGTTTCACTAAAAAAAGAGTTTTCTAATGACTTTTGTTGTCCTGATGTCTATATAAGCAATATTGATAATATGTAAATAGAAAAGGAAAAGAAAAATACATTTAAAAAAATTATTGTGTCGATATTTTTACCAATTGTTTATGAAATTTATTTTTGTAAATAAATAAAATTTTATGCATTAAAATTTGACAAATGTATGTATTTACATTATAATATGCATCATAAAAAAATTATGGGAGGAAGAAAATTTATGAAACATGATGACGTAAAAATTGTTATTAATAACGAAGAATATGTTGGAAAAAATGTAGTAGTATGTGGATGGATTAAAACAATTAGAAAATCTAAAAGAATGTGCTTCATTGAATTAAATGATGGTACATCGTTAAAAAATTTACAATTAGTTGTAGATAACTCTAATGAACAATTATTTTCTTTTTGTTTAGGGTTAACGATTGGTTCATCACTTGCAGTTAAAGGGAAAGTTGTAAAATCTTTAAATTCAAATCAAAATGTAGAATTAAATGTAAATGATATAAAATTATTGGGCAATTGTTCTTTAGATTATCCTATACAAAAAAAGAATCAAAGTATGGATTATTTAAGAGAAATGCCACATTTGAGAACAAGAACTAATACTTTCAATGCTATTTTTAGGGTACGAAGTGTTTTATCAAAATCAATTCATGATTATTTTCAAAAAAATAACTATACCTATGTAAATACGCCAATAATTACTGGAAGTGATTGTGAAGGTGCTGGTGAGATGTTTCGAGTTACGACATTAAACATTGATAAAATTTCAAAAGATAAGTATAATCCTAATATTGATTCAGATGATTTTTTTGGTAAAAAAGTTGGTCTAACTGTTTCAGGACAATTAGAAGCTGAAGCATTGGCTTGTAGTTTAGGAAAAGTATATACTTTTGGTCCAACGTTTAGAGCTGAAAATTCTAATACGAAACGGCATGCTGCTGAATTTTGGCAAATAGAACCGGAGGTTGCGTTTGCTGATTTAGATGATATTATTGATATAGCAACCGATTTAATAAAATATGTATTGAAGAGAATGTTAGTAGAGTGTTCGGATGAAGTAAAATTTTTTACAAAATATTATGATAAAAGTTTAAGCGAGAGATTAATAAATGTTGTCGAAAGTGATTTTGCTAAATTAGAATACACAGATGCAATAAGAATTTTAGAAAATGCAAATGTAGATTTTGAGTTTCCTGTTTATTGGGGCTGTGATTTAAAAAGTGAACATGAAAGATATATAACAGAAGTAATTTATAAAAAACCAGTATTTATAACTAATTTTCCAAAAGAATTGAAATCGTTTTATATGAAAGCTAATCCAGACGGTAGAACAGTTGCCTCTACTGATCTTCTTGTTCCAGGTATTGGAGAGATAATTGGAGCAAGTCAAAGAGAAGATAATTTTGAATTATTAAACAAGAGAATAGAGGAATTAAATATGAATAAAGAAGATTATTTGTGGTATTTAGATTTAAGAAAATATGGTTCTGTTCCACATAGTGGATTTGGTATAGGATTTGAAAGGTTAATTATGTATGCTACTGGAATCGATAATATCAGAGATACTATTCCGTTTCCTCGAACAAAATGTAAAAAATTAAAATTATAAATTTTGTATTGAAAATTAAAAAATATTTTATATTTTGTGTATAATATGGTATAATATTAACTGTAAGAGCGATGATGAAGAGAAGTAAGATTTAATACTGCTTATAGAGAATCGATGAAGGTGAAAATTCGATAGCAAGATAAATTTGAATAACACTTCGGAGTAATATATTGAATTTATAGTAAATATATTCGTATAGATGCGTTAAATCTAATTAAGTGATCTATTATTAGATAATTTGGGTGGTACCGCGGAATTAACAGTATTTCGTCCCTTTGTGGGATTGAATACTGTTTTTATTATATGATTAGGAAAGGAGAGAGAATATGGATTATATTTATTTAAATGATTTGTATAAGAATGAAAAAGAATTTATTGGAAAAAAAATTAAATTGAAGGGTTGGATTAGAAATCATAGGAAGCAAAAAGATTTCGGTTTTATTTATTTTTCAGATGGTACGGCTTTTAAGCAATTACAATTAGTATATGATAGTAATTTAAAAAATTATGAAGAAATACAAAAATTTCATATTTATAGTTCAATTGAAGTTGAAGGAGAGTTTGTAAAATCATCTGGGCAAGGACAAGATTATGAATTAAAAGTAAGTAATATACTTTTACATGGTGATTGCTCAGAAGATTATCCAATTCAACCTAAAAGACACTCAATGGAGTTTTTAAGAGAACAATCATATTTACGTTTAAGAACTAATACATTTCAAGCCGTTTTTCGAATTCGAAGTGTAGCTTCAATGGCAATACATCAATTTTTTCAAGATAGAGGATATATATATGCACATACTCCAATTTTTACATCTAGTGATTGTGAAGGTGCTGGTGAAATGTTTCAAGTTACAACACAGAACCTTGAAGATATTGCTAAAACAGGAAAAACAAATAATGATAATGAGTATTTTGGAAAACCAGTTGGCTTAACTGTATCAGGCCAATTTGAAGGTGAAGCGTTTGCACAAGCTTTTAGCAAAATTTATACATTTGGACCGACGTTTAGAGCCGATCCTTCGCATACACCATTACATATTGCAGAATTTTGGCAAATAGAACCAGAGGTTGCTTTTTGTGATTTAGAGGGAATTATGGATATTTCAGAAGATTTAATGAAATATGTTATAAAATATACGTTAGATAAATGCCCTGATGAATTTAAATTTTTAGATAAATTTGTAGAAAGTGGTCTTATAAATAAATTAACTACTGTAATAAATAGTGATTTTGTTAGAGCAACATATAAAGAATGTATAAATATTTTGAAAAAGGCCAAAGTAGATTTTCAATTTAAACCTGAATATGGAGAAGATTTAGCAAAAGAACATGAAAGATATATAACTGAATATTTTGATAAACCTGTATTTATTACATATTGGCCTCAAAAAGTTAAAAAGTGTTTTTATATGAAACAAATGGATGATGGTACAGTAGCTAATGCTGATTTAGAAATGCCAGGTATTGGTGAAACTTATGGAATGAGTCAAAGAGAAGATGATTTTACTAAATTAGAAAATAGAATAAAAGAACTTGGAATGAATAAAGATGAATATATTTGGTATTTAAATTTACGTAAATATGGAACAACTGTTCATTCAGGATTTGGAATGGGCTTTGAAAGATTAATAATGTATATGACTGGAATGAGCAATATTAGAGATGTTAGTGCATTTCCAAGAACACCAGGTAATTGTCTTTATTAATAATATATAAAAATTTAAAAAGGAAAAAATTTGTTTTTCTTTTTTTGTAGATAAATTTTATAATTCTTAGAAATTTTATGTATTGTAATAAGTGAAAATAATACTTTCTTAAATTGCTATAATAATATATTTTTTTATTAATAAAAAATTATAAATTAATAGAAAATGAGATATAATCTTTTAAAAAGGTAAAGAATTTATGAAAGAATTTAAACAATTAGGTGCCTATGGTTTAATAGTAAAAGATGATAAAATTTTACTGATTAGAAAATTCGGGGGACCTTATGATGGCAAACTAGATTTGCCTGGTGGAACAATTGAATTTGGTGAAAAGCCAGCACAAACTTTAAAAAGAGAGTTAGAAGAGGAAACAGGAATAGAAATTCTTAATTATGAATTGTTTGATGCTAACTCTGTTACATTTAAATGGGCATATAAAGAAAATATTTTATTAAAAGTTCATCATATAGGAATTTTTTATAAAGTCTTAGATTATAAAAACAAAATAAAAAAAGAAGTGAATATTAATAACATAAATGATGATTCACTTGGAGCTAATTGGTATCATATATCTAAATTAAATAAAAATGAATTATCTCTGATTGTTATTCTCGAATTAGAAAAGTTAGGTTATAATATTAATTAATTTTAGAAAAATTTTTTTTCGATGCTTAAAGTAGACTATATATTTTGTAGTTGTTTATATTTTGCTTTTAAATAATTTATATGATTGTTATAAGTTTGCAATAAAAATTATTTATTATTATCTAAATTTAAATTATTTTTATCAATATTAATTATTTTTTTAACTTTAATAATTGTTATAATAAACAAGAAAACAATGAAAATAAAAAATGAACAAACTAAAACAATATTTCCAGATAAAAGTAAAAAATCATAAGTTCCATGTAATAAAACAGGAATTATTAAACTTAAATTTTTATATTTCTTTTGCTTATCTTTTTTAAACTTTGCTAAGGTTAAATAATATCCCATAAAAGTTTGAAAACAAGCATGAGCAGGAATTGCTGTTATACCTCGAAAAACTGCTACCCAGATATTATTAGAAGATGTTGTATATAAAAGATTTTCCAAACAAGCAAATCCTAGTCCAACTAAAACAGAATATAAAATAATATCATATAATTGATCAAAATCTCTATGGTGATAAGAAATTTTATAAATCATAAGCCATTTACAAACTTCTTCAATTAAAGCCACGAAAATAAAAGAATAAATAAATATTTTAAACATATTAGCATTTTCAATTGAAGCATAAGTAGGAAAAAATAAAATAGTAATATAAGATATAATAATTACAAGAACACCAGATAACATACCACTAAAGAATAATTTTCGAAGCAACTTTTTTGGCTCTTTTAAAGTATCTTTTTTATAATAATAAATAGCAATTAAAACGATTGGTAATATTGACAAAGTAATTATTAAATAATTCATAAACAAATCCTCTACTATATTTTTATACTAGCATATTTTATTTTAAAAGTAAAATCTATTTAGCTCAATTAGTTGACTTTATCTAGAAAACGATATATACTTAAATTATAATAAATGTAGGGAGGCTACGATTAATGGAACGAAAGATATATAATGATTTAGTATTATGGAAAAAAAATATGAAAAAACCTTTGCTTTTATATGGAGCTAAACAAGTTGGAAAAACTTATTCAGTTTTAGAATTTGCTAAGAAAAATTATAAAAATATTGTTTACTTTAATACAAATAATTATAAGGAATTATTAGATATTTTAAAAAGAGAAAAGTCTCCTGAAAAAATTATTTTTAAATTATCAGTTTTATCAGGAGAAACAATTTTTGAAGAAGATACATTAATTATTTTTGATAATGTAAATGATCCATATATTGTTAAAGCCATTAAATTATTTGGTGGGGATAATAACTTATATCATATTATTATGATTACATCTAAAAAAGAAAATTTAAATAAATTTAAAGGTGAAGAATTATATTTTAAAGCTATGTATCCATTAGATTTTGAAGAATTTTTAGTCAATGCTGACAAACGTCAGTTAGTTGATTTTATTAAAAGTTCTTACATTAATAATACACCAATGCCTTTTCATCAATTAGCTTTTGATTTATACAATGATTTCTTAATAACTGGTGGTTATCCTGAAGTTGTCTCTGCTTATTTAAAGGGAGCTGATTATATATTATTAGATAGTATTAAACAAAAAATAATAGATACAATTAAAAAAGAAACAATTGAAGTTTATAATTTAATTGATGTTCAAAGAAGTAATGAAGTATTAAATAGTTTACCTTATCAACTTTTAAAAGAAAATAAAAAATTTCAATATGGAAATATTAAAAAGGGAAGTCGTAGTAAAGACTATGAAACCAGTATTAATTATCTAGGAATGAATCAATTAATTCATAGAAGTTTTAAATTAAATGATGTTAAAAGTCCTTTAAGTAGTTATAGAGATCCAGAAAGTTTTAAATTATATCCAAATGATGTTGGACTTTTATATACAATGATGCATTTAAATAAAATGAAATTTATAACGGATAATGATATAAGAAAAACTTTAATTGAAAATAATGTTGCTAATACTTTAGTAAATTTAGGTTATAATTTATATTATTATCAATCAGAAGGAAAAACCGAAATTAGTTTTGTGATTCAAAATCGTCTTGGAAATATCATTCCAATTGAAATAGTTAATATGAATTTAACCAAAGCCAAAGCTTTATCTATGTTTATGACTAAGTTTAAAGTTGATAATCCAATTCGCTTAACCGAAGATAATTTTTCTAAAAAGAAAAATATTAAATATATTCCCCTTTATGCAACCTTTTGTTTAAAAGACTTATAATTGGTATAAATTAGAAAAATTTAATTAAAATAGTAATGGTGATTAAATGAGATATAAAAATAACAAAAAAATTGTTATAATTAACACGATTGCTATTTTTTTAGCTATGTTTTTATTTAGTTTTATCTATGAAAAATTTCCTAATTTTTTAACCGCGGCTTTATTTCCAGTTAATGAATCATTATTTGAACATTTAAAATTAATGTATGTAACGCAAGTTTTGATAAGTTTAATTACTTTTCTTGTTTTAAAACTAAAAAAAATAAAGATAAACAATTACTTCTTTGCCCTTCTTTTAACAACTATTTTTAATATAGTATTATTTTTTATAATATATCTACCTATTTATAATCGGTTTGGAGAAAATCTAATTTTTACAATGGGACTTTATTTAATAACTTTAAGTATTAGTGAATATATGTTCTATTTAATTACTGTAAAATTACAAAACAAAGATATTTATAATGCCATTGGAATTTTATTGTTACCACTTATTTGGTGCTCACTTGTCTTTTTAACTTTTAACCCTTTAAGAACCGATTTCTTTTATGATCCTATTGAAGAAAAATACGGTATAGATTAATAATTTTGCAAAAATAAATAGTTATTTAATTATTTATTTTTTTTGTATAAACTTTTTGATTTAATTTACTTAAAGCTATATCTTGAATTTGATAACTAATATCGTTTAAACCATTAAAATAATAAGTTTTCAAAGTAATAAAATTATTTTTGATTAAATGAATTTTTGCTTTATCATAATCAAATGGTTTATTAATACTATCTGAAGAATTATAATATAATTTAACATCTTCGTGATCTAAATTAGTAAAGAAAGGTAGGGTAATTGCATGGTTTTCAATAAAGTCTTTAAGAAGATAAATAACTAAATAATCGTATTTATCTTTGGTCATTTTTAATTCATATTTAAATACTCTTTCTTTTTTATCATTTATTTCAATATTAAAAGTTTCATTTAAATAATAGATTGCTATTTCAATTTGTTTTTCTTCCTCCCTAAAATTTTCAATTAAGAGATTATATAACTTAAGAAAATTAAAAAGTTTTGTTTCCATTTCAAATATCCTTTCAGTTATTATTATAAAATTTTAAAATTAAAAAAAATGCCGAATTATCTTGAAAAAATTCGTTTTATTTTTTTTCTAAGTTAAAATACTACAAAAAAAATCTAGTTTGTGGTATGATACTAATAGATAATAAAAGATAAAAAGTAAAGGAGTTAGTATGAATGATCCTAAAAAATTAATCATTATTACTATATGTGTGGTTTTACTCATTGTAATTGTTTTAGCTTTCTACTTTTTTAAACGTTATCAAAAAAAAGTTATGCAAAGAAAAGTTCATAACTTAGATGTTTTAAAAAATGAAATTTTATCTTTACCACTTCAAAGTGAAATTGATAAAGTAGCAAGTTTAACTAAGGGAGAGCAATTAGAAGAGAAAGTTAAAAATTATCAAAAAATGTATGAAGATTTAAAAAATAGTTCTTTTAAAAAAATAGAAGATATGATTGTGGAATTAGATTTTGTTGCAAATAGTAAGAATCGAAAAGAGTTTCAATCAAGATATGCCTTTATTGAATTAGAACTTTTTAAAGATAGATATTTAATAAATCATATTATTGAAGAATTAAAAGAACTTACATCTTATGAAGATAAATATCGTGGAATTGTTATAAAGTTAAAAAATAAATATCGACTTATTACAAGAGAATATGAAAATAACAAAGATTTATATGGTAATTTAATGGATACAATTCAAATGCAATTTGAAAATATCGAAAAAAGATTTCAAGATTTTGAAATTGTCATTAAAGAAAATTTATATAATGAAGTTGTCTTTGTAGTTAGAGCTTTAGATGTTATGATTGAACATATCGAAACAGTTGTGTTAGAACTTCCTGATATTTTAGTCTTACTCAATGATTTAATTCCTTCACGTTTAAAAGAATTAGAAGTTTTAAGAAGTAGTATGCTGGAAGAAGGTTTTACTTTAAAATTTATGAACTTAGATTATAATGCGAAGGAAATTGAAAAAGTTGAAAATGATATTATTGATCGTAGTAAAGTTTTAAATATTGATAATAGTTTATTAGAACTTAAAACTATTTTAGAATTTTTAGATTCTTTATTTAAAGATATTGAAAGAGAAAAAGTTTATAAAAAAGATTTTGATGCCTTGTCTTCTTCTTTTAATGAAAGATTTAGCAATTTAAAAGATACTTTACAAAATATAAATAAACAATTAGCTGATATTAAAGTAATGTATGGCTTAAAAGAAGAAGATTTAAAAGATTTAGAATTAATTCAAACAGAATATGAAGAATTAGTAAAAAAATATCGTTCTTTAATTAGAAAAGTAAAAAAACAAGAATCATCTTTCGGTAAATTTAATCTTGATTTAAATGAATTAGGTGCTAGTTTAAAATTAATGGAAGATAATCTTGATTTAACTATTAAAAGTTTAGGTAGTATGCAAGATGATGAAGAAAGAGCACGAGATCAATTAGAAGAAGTTCAAGAGCTTTTGAAAACTTGTAAAAGAGAAATTCAAAGTGTTAAGATTCCCGTTGTTTTAAATAATTATTTTGTTGAATTAAGTGAAGCTAATGAAGCAATTTTAGAAATTATTAAAGAACTTGAAAAAAAACCAATTGTTATTAAAACTTTAAATACAAGAGTAGATACAGCCAGAGATTTGGTTTTTAAACTTTATAATACAACTAATTCTATTATCCATAATGCTTATTTTGCGGAAAATTTAATTGTTTATGCTAATAGGTATCGAAAAGTATCAAGTGATATTAATAAAAATTTAAATCGTGCGGAGATATTATTTTATAAAGGTAATTATGAAAATGCTCTAAATTTAGCTTTAGATGTTATTGAAAAACAAGAACCTGGTTTTAAAAATAAATTTATGAAAGAATGTATATAGGTGACTTAAAGGTCATCTTTTTCTTTTAGTTTTAATGCTTTAAATCTTGCTAAACTTTAAATAATTTGTTAATATTATAAAGAAAAAAAGAGGTGTTTTATGGTTTATTTAGATTATAGTGCTACTACTCCTGTTAATTTGGAAGTTTTAAAAAGTTTTAATAAAGTAGTTACTACTTATCCTGGTAATGCTAATTCACTTCATGAGTTAGGAAGAAAATCTTTTGATTTAATGGAAGCTAGTTCTTTGCAAATTGCTAATTTGTTAAATGTTAAGAAAGAAGAAGTTATTTTTACAAGTGGGGCAAGTGAAGCTAATAACCTAGCAATTATTGGAACTATTTTAAAATATAAAAATCGTGGGAAGCATATTTTAACAACGAAATTAGAACATTCTAGTGTTTTGGAAACGGTTGAATATTTAAAAGAATTTGGTATAGAAGTTGAATATCTTAATATTTTAGAGAATGGTTTAGTTGATCTTGATGATTTAAAAAGAAAGATTAAAAAAACAACCATTTTAGTTAGTATAAGTCATGTAAATAGTGAAGTTGGTACGTTGCAAGATGTAAATAAAATAGGAGAAATTTTAAAAAACTATCCGACTATAATTTTTCATGTTGATGGGACACAAGCAGTTGGAAAAATTAAGGTTAATTTAGAAAACATTGATTTATATTCTTTATCAGCGCATAAAATATATGGTTTAAAGGGAGTTGGTTGCTTAATAAAAAAGAAGCATATTGAATTAACGCCTCTTATTCATGGGGGAAAAAGTCAAAGTCTTTATCGAAGTGGAACACCTTGTGTTGCTCTATATGCCTCTTTTGCTAAAGCTTTAAAATTAGCCTTAAATGATTTAGAAGAAAAATATCAACATGTCTTAAAATTAAATGAAAGAATAAAAAAAGAATTGGAAACAATGAAAAATATTCATATAAATAGTAATTTAAACTGTATTCCCCATATTTTAAATATTAGTATCGATGGAATAAAACCCGAGACTATGTTACGAGCAATGTCGGAATCAGAAATTTATATTTCAACGAAAACGGCGTGTTCTAATTCGAAAGATTTTTCTTTAAGTGTTTATGAAGTAACGAAAAATTTAGAATATGCCAAAAGTAGTTTAAGAATTAGTTTATCTTATTTAACAACCGACGAGGAAATTACTTATTTTTTAAAAGTTTTTAAAGAAAAAATTAAAGAATTATCTTTTTTAAAGGGGGAATAATAATAATGGATCGTGTTATATTAATTAAATATGGAGAATTAACGACTAAAAAAGGGAATCGTAAATTATTTATTAAGACTTTATATTTTAACATTTTAAAAAAATTAAAAGATTTTGATGTTAATATTTTTAAAGATATGTCAAGAATGTACATTGAGTTTAATAGTGAAGATTTAGATATAATTTTAAAAAAAATAGGCGAGATTTTTGGTATTCATTCGTTTTTAATAGCTTATAAAACCAATAGTGATATTTCAAGTATTAAAAATACTATTAAAGAAGTGTTAAGTTCTAATATAGATTTAGAAGATTTATCAACTTTTAAAGTCGAAACAAAGCGAAGTGATAAAAATTTTCCAATTGATTCTCTTAAATGTAATCATGTTTTTGGTGGTTATATTTTAGAAAATTTTCCTAATTTAAAAGTAGACGTTCATAAACCTAAAAATTTAATTCATATAGAGATTAGAAAAGATTATTCATACGTTTACTTAAATGAATATAAAGGTTTAGGAGGTTATCCAGTTGGAACGCTTGGTAAAGGAATGTTAATGTTATCTGGGGGAATTGATTCACCAGTAGCTGGATATTTAGCAATTAAGCGAGGAATTAAGTTAGATTTAGTATATTTTGAAGCAATTCCTCATACTTCTTTGGAAGCTCGTGAAAAAGTAATCCGTTTAGCTAAAAAATTAGCTATTTATGGTGGAAAGATGCGGCTTATTATTGTTCCTTTTACCAAACTTCAAGAGGCAATTTATAAAAATGTTGATGGGAATTACTCTATTACTATTATGCGCAGAATGATGTATCGTATTATGGAAAAACTTACCTTACGTTTTAAAAGTTTAGTAATTGTTAATGGTGAATCTATTGGCCAAGTTGCGAGCCAAACTTTAACAAGTATGCGTGTTATTAATAATGTAACAAATATGCCAATTATTAGACCAGTTGCTTGCTTTGATAAATTGGAAATTATTGATATTAGTAAAAAAATTGGTACTTATGATATTAGTATTTTACCTTATGAAGATTGTTGTACGGTTTTTGTACCACGTCATCCAATTATTAATCCTAATTTAAAACACTGTGAAGAATTAGAAAGTAAATTTGCTTATGAAAATTTAATTGAGGAAATTCTTGCTAATTTAAAAGTTATAACTATAAATGAAGAAGTCGAAAATAAATACGAAGATATATTATAAAAGTTTAAATTTAAAGGAAAAAATTACCAAACTATATTTTGTATAAAAAGAGGGAAACTTCACATTCTATTAGTGTGGAGGTGAAACAATGAACACAAGTTCAAATAAAGACTCTTTAAAAATGAGAGTTCCAGGAGCTAAACAAGCTATCGATAAAATGAAATATGAAATAGCTAGTGAATTTGGTGTTAACTTAGGACCAGATACAACATCTCGTGCTAATGGATCTGTAGGTGGAGAAATTACTAAGAGATTAGTACAAAATGGATTAAACCATATTAGTGGAAGTTATTCAAACAACCAAAACTATTAATTTAAACCATAAATAAGAATTAGTTTCAATTATTTAATTGGACTAATTTTTTATTAGAAAAATAATTTATATAATATATAAAAACGATGTCTTGAAAAAGTTGGCATTCCTTTCCTTGTTTTATCGATTAAAATATTGTATAATGAATTAGGAGATGTGTTATGTACGAATATGAGAAACAAGAAAGGTTTATTATACATAGTTATAAACATAATGGTAATATTCACCGAGCATGGGATGAAGCAGTTTTATTAGATGACTGTGGTGAATATTTAGTATTCGGTAACGATAGGACAAAGGTTTTTGAATCTGACGGCAGAAGTTGGCGGACCAAAGAACCAGCAATCATGTTTTTTTATAAAAATAAATGGTATAATGTAATAGGTCAATTAAAACAAGATGGTATCTATTACTATTGTAATATGGCTTCTCCTTTTTTATTAGAAGATGGGGCTATTAAATATATTGATTACGATTTAGATTTACGAGTGTTTCCAGATGGTGCGTTTAAAGTTTTAGATCGGGGTGAATATAAATATCATAAAAATAAAATGAATTACCCACAGATAATTGATTCTATTTTAAAAAATGATCTTAGTGATTTAATTGAGTTAGTTAGAAAAAAGGCAATTCCTTTTGATAAAAAAACAATAGAATACTATTATAATATATATAATAAAATAAAAGGGAAAATTACTAATTAAATGGTAATTTTTTTCTTTTTTTGAATATAATATAGAGATTTGTTTTTTAGAAAGTATAAATATTAAAATATATACGTATTTTTGATTTCTTCTATTTTTAATAATAATTGTAAACAAATGTAAAATTTATTGATTTAAAATTTGTAGTTTGTTATATTTAATTCACAACTTGTTGGTATTTGGAATATTCTTTTTTAAAAGTTTAGAAAAATCCAAAAAAGTTGTTGACAAAGTATTTAAACTTTGTTATATTAAAAAACGTTGCTTGAAAGAAGAAACTAATAGAAAAATAATGTAAAATAAAGTTTAAAAAAAACTAAAAAAAGTGTTGACTAAGATATAACTTTGTGATAACATTAGAACTGTTGTTCAAATGAAAGCAACTAAAAAAACCATTATCAAAAAAAGTTAAAAAAAATCGAAAAAAGTGTTGACTTAAATTTGATAATTTGGTATATTACTTATGCACTTTGGATGTGCAGAGAAATGATCTTTGAAAACTGAGCAAAACGTCAATTTTAAGCTAGGAAATAAAACTGATTTTAAAATTAAAAAATAAATTTTTTGAGAGTTTGATCCTGGCTCAGGATGAACGCTGGCGGCATGCCTAAGACATGCAAGTCGTACGAAGTGACCCTTTGAAATGGAGTGCTTGCACGAAGTAGATGAGGATTTTCACTTAGTGGCGCAAGGGTGAGTAACACGTGGGTAATCTGCCTTCGAGACTGGGATAACAATTGGAAACGATTGCTAATACCGGATGATATGTATAACGATACGTTGTTATATATTAAAAGGAGCCTTTAAAGCTTCACTTGAAGATGAGCCTGCGGCGCATTAGCTAGTTGGTGGGGTAAAGGCCTACCAAGGCGACGATGCGTAGCCGAACTGAGAGGTTGATCGGCCACATTGGGACTGAGACACGGCCCAAACTCCTACGGGAGACAGCAGTTAGGAATATTCGTCAATGGGGGAAACCCTGAACGAGCAATGCCGCGTGAATGATGACGGTCCTCTGGATTGTAAAATTCTGTTGTTGGGGAAGAACAGTTAATATAGGAAATGATATTAATTTGACGGTACCCTTCAAGAAAGCTCCGGCTAACTACGTGCCAGCAGCCGCGGTAATACGTAGGGAGCAAGCGTTATCCGGATTTATTGG
>CALVOW010000007.1 GCA_944350445.1 uncultured Bacilli bacterium | reverse complement strand
AAGACTTTTTTATTTATTTTATCAACATAAAAAGTATTAAAGTTAACTAAGAAAGTTATATCTAAATTTTCAAAATCAGCTCCTTCTTCAAAACCACTAGTTGCAACTTCTTGCATATAGAAAATATTTCTATCCATAATACTTTGATAAAACTTTTTCTTAACATTAACTTCTAAAATAATTTTTTTCGAATTAGTCGTATTAATAGAGACAACTACATCTCGTTCGGTTTTTTTCTCACCCAAAGTATGCTTTGGGATACTTAAAGGAGCAAGACTAACTTTACCAACAATATCTTTGTATTCAACCTTTAAAATCCTTGATAATAATAAAGTTAGAATTTCTAAGTGATTAGGATTAGCAAACATTATTTTAAAGGCTTCATCATAGTATAAGGGAATAATATCTCCCTTTTCTAACTTTCTTTTTTTCGTTAATAAATTTTGTTTCATTTTACCTCCTTAAAAAATAAATAGTTCATAAAAAAAGAGAAATACTTCTCAATATAATATAAACGGTTTATTTTTTTAAAATTAATTGAAGGTAAAAATTTTTTAAAATTAAAAATATAATTCAATATATAAAAAAGAAGTAATATTATCACTTCTTAATTCAATAATTATTTAAATATTATTATTAATCAATTGTTATTTGTTTTTTAACTTCTTCTGGTTTTTGAGGAATTGTTAAATGAAGAGTACCATTGGTAAATTCAGCTTTAATATTATCTTCTTCAACATCACCAAAATAGAAAGATCGTTCTAAGGAATTATATTTTCTTTCATGACGAATATATTTCTTATTTTCATCATCTTCTTTGTATTCTTTTTCAGCTTTAATTGTAAGCGTTCCTTTATGCATTTCAATTTTAATATCCTCTTTATTAAAGCCTGGAATATCCATTTCAATATGGTAAACTCCATCTTTTAAATAAATATCGGAATCCATTCCTCTTGTTATATCCTCATCAAATAAACTATCACAAAATAATTTTCTTGGTAACATATTATCGCTCTCCTTTTTATTAATCAATTGTTATTTGTTTTTTAGCTTCCTCAGCTTTTTGAGGAATTGTCAAATGTAAGGTACCATTAGTAAATTCAGCTTTAATTAAATCTTCTTCAATATCGCCAAAATAGAAAGATCTTTCTAAGGTATTATATCTTCTTTCATGACGAATATATTTCTTATTTTCATCATCTTCTTTATATTCTTTTTCAGCTTTAATTGTAACAGTTCCCTTATGAGTTTCAATTTTAATATCCTCTTTATTAAAGCCTGGAATATCTACTTCGATATGGTAAACTCCATCTTTTAGATAAACATCTGCATCCATTCCTTTCATCATATCATCATCGAATAAAGTATCATAAAATAATCTTCTTGGTAACATATTATCACTCTCCTTTTTTATAAATATTACCATTTATATTTTAAACAATTATTTTTTATTTACTCAATATTTCACAAATTAAATTAGCAACTTCACTAGGATTTTCAACTGAAAGTCCTTCAATTAAACGAGCCTCTTGATATAAAATTTTCGTATATTTTTCAAGAGTTTCTTTATCATTATTTTTATATAATTCTTGTAACTTTTTACTAATTGGATGGGCTTCATTAATTTCCATAATTTTACTAGCCGAAATTTTCTCGCCATTTGGCATTTGATTTAAAACTTTTTCCATCTCCAAAGAGACTTCACCATCAGTGATTAAACAAACTGGATGATTTTTTAAACGATTGGTAAATCTGATGTCTTTGACATTAGTATCAATTACCGTTTTCATTAAAGCTAGTAAATCTTTATTTTCTTCATTAATTTTTTTCAAATTTTCTTTTTCTTCATCACTAGATAAATCAAAGTTAGTATCACTTACATTCATGAACTTTTTACCTTGATATTCACCAATTGTTTTAATTACAAACTCATCTAAATAATTAGTTAAAAGGAAAATTTCTTTATCTTTAGCTATTACTTCTTCTACTTGAGGCATCATTTTGATCTTATCAATTGATTCTCCAGAAGCATAGTAGATTGTGTCTCCTTCCATTCTACTTACATATTCCGATAAAGTAATTAATTTATCTTCTTTAGATGAATAGAATAAAAGTAAATCTTGAAGTAATTCTTTATTCATACCATAACTAGAATAAATTCCATATTTTAGTTGTTCTCCAAAAGCTTCGTAAAACTTAACATAATTATCACGATCATCTTTTAGCATTGTTTCAAGTTCTTTTTTAATTTTTGTTTCTAAATTTCTAGCAATTAATTTAACTTGGCGATCTTCTTGCATTGTTTCCCTAGAAATATTTAAAGAAATATCAAGAGAATCAACAATACCTTTAACAAAACTAAAATAATCAGGAAGTAAATCCGCACATTTATCCATAATCATTACTCCCTTAGAATATAACATTAAACCTTTTTCATATTCCTTAGTGTAATAATTATAAGGAGCATGTGATGGAATAAATAAAAGTGCTTGATAACTAGTAAGTCCTTCTACTTCGCTTTTAATAATACGAAGTGGCTTTTCATAGTCATAAAACTTATCAGTATAAAAATTATTGTAATCTTCTTCTTTAACTTCACTTTTTTTCTTTTTCCAAATAGGAATCATACTATTTAAAGTTTCTTCCTTTTTAACTGTTTTCTTTTTCTTATCTTTATCCTCTTCTTCATGTTCAACTTCCATTTTGATTGGATATTTTATATAATCAGAATATTTACTAACAATACGCTTAATTGTGTAAGTTTCTAAGAATTCATCATAATTATTATCATCAGTATTATCCTTTAAATAAAGGGTAATAATGGTTCCATTGGTATCTTTTTTCGAAGACTCAATCGTGTATCCATCTTCTCCACTACTTTTCCATAAATTAGCATCACTTTCATAGATGCTTCGACTTAATACTTCAACCTCCTTGGCAACCATAAAACTTGAATAGAAGCCAACACCAAATTGCCCAATAATCTCCATATCTTTTTGTTTATCATTTTGTTCTTTAAATAGTTCAGAGCCACTTTTGGCAATTGTTCCTAAATTCGTTTCAAGCTCATCACGAGTCATACCAACACCATTATCAATAATTTTAATGGTACGTTTTTCTTTATCAATTTCAATTTTTATTTCTAATGAATCTTTATTAACTTTTAAAGAAGTATCTGTTAAAGATAAATAATATAATTTATCCAAAGCATCACTACTATTAGATATTAATTCCCGTAAGAAAATTTCTTTATTTGTATAAATGGAATTAATCATCATATCTAAAAGTTTCTTCGATTCAGCTTTAAATTCTTTCTTTTTCATTTTTCCTCCTTGGTGTTAAATTCATTTAACAAATTAATCATAGCACTAAAAATAGCACTTGTCAACAGAGAGTGCTAATTTTTTTTGTGAAATTTTTGTGAAGAAAAAATTGTAATCAATTTCTTAATTACAACTTTCTATTTTTTCTAATTTCAATAACTATCTACTATTTTTATAGCCTCGTTGATCGTATGTTCAAAATTTGAAAAATCAACATTTAACCATGTAACATCCATTTGATGTTTAAAGAAAGTATATTGTCTTTTAATAAAATGTCTCGTATTTTTTTTAATTAATTTGACTGCTTCTTCGAGACTAATATCACCTTTAAAATAGGAATATAACTCTTTATAACCAATTCCGGTATTAATAGCTTTACTATTAATACCTTTTTCATATAAAGCTTTAACTTCTTCAATTAAACCGTCTTCGATCATTAAATCAACCCTTTTATCAACAATTTTATATAATTTTTCACGATCACATGTTAAACCAATTAAAAGAAAATCATATAGTTTTTTATGAATATCACTTGTTATTTGATTATTATTTTTAATTTTATTTAATTCTCTAATTAAGCGTTTGCGATTATTAACATGAATATCTGTTTCATGATGTTTTTTAATTTCTTCTAATAATTCTTGATTTGTTAAATTTTCATATGCTTCTTTATATTCTTCATCTTGAAACTTATAGTCATATAATAAGCTTTTAATATATAAACCACTTCCCCCAACTAAAACAACATTTTTTCCTTCTTTTTGAAATTTATCTAGTAACTTTCGTCCATCTTTTTGATATTTATAAATGTTATATTCTTCTTCAATATCACATATATCAAATAAATAATGCTTGATACCTTCTTTTTCACTTTCTTTAATTTTTGCGGTTCCAATATTTAAATCACGATAAACTTGCATACTATCAGCATTGATAACAACTGCATCTAAGTATTTTGCTAAACTAATACTAAGTTTTGTTTTCCCAACTCCCGTTGGACCAATTATAACTACTATTTTATTCACGAATACCTCTTTTATAAACTTTTAAAACATCTCTTCTATTAGCTTGTGTCATATAAGTTTTTGCATCTTCTATAGGAACAAAAATACGTTCAATAACTTCTTGATACTTATTATAAAAACAAGCTAAAAGTTGCAATTTTTCTTCTTCAGTTAAATTTAAACGCGAAAACCAATCAATGGAAAAATTAATACCATTACCATTTACTAGTATTTTTCCTAAATGATTTTCTAAATCAATTGGAAAATAATCATAAAAACTATTTAAAATAATATTTTTTGTTTCATCGTTCCCACTTACTTCTAAAAGCCCTCTTACATAAGGAAAAAAAATAGAGTCTTTTTCTTGGATTTTACTTTTTTCCTTATAAGGAGAAGCAATGCTCGTCTTCGTATAAAAAAAGTGGGCATAATCATAAGGTGTTGCAATATTTAAATGCACTTTTCCATTTTTAATAACTTCTTCATTTGGAAAACTTACACTTAAATTTTTAATTTTTCGTTTGGTAATTTCCGAATTTAAATCAGTTTGAAATATTTTTAATAAAAATTCCCGAATTTCTTTGGTTTTAATAATTTCCTTTTCTAATTCACTTAAAGTAATAAATTCTCTTTTTATTCCATCAGCAGGTTCTAAAAAATAACCATATTCAATGATACTATTTAATTTTTCTTGTAGTAATTTTATTTCTTGTTTCATAAAACCCTCCTTACATTGCTCTTTTAAATAATTTTTCTAAATCATACTTGGTATAAGTAATAATAGTTGGTCGTCCATGCGGACAAGTAAATGGATTTTTCGTTTTCTTTAATTGATTTATTAAATAAGTCATATCCGGTAACGTTATAACATCACCGGCTTTAATACTCATTTTACAAGCTAAGGTAATTGCTACTTTTTCATTAAATTTTTCTTCATCAAAATCTTCTTCTTTAATAATTATATCAATTATTTTTTTAATAGCTTCAAGGGGAGCATATTTTGGTAACCATGTTGGGTGTGATCGAATAATAATTGTGTTATTTCCAAATTCTTCATATTTAAAACCTAAGTTATCTAAAATGTGAAAATTTTGTTCTAAAATTAAATATTCATGACTTGGAAGTTCTATTTTATAAGGAATTAAAACATCAATTGTATTCTTAGAATGTGTACTTAAAGCATGATAATATTTTTCATAGTTAATCCTTTCAGCGGCTGCATGTTGATCAATTATAAACATTCCTAGTTCATTTTCACAAATAATATAGGTCCCATGAACTATCCCAATTGGATACATATTTTTAATTCTTGCATCTTCTTCTACTTCTTGGTGACCATTATCCTTAGTATTTGAAGCAGAATTAGAAAAATCAAAAGTTATTTCTGTTAAGTTCTTCTTAGTCTTTTCTTGCTTGCTTTCCTCAGCATTTTGATAGTCATATAAATTATCATTTACCTCCAAATCTTTACTTTCTAAGTCTTTATAATAATTATCTTCAACATTATCTTGAATTGCTTTAGGAATTAAAGTCTTAGCACTTAATTTATTACTAATAGTTTCATAAATTAAATTTAAAAGCGAATCAACTTTCGAAAATTTTACTTCCATCTTCGTTGGATGAACATTAACATCAACTAAAAATGGATCTACTTCAATATTTAAAACAGCATAAGGATATCTATCTTTAGGAATATAAGTATGAAAACTTTCTAAAATGGCTTTGACAACTTCATAATTTTTAACAACTCGATTATTAATTAATAAAGTTATACTGCTACGATTACTTTTTGTTAATTCCGGATAAGAAATATAACCACTTATTTTATAATCATTATTTTCACCAGCGATTTTTAACATTTTACTAGCAACCACTACTCCATAAATGTTTAAAATGGTTTTTAATAAATCACCATTACCACTCGTATTTAAAAGTTCTTTATCATTATTTTTTAAAATAAATTTTCTATTTGGATAACTAAGAGCCATTTTATTAACATAATCAGTAATATTCGCAAGCTCTGTATATAAACTTTTTAAATATTTCAAACGAACTGGCGTATTATAAAATAAATTCGTAACCGTAATAGTTGTTCCCTTTTTTAAATCAGCTGATAATACTTCTTTAATTTTTCCCCCTTCAATAGTAAGCTCTGTTCCTGTAATACCATCACTTGTTTTTAAATAAACATTAGAAACACTAGCAATTGATGGTAAAGCCTCCCCACGAAAGCCTAAAGAATTGATATTAAATAAATCATCTAAGGTTTTTAATTTACTCGTGGCGTGTCTTGAAAAAGCTAGAATAGCATCATCTCTATCCATGCCTATACCATCGTCAATTACTTTAATTTCCCGAACACCACTATCAATTAATTCAATTTTTATAATAGAAGCCTTAGCATCAATTGAATTTTCAACTAATTCTTTAACAACGTTCATTGTTTTTTCAACAACTTCCCCAGCTGCTATTTTATTGGCTAAAGCTTCATCCATTACTTTAATTTTACTCATAACGTCACCTGATGATATTGTAACAAAAAAACAAAGAAAATTAAAATAATTTTACATAATTTAGGTAATTTTCAAAAAAATATTAAAACTATATTAAATAAAGTGTAGATAAGAGGCGGATTGAATAATAAGTATTAGATAAAAAGTTAAAAATGAAATTCTTTAAAATATAGTTTTAATATTACAGGTTCTTTGATAATTTCAAAGAACAGTTTTACTATAACAAAGAAAGTTTAGTAAGTCAAAATTAAAAAAATGGCTTAAATTATAAAAATTAAAACCATTTTCTTTTTAAATCTTAAAAATTATTATAAGAAAAAAATTGTTTTCCAAGAAAAAAATAATAAATTCACCTATTTTAAACTCTAAAAAATTGACACAATTTGACACTAATTAATTTATTACTATTGAAAACCTTTCTCATACAATTTTCTTTTAATTATTTGTTCTAATTCCAAACCTTTATACTTTTTCGAATACTTCTTTTTTAATTTTTCATATTCTTTTTCTTTTAAGTCATTATCATTAAAATTAATATTATTTAAATATTTTATAATATCTTCTCTTAAATAACCAAGATTAATTAAGTTAAGCAACATTTTATTTTTAAAAACATAAATACTTTTTTTATTTACTTTTAACTGTTTATTAATATATTTAGTTATTCGATCCTTAATTAAATTATCATCAAAGATTTCAAGTTCTAACAAAATATCATCTTCGAAAAATCCTAAATTAAGTAGATCATTTTTTATTTTTAAAGGTCCATCAAAACTTAAATAAATTTTATCATGAATATAACTTTTAATATATAAAGAACTATTTAAAAAATTATTTTCTTTTAATTTTAAAATAATATCTTCAATGTCATCGTAATTAGTAGTATATTTTTTTAAATGTGTCCTTATTTCTTGTTCGGATCTAATTTTTTTATTAATATAACTTAAACATTTCTCATATAACGCATATTTTTGATTGTATTTAAAAATTTCTTCTATGTTAGTAATTTCTTTTTTTAATAATAGTTCATATTTTAAAATTACATCTTCATATAAAGTAATTGTTTCTTTGTTTTCAAGAATTATTTTATATTTATCATTACTTATTTTAATATATTTTACTATTTTCATTTTTCTATGTAATTAAAATTAGAAGTTCTAATAAGTCTATTCATAATAGCTAAACCTAGACCTTCTTTTTTTACTCCTTCTATAATTATAAGATCGGCATTGTAAGTATCACATTTTCGAAGTAAAGAAAATATGTTATGCGATATTTCTTCTTTGGTATTGCCATAGAATATGTATTTAAAACAAGGAATATCTTTTAATTTTGAACTACCTAAAACAATTGTTTTAGAAAAAATATTTTCTGTAACTAATTCTTTTAAAGTATCTAAATTATCACTATAAACAAGTAAACATTTTGTTTTAGGAGCATAGTGACGATAAAGCATACCTGGACTTTCAACTTTCATCTGACTATCTATTTGTTTTAAAACATGTTCTGAGACAAGACATTTAGAAGTAATCATTTCAATATCTTCTTTGGTTATAAAACCTGGTCTTAAAATAACTGGAACATTATCAATAACTTTCACAACCGTTGATTCAAGGCCAATTTGGGAACTTCCACCATCAATTGCTAAATCTACTAATCCTGTAAATTCCTCTTTTATATCATCTAAATTGGTTCCGCTTGGACGAGTAGAAATATTCGCACTTGGAGCAGCAATAGGACAGTCAACATATTCTAAAAACTTATGAGCTATTTCATTGATTGGAATACGTATGCCAACGGAATCTAAGGAAGCGGTAGTTACATCGGGAATAATATCTTTCTTTTTTAAAATTAAAGTAAAGGGTCCTGGCATGAAAGCTTCAATTAATTTTTTCTCAACTTCATTTTGAATAAAAGCATATTTTTCAATTTCCGCTTTATCTTTTAAATGCACAATTAGAGGATTATTACGAGCTCTTTCCTTAACAGCAAAAATTCTTTCAACAGCCTTCTCTGATAAGGCATTAGCACCAATTCCATAAACTGTTTCCGTTGGAAAAATTACTAAATCATCCTTGAAAATTACTTTTTTAATTATTTTTAAATTATCTTCATTTAATTCTTTAATAATTTGCACTACTCATCTTGTCCTTTCGTTTTCTTTTGTAAATAATCTTTATTTCCATAATAATTTTTAATAAATTCTTGTTTATATTCAAAAATATTATCATTTTTAATACATTCACGTAAATCTTCCGTTAATCTTACTAAAAATCGTAAATTATGAATTGATAAAAGACGTGAACCTAACATTTCATCAAGCGTTACTAAATGTCTAATATAAGCTTTGGTAAAGTTTTTACAGGCATAACAATCACAAGTTTCTTCAAGGGGTGTAAAATCCTCTTTATATTTAGCATTTTTTAAATTAATTTTCCCATATTTTGTAAAAGCATTAGCATGTCTTGCAATTCTTGTTGGTAAGACACAATCAAAAATATCAATTCCGCGAATAACTCCTTCAATAATATCAATGGGATCTCCAACTCCCATTAAATAACGCACTTTATTTTCTGGTAAATATTTTGTCGAATAAGAAACCATTTTATACATCGTTTCTTTATCTTCTCCAACACTGGTTCCCCCAACTGAATAACCATCAAAATCCATTTTTACTAATTCTTCCGCACAATACTTTCGTAAATCTTCATATTCGCCACCTTGAACAATTCCAAATAAAGACTGATTGGAATTATTAAAAACAGCTTTTCCTCGTTTAGCCCATCTTAAAGTTCTAAGAACTGATGATTTAACATAATCATAATCAGCTGGATAAGGAATACATTCATCAAAGGACATAGCAATATCACTATCTAATTTGTTTTGAATTTCAATTGACTTTTCCGGTGTTAAAAATAATTTGGTTCCATCGATATGACTTTTAAATTTAACCCCTTCTTCACTAATATCTTTTTTTCTGGCCAAAGAAAAAACTTGAAATCCCCCACTATCCGTTAAAATTGGTCCCTGATAGTTCATAAACTTATGAAGTCCTCCGGCCTTAAATATTAAATCTTCGCCTGGACGAAGCCACAAATGATAAGTATTAGCAAGAATGATACCTGCGTTAATATTATATAACTCTTCTGGCGATAAACCTTTTACAGTAGCCCGCGTTCCTACTGGCATAAACATAGGGGTTTCATATGTTCCATAATTAGTTTCAATAGTTCCAAGACGTGCTTCACTATTTTTTTCTTTCTTTAATAAATTATATTTAATCTTCATAACTCACTTCCAAACAAATAAATTTTATCATATTATATCTTAATATTGTCTATTTTTAAAGAAAAAAATAGAAAAAAGTACCTAGTTAATACTAGATACAATTATTTAAGCTAAATCTAATATAAATGGATTTTCTATAGTACCATCTCCTTGGGAAATTAGGACATCAGATCGAAGATTGATAACTGGTCTTAGCAAATAAGCGGCTGTAATGTACAATCCAGCACCTAACTCACCTGTTGGATAAATGGAATACACATAGGCACGAGCATTTCTAGTTCGAAAATCATGAGGTGTCATTGTATAATAATAACCATTTGCTTGCAAATAATATTCTTCATTTTTTAAACCTTCTCGTCCACCAGATAAAGCTACTTCATCAGCTGTTATTAAAGCTATTGGATAGGTTAAATCGCCATTCCCGCGGCTCGGTGTCGTTGAAAATTTATCAACATCTTGACTGCATTTTAAAGTCGCCGTTTTATTAGTATCCGAATCCAATCTTTTATAAGCTGAATATAAAGTTGTTGGTACTAAACTATAACCATCACCAGTATTATCACTTGCAAATGTTCTATCATTACAAAAAGTTCCATCAACGATATAATTGGTTAGTAAATTACCTTGACTATCACTCTTATCTACAAAGTTAGTCTGATACCATGCATCTAATGCAACCTTTGCATCACTATCAAACTCATTAGTAATCGTGCTTTCATAACTATTGGAAGAATAAGAAATATACTGTGCTATAACTTCGGATTCGTTTACATAACTATTGACTTTTATAATTACTTGGCAAGAATCAGTACTATTCATATTATTGCATGTATAAGGATAATCGCCAAACTTATCCTGCATTTCACTAAATGTTCCACTGGTAATAGAACCCGTTATTTTAAACGTCTCGGTCGCCTCATCAAATTCGTAATTAGAACCAAAATAATATTTAGTTAAAGGTTCTATACTTGCATAATTAGTTTCATTGCTTGTATGAAGGGAAAATTCCTTGCCATACATATAACCAACATAAGTTGGATCAGGATAATGGCTATTATATTGATAAGTTGTATTATTAATACTAGTTGCACTTCCGATGGCATCTGGGGTGGTTCCGCTATAAATCATACGGATTGAACCATCGCCATTCATACGAATTATCTTCCAGTAAAAACCCGCAAAATAAACATTATTATTTAAAACATCGCCTCGGTAAATATAAGAAGTTCCATAATCGTCTTCGACGGCATATAATCCCACTTCACTTCTGATAGTACTTGCTATTTTATATGTTATAACATCTGCTAGGGTTATTTTTTGTAAACTTTCATCAGTTTCTAAGATTTTATAAATTGTCGAGCAACCACTATTTCCTCTATTTGTTCCACCACAAGTATAGTAATTTAAATAAGTATCACTTATTGTATCGGTTATAATATCACCGGTTAATCTAAATGTTCCGTTGGTGGCATTAAATTCAAAGCCCGTTCCAAAGTAACATTTATAACCACTTGGGGCTGTATAAGCATTACTAACATTTGTTGTTGTTTCTTCTAAATATGTATAACTTGGAGCTGTATCATTTAAATTTGGTTCTCCCTTATCAGCTATTTGGGTCTTCGCTGTTTCTATATTATCAGTTTGATGGTCCGATACTAAAATACAATCTCCTAATTTATTAAAGCCATTGTTTAAACAATAGTTATTGCCCATAATGTCCATATTTTTAATTATTTGATAAGTTTCTGTATCATTTTTGGTTAATTTAACTGTTACATCTGTATTACTATTAGCATCATTTTTCGGTATAACATAAACTTGGACTTCAACACTCGTTTTTTTATTTAAGGAATAATTTAATGTTAACGTCTCACTTGTTTCGGTTACTTCATTACCTAAACTATCTTTATAAGAAAATACAACATCAGAGTTTGTTCCACTTATTTCTAACTTCATTTCATCATTTTCAGTTAATATTTCATTTTTTTCATTAGGATTTTCATAGTTTTTAAGATTAACTATTAAATAAGCTTTATTATTCTCAACAAAGGTTTCATTATTTTCAACCATAAGAGGCATATTCATACTTTCTAAATTGCCATCAACTCTTACTTTTAAACTTAAATAGGCATTTGCCCACTCTTCAGTTGTATAACTAGCACTTTCCTCAGTATCACTAACAATTATTCCTTCTCTTAGCCATACTCTTAAACTATAATTTTTACTTATTTCATTAGTTGTATTAGCTGGAATCATATCAACATAAATATGATTAGTAAAATCTTGATAACGAAGTGAGTTTACTAACTTATCGCCATCACTTTCTAAATAAACCATTACATCACTTGGCTTTATTCTTGTTTTTCCAGTTTGTTCAGCTCCTTCTTCTAAGTAAATACCATAATAAATATCTTTATTACTAGTATTTTTGCCAGTTATTGTAAAATTAAAAACATTATCAGTTCTTGCTAACGCTTCGCTTTCTGACATCGGTACCATATTATTTAAAGTAATTGTGTCTGATCCATTATAATGCATATAAATATCTCCAGTTATAGCTACTTGATTTCCTGAACCAATTCCTAGAAAATTAAAAATGCTATAACTTATTCCTAGTGTTACTACTAATATTAAAATTATTATTAAACTAATACTTATTACTTTCTTTCTATCTTTCATATTACTTTCCCTTCTTTAAAATGAAAAAAAACACCTAAAACCTAGTACTCGCGTACTAGTTTTAAGTGTTTAACATTATTACTATTTCTTAGAAAATTAGAAAAACTTAGGCGGTTTAGACCCCCCCCATGGTTGACATAGAGTTAACTTTATTTCTTGAATTATTTAACATATTCATCAACTACCCTTCTAATTTACTCTTTTATTTTACTACAAACATCTCAATTATTCAACCATAATTTTTAGTCATTTTATGTAATTAATTACTTAGTTTTATTATCACTTTCACTTCTTATCTTATTATAAAGTTCACTAAATCTTTCTGGTTGAGATAACTTAGGAGTTTGAGGTCTTGAAGCTATTACTTCGGGACTTGGATTTATCTCTTCTATTTGATATAGTTCTGGATAATTATTGCGATTATTCTCTTGTTTTAATTTTAGATTTTGTAAATATTTTACATATTCTTTTAAAGCTTCTAATAAAACTTTTTTCTTACTATCTTCTAAATCAAAAGAAGGAGCTTTAAAAAGAGCATCAACTAAGCGAATAATATTAGCATTCAATTCTTCATAAGAACCAGCTTCACTGAACTCTTTATATAAAGGACGATTGGTATCAAGTGGAACCTCAACAACTTCAATATCATTAGGTATTCCCTCAGCATCTAATTCTTTCTTAGTATTTAAATTTCTAGTAATATCTTGTTCTAGGGTAAACTCATAATCATTTAAAGCTTTTAAAGTCATCGCTTTTTCTTCATTAGTTAAAAATCTAAAACCACCAAGATCTCTTCTTACCTCCCTTACTAACTCTATTTTTTTTAATATTTCTGAATTATTCATATATTCTCCTTTCTATTTGGCATCATACCAATTATCACCTATTTCATAATCAACTTCAAGTGGAACATCTAATTTATAAGTCGAAGTCATTATTTTTATAACTAAATCTTTTAGGATGTCTATTTCTTCTTCTTTCACTTCAAAGACTAATTCATCATGAACTTGAACTAACATTTTACTTTGTAAATTAAGACGGGTCATTTCTCTATCTATTTCAATCATAGCTTTCTTTAAAATATCAGCAGCACTACCTTGAATTGGCGTATTTAAAGCCATTCTTTCACCACTTTGCCTAATCATATAATTTTTGTTATTAATCTCTTCAATAATTCTTTTTCTATTCATTAAAGTTTTTACATAACCATTCTTATAAGCATCATATATTAAAGAGTTCATATAATTTTTAATACCTGGAAAAGTTTCTAAATAAGAATTAATAAAATGTTTAGCTTCATCAATATTAATACCTAAATCCGTTGATAACCCAAAACTAGAAATTCCATAAATGATTCCAAAATTAACAGCTTTAGCTTTTCTTCGCATATCCTTAGTAACTTTATCCAAAGGAACATTAAAAATTTCACTAGCGGTTTTCGTGTGAATATCAATACCTTGTTTAAAAGCATTAATCATATTAAGAGCACCCGACATATGGGCAAAAACGCGAAGCTCAATTTGCGAATAATCAAAAGAGGCTATTTTATAACCACTACTTGGGATAAAAGCTTTGCGAATTAATCTTCCAAGTTCATCCCGAATAGGAATATTTTGTAAATTAGGTCTTTCACTAGAAAGTCTTCCCGTTCTTGTTAAAGTTTGATTATAAATAGTATGAATTTTTTGATCAGCTTGTATTTCATTAATTAAACCTACAATATAATTAGATTTCATTTTAGAAATTACTCGATACTCTAATATTAAAGCCACTATTTCATATTTATCTTTTAATTTATCTAAAATTTCTTTACTTGTTGAATAATTTTCTCCTTTTATTTTTTTAGGATATGGAATATGCAAAGTTTTAAATAAAACATCACTTAATTGTTTTGGAGATAAAATATTAAAATTAACACCTGCTAATTCATATATTTTTTGTTCTAACTCTTGCATATATTTATCTAATTCTTGACCCATATCTTGCAAATAATTTTCATCAATTAAAAAGCCATTTTCTTCCATTTTACAAAGAACATAACTAAGAGGTAACTCAATTTTTTGATACAAATCAAGCATTTCTTCTTCATTTAATTCTTTGAAAAGCACTTCTTTTATTTGATATATAAAATCAGCCTTTTTAGAAACTTCTTCATAATAAGAATTATCATTTGGCATATGACAAGTGATTTCACTTCCATATAATTTATCATAAAACTTAATATTAAAATTATAACTATTAGCTAAATAAGCAATATCTGTTTTAATATTTTTATTTAATAAATAACTAATTAACATTAAATCATCAATATTAGTATCAATTAAAATTTGATACTTCCTAAAAACAAATAATAATTTTTTCAAGTCATAAGTATATTTTTTCTTATTATCATTAAAAATAGAAGAATTTTTTAAAAGTTCAAAGGGAATATAATAAGTATTTTTAGAATCGTGAACACTAACTCCAAGCGGTATGTCATTATGATAATTATAACCTAAAGTTTCTAAATAAATAGCATATTCACTTTCTAGTTTTAAATCATTTAAATTAGTAATGGTAATGTATGAAAAATCTTTATTTAAATTAGAAGTTTCAAAATTCATTTTTTTTAAAATTGAATAAAATTCTAATTCATTTAAGATTTTTTCATATTCTTCTCTTTTATAACCTTGATATATAATATCATCTAAATTGCTTTCAATAGGTACATATTTATAAATAGTTGCAATATCATAACTCATATAAGCATTTTCTCGATCATTTTCTAACTTTTCAACGGTTTTTTTGGAAATGCTATCTAAATTTTGATAAACTCCATCTAAATCTTGATATTTTTGAATTAAAGAAATAGCTGTTTTTTCCCCAATACCCTTAACGCCTGGGATATTATCACTAGAATCTCCCATTAAAGCTTTTAAATCAACCATTTTTTTAGGATCAAGAATACCATAAACTTCGAAAAATTTATTTTTATCCATATAAATATAATCATTAGATTTTAATAACTTAACCGTTACCTTATCAGTAATTAACTGCAATAAATCTTTATCACTACTAACAATTAAACCATTGGAATTACTATCTTCATCAATTAACCTTGCAAATGTACCTATAATATCATCAGCTTCATAATTATCAATTTCCAAATGTTTTATTCCCATTGCTTCACATAAACTATAAGCAACCAAAAATTGTTTTTTTAAATCATCTGGCATTTCTTGACGTCCAGCTTTATATACTTCATATTTATCATGTCGAAAAGTTTTCCCTTTATCAAAAGCTACCATAATATGGGTTGGTTTTTCTTCTTGGATTACTTTATTTACCATATTGATAAAACCATATAAAGCATTGGTTGGAAAATTCTTGGAATTTTTCATCAAATTACCACTATAAGCAGTAGCATAATAACTTCGATATAATAAATTATTTCCATCTATTAAAACTATCTTATTCATATGTATCTCCATAAGTTAAAGTAATGGTATAAGTATTTAATTCGGCATTTTCAACTATTTTCATAAAATTTAAAAGATCTAATTGAATTTCTTGAAATTCCTTATTACTATTTGTTTTTACAATAATTTCATTATCTAAATCAATGTCTATACTAAGATCAGTTGTTAGATTTAATAAATTTAAAAGTTGGGAATTTTTAATTTCATAAGTATAAATATATTCATTAGTAGTTGTTAATTTGGTTTCCGATTGTAAAGTAGCTGTTTTTAATATAGTTTTTAAATCATAAATATTTAAAAATTCTGGGTATTTTAAAGGATTATCTCCCCCTTCAAAAGTTAAATTACCATTTTGATAAGAATAAATATATATTCCCGTATCATCATTAATTGTTAAAGTATTATTATCTCTTTCTCCTAAATATTCATAATTGGTATCATTAATGGTTAAAATATAAGAAAAAGAATAATTATTAGCTTCTATATTTGTTATACTATATGGAAAACTAGTTCCTTCTTCTTGTTGCGGAGTAGTTTGATTATCACCAGATGATAAAAGCACAAATATAAAGAGAAAAAAGAAAAAGTAAAAAATAAAAAAGGAAGCTTTTTTGCCAGTATCAGAACGTAACCATTTCCAAATTGATTTTATTGTAATTTTGCCATTTTCATCTTTCATATCTTTTCCTCATTTAAAATAACACCAACTAAATTTTCTTTGTTACCATTTAAAAAGCTAGCTACTGTCATTTGTTTTTTCCCTTCCATTTTTATTTCTGTTATTCTAATTAAACCGTCACTTACTTTAACATAAATTCCTTCTTTTGAAACATTTACAATCTCACCATTTTGCTTTTCTTGATAAGTATCATCATCAATCATCGAAGCTCCATAAACTTTTACAGTTTTTCCATTTAAAAGAAAATAACTACCAGGATCAGGATTTAAACCCCGAATTTTATTATAAACTACTAGCATTGAAGAATTAAAATCTAGTTTTTCTTCTTCTCTTTTAATATTATAGCCATAAGTTACTTCATCTTGATTTTGTTTAATTCTTTGATTTTCACCGCTTACAATACTAGGTAAAGTTTCAATTAATAAACTGCTTCCTAAAAGACTTAATTTATCATGTAAGGTTTGATAAGTATCTGAAAGCTCAATAGGAATTTTTTGATAAGCAATAATATCGCCCGAATCCATTCCAACATCCATATACATGATAGTAATCCCTGTTTCTTGATAGCCATCGATTATTGCATGATGAATTGGGGCTCCTCCTCTTAATTTAGGAAGCAAGGAAGCATGAACATTAATACAACCATACCGAGGATAATCTAAAATAACTTTGGGAATTATTTGCCCATAAGCACAAGTTATAATAATATCTGGTTCGAAGTTTAAAATTTCTTGATACTCATTTTTTATATTGTTTGGTTGAAGTACTAAAATATTATGAAAAAGTGCAACTTCTTTAATTTTTGGATACTTAACTTTTTTTCCTCTCCCTACCATCTTATCCGGCTGTGTCACAACCCCAACAACCTTAGTATTTTCAATTAAACTAGCTAAAATAGGTACACTAAATTCCGGTGTTCCCATAAATACTACTTTTAAATCTTTTAACATGTTATCAACTCTTTCTAATTAATTTTAACATAAAATACAAAAAATTAATAGAAAATATTCAATCTGAAAAAAAGAAATTTTTTAACTTTTTGACCCTTTTAAACTAAAATTTGACTTTTTATACATTTTTAGGTATGAATTATCTATATTAATGTTATTATCAAAAACGAGGTGAAGTATGATAATCATAATGAAATTAAAAAACAAATTAATTAATTTTTTTTATATTAAGTTACAAAAAAAATAATAAAAAATTGAACCATTGAAAATAAAGTTTGGAGGAGCAGTTGTGATAAACTTTATAATTGTAGATGATCTTAATTTTTGGCTAAATGAGGTTGAAAACAAAATAAACAAGGTATTATTTAATAGTACAATTAATTACAAAACTTATAAATTTCTTAACTATAATACAAGTTTTTATAATATGGTATTTCAAAATTTAGAAAATAAAGTGTATATTTTAGATATTGAAGTAGATTCAGAAAATGGAATTGATGTTGCTAGAAAAATTAGAAATTTTGATAAAACATCAGAAATTATTATTTTAACATCTTATTCTAAAGAAGAATATATTAGTAATTTTTTAACTAGTTCAATAAAAGCTTTAGCCTTTATTGATAAAAGTAAAATCGATATTTTAGATTTAAAAATAAAAGAAATAATTAATAATTTTGCTTTAGAAAAAGTTTTAAAAATAAATACCATTTCAAGTTTTTTTGTTATTAAAATTCAAGATATTTTATATGTTGAAATAAAAAATAGAAAAACTTTAATTCATACAACAAATTTCATTATTAAAACTAGTAAAAATTTGCATTTTATCGAGGAAAAATTAAAAAAAGAGTGTGATTTTTTTGTTCGAACTCATAGGGCTTGTATTGTAAATTTAAATAATGTTATAAGTTTTGATTTTAAAGATAAAAAAATAACTTTTTTTAACAATAAGAGATGTCATTTACTATCAAAAAGTTATAAAAATATTATTAAAAATAAAATTAAAAATTTCTAAATATCTTAAATAAGATATGTTAAAAGTGATAAGAAAAAATTAATTCTTATCACTTTTAATGTTTAACTAAGACTTAAAATAAAGGGATTTTCACTTGTTCCATCACCTTGAGAGATTAAAACATCGGAGCGAATATTGATAACTGGTCTAAGTTCAACAACATTGGCAACATTGTAAGGTTCTAATACACCTTGATAATTAAGTTGAAATACAAATGAATAGATAGAATTTGCTCCAAAATCAAATGGGGTGATAGTATAGAAATTAGAATTACTTTGCAAATAAAAATTTTCATTTTTTAAATTAATTTTTCCACCAGCTAAGGCTACTTCATCAGCTGTTATTAAGGCAACAGGATAGGTTAAATCACCATTGCCACGACTAGTCGTCGTTGAAAATCTATCGCTTGCTTGAGAACATTTTAAGGTTGCTGTTTTATTGCTATCTGAATTTAATCTCTTAAATGCTGAATACAAAGTATATGGTACTAAACTATAACCATTTCCAGTATTTGAACTGGCAAATGTTCGATCATTACAAAAGGTGCCATCGACTATATAATTTGTTAATAAATTTCCTTCGCTATCATTCTTTCCTACTATATTTGTTTGATACCATGTATCTATTGCAATCTTTGCATCACTATCAAATTCATTAGTAAGTGTACTTTCATAACTATTAGAAGAATAAGAAATGTATTGTGCCCGAACACTTTTTTCACTTACATAACTATTGACTTTTATCATTACTTGGCACGAATCAGTGCTATTTATATTTTTACAAGTATAAGGATAATCAACAAAACTCTCTTTCATATCACGGAATGTTCCACTCGTAATATCCCCAGTTAATTTAAATGTTTCCGTCTCTTCATCAAACTCATAACTAGATCCAAAATAATATTCATTCAAAGCTAATATATTATCATATGTTGTCTCTTCACTTGTATGAAGGGAAAAGTCTTTACCATACATATACCCGACATAGGTTGGATCTGGATGATGACTATTATACGGATACCTTGTATTATTAATACTAGCTGCATTTCCCGTTGCATCTGGGGTTGTTCCACTATAAATCATTCGGATTGAGCCATCTCCATTCATTCTAATTATTTTCCAGTAAAAACCTGCAAAATAAACATTGTTATTTAAAACATCACCTCGGTAGATATAAGAAGTACCATAATCGTCTTCGACCGCATATAAACCTTGCTCACTTCTAATGGTGCTAACAATTTTATATGTATATACGTCAGCCAAGGTTATTCGTTGTAAACTTTCATTGGTTCCTAAAATTTTATAAATTATTGAACAACTATCATCACTAGCATATGAAGCTCCACATGTATAGTAGTTTAAATAAGTATCACTCAATGTATCAGTTATGATACTTCCAGTTAATCGAAATTTTCCAGTTGTTGGATCAAAAGTGTAACTAGATGCAAAGAGATAATCATAATTATTTGGTAATGTAAAAGCATTATTTACATTTTTAGTTACTTCTTCAACATAAGCATAACTTGGAGCAGTATCATCAAGATTTGGATAACCTTTATCAGCTATCTGAGTTTTTGCTGTCTCAACATTATCCGTTTGATGCTCAGAGACTAGGATACAATCTCCTAGTTTATTAAAGCCATTATTTAAACAATAGTTATTGCCCATTACATTCATATTTTTAATTATTTGATAAGTTTCTGTACCATTTTTAGTTAATTTTATCGTTATATCTGTATTACTATTAGCATCATTTTTGGGAATTACATAAACTTGAACTTCAACACTCGTTTTTCTGTTTAAAGAATAATTTAAGATTAAAGTATCACTTGTATCTGTTACTTCATTACCTAAACTATCTTTATAAGAAAATACTACATCGGAGTTAGTTCCACTTATTTCTAACTTCATTTCATCATTTTCAGTTAACATTTCACCTTCTTCATTAGGATTTTCATAGTTTTTAATATTAACTATTAAATAGGCTTTATTATTCTCAACAAAGGTTTCATTATTTTCAACCATAAGAGGCATATTCATACTTTCTAAATTTCCATCAACTCTTACTTTTAAACTTAAATAGGCATTTGCCCATTCCTCAGTTGTATAACTAGCATTACTTTCGGTATCACTGACAATTATTCCTTCCCTTAGCCATACTCTTAAACTATAATTTTTACTTATTTCTTGATTTGTATTAGCTGGAATCATATCAACATAAATATGATTAGTAAAATCTTGATAACGAAGTGAGTTTACTAACTTATCGCCATCACTTTCTAAATAAACCATTACATCACTTGGTTTTATTCTTGTTTTTCCAGTTTGTTCAGCTCCTTCTTCTAAGTAAATACCATAATAAATATCTTTATTACTAGTATTTTTGCCAGTTATTGTAAAATTAAAAACATTATCAGTTCTTGCTAACGCTTCACTTTCTGACATTGGTATCATATTAGTTAAAGTAATCGTATCTGATCCATTATAATGCATATAAATATCTCCAGTTATAGCTACTTGATTTCCTGAACCAATTCCTAAAAAATTAAAAATACTATAACTTATTCCAATTGTTATTACTAATACTAATATAATAATTAAACTTATTATTATCTTTTTCTTTGGCATATTTCTTCCCTCTTTTTATTAATTAAAATAATAAATGAAAAAACACTTAAAACCTAGTATTTACATACTAGTTCTAAGTGTTTAACTTTATTACTATTTCTTAGAAAATTAGAAAAACTTAGGCGGTTTAGCCCCCCCCCGTGGTTGACATAGAGTTAACTTTATTTCTTGAATTATTTAACATATTCATCAACTACCCTTCTAATTTACTCTTTTATTTTACTATAATTTTAAGTATTTTTCAATATTTTGATTTAATTTTCTCATCGCAAACTAAAACAAGTATATTTTTTGTTTATACTTGTTTTAATTCAAACTTCTTTTTTAACTATTTTTTCCATGTTATGGAAAACATCATAAGTACCACCTGCTAAAATTCCGGATAATAAAATGGCTGTTTGAAAATCTTTGGTAATTATCCATTCAATGATAGCTACTAATAAACCAACTAATAAATTTTGAATAGGAATCATTTCATTTTTAATGAAATTACTTTTTTTTGAAAAAATTCCTAAAACAAAAGTAACAAAAAATGTCACAATAGCAACAATATCAGCTGTTTCCATTTCCACCTCAGTTAATTGTATTGCTTTTTTCTAAAAATATTAATACTTTTATTAAATAATTTGTAAAAAGAAAAAAAACCTTTATGCAAGGTTTTAAAATCTTATTGGTGGAGCATAGGAGGATCGAACTCCTGACCTTCACGGTGCAAACGTGACGCTCTCCCAGCTGAGCTAATGCCCCAATATAGTTCTAATGTCAAACGACATATAGAATTATATTATAAAATACTTATTATTGTCAACATTTTTTTAATTATTTTTTAGATAATTATTTAAATTTTCTATTTCCACACTAATTTCTTCTTTAGTTAACATATTTTTAACACGTAGTTTACCACTTGCAATTTCCTCACTACCAATAATACTTATATAATGAATATTTTCATGCTCAGCATATTCAAAACATTTAGAAACTTTTTTCTTATTCATTTCAATTAAAACTTTAATACCTTGATCTCTTAAAGATTTAGCAAGTTTTAATGTTTCAATATTAGTATCAAGTGGAACTAAATATATATCAATTAAAGGTTTACTATTTAAAGTTTCTTTTAAAATTGTATAAATTGGTTCAAGTCCGAAGGATAAACCAACCGCTGGATATAAATTACCATTATCCAAAAAATCAGTAATAATTTTATTATATCTGCCCCCAGCTCCAAGAGCACAGGTTAATCTTTCTTCTTTATCATAAAATTCAAAGACTACACCTGTATAAATAGTTAAGCCCCGAGCTAAAGTTGGTGTAAAATGACAATTTTCGATTATTCCTAATTCTTTTAAATAACTATTTAATTCTTTTAACTCTTCTAAACCAAGGCGAATATCTTCATTTTTTGTTTCTTTAAACATTTCTGCATATTCCAAAAAACTATGTTTAAATGAAGCAAGTAAATTTAGAATAACTTTTTCCTCTAATTCTAATTTTTTTAAACTAGCAATTAATTCTTCTTGACTAATTTTTTCTAATTTATCAATAACGCCAATAACAGAATTTACTTTGGACTCTGGAATTCCTACTTCTTTAATTAGCCCTGTCATTAATTTTCGATTATTATATTTGACAAAAACAGAAATTCCTAGTTCTTGATAAGTATCAATCGCCATTAAAATTTGTTCAGCTTCAATATACCTATTATCAATTCCCACAACATCAATATCACATTGATAAAACTCTCTAGTTCTTCCAAGTTTTACAGGCCCATTTCGAAATACTTTACCAATTTCATATCGGCGAAAAGGAAGACGCAATTCTTTTTGTAAAGCTATTACCTTGCAAAAAGGTACTGTTAAATCATAACGAAGTCCTAAGTTTCTATCTCCTTGATCTTTTAACTTATAAATTTCACTCAAAATCTCCGCATCACTATCATATTTATAAGCTAATAAATCATAATAATTTAAAATTGGTGTTTCCAGTGGTAAATAACCATATTTTTCAAAATTAGTTCTTAAAGTATTCATAATTTGATTTCTAACCATTTGTTCTTTTGGTAAGAAATCAAATGTTCCTTTTAAGTTCATGATTTTCATACATTCACCTACTTATCTCTAACTTGACATTTAAATTTATTTTCAACATCAGTAATAATTTTATTAAAAATTGTCATAACTTCATCATCAGTTAAAGTTTTCTTAAAATCATTAAATGTTAATTTAAAAGCTAATGATTTTTTATCACTATCTATTTTCTCACCTTCATAATTATCAAAAATTTCAATCTCTTTTAATAATTTTCCACCACTTCTCTTAATTTCTTTAACAAGTAAATTAGCTGGTATATCTTTTGAAACAACAAACGCAACATCTTTTAAAATTGATGGATATTTACTAATTTCTGCTACTTGAATACCTTTACATTTATTTTCTAGTAAAGCTTTAATTGAGATTTCCAAAACATAAATATCATCTTTCTTAAAGCTAGGATTTAATTTACCAATTAGACCAATTTCTCGACCATTTAAAATAATATTCGCACTTTGATAAGGATGCATTTCTTTTGGCATTGTACCTACTTCTAGTTGATAACGATCATGATAGCCTAAATAATCTAGTAAATCTTCGAGAATTCCTTTAATATCATAAAAATTGAATTTAAACGTTGTAAATTGATTTTTATACTCTCCAGCAATTAAAGCAGCAAGACGCATTTCTTCTTTGTATTCGCCATTTTCTTGATAAAAACCATTTCCCATTTCAAAAATATGAATATCATTTATTCCTCTTGCTTTATTATAATCATAAATATTAAGTAAAGATGGAAGTAAACTATATCTTAAAGTTGAATGCTCCTCAGTCATTGGTGATAAAACTTTTATTTTTTCTTTAACATTTACTTGGAAATAAGGAAACTCTGATTCTTTAATTAAAGTATAACTTAAACATTCGTTTAAACCAAGAGATGCCATTTTATGTTTTATTTCGCGGTAAGTTTTGTTAAATTTTCCTGGTTTTAAAGGAACAGTTGGAAGAGTTCCGATAATATTTTCAAGACCATAAAAACGACCGACTTCTTCAATTAAATCTTCTTTAATGGAAATATCAATTCGCCTGCTTGGAACAGTTACTCTTAAAGCATCTTTCTTTTCTTCGACTTGAAATTGTAATTTCTTAAAAATATTAATAACTTCTTCACGAGGAACAATAAGACCTAAAACTTTATTAATTTTATCAAACGTAATATCGATTATTTTATCATCTTTTTTAGTTTTATCATATACTACTAAACCTGTTTGAATAGTAGCATTAGCATATTTTTCAAGTAAATTACAACATCTTTCAATAGCTAAATAACTTCTTTTGGGATCAAGTCCTTTTTCAAAACGATTACTTGCTTCGCTTCTTAAAATTCTTTTGGAAGTCATCCTGATTTTGATACTATCAAAAATAGCACTTTCAATAATAATATTTTTAGTTTGTTCGGTTATTTCCGTTTCTAAACCGCCCATAACTCCAGCTAAACCAATAGCTTTATTACCAGTTGCAATTACAATATCATCACTTGATAAAGTTCTTTCGTTTTTATCAAGCGTTACTAATTTTTCATCTTTTTTACTATTTCTTACAATTAACTCATTATTTAAAGTATCGGCATCATAAAAATGTAAAGGTTGACCCGTTTCTAACATAACAAAGTTTGAAATATCAACAACATTATTAATTGGTCTAATACCACTGGCAATTAAACGTTCTTTAATAAAATCAGGACTTTCTTTTATTTCAACATTATTTACTTTTTTGGCTAAAAATAAAGGACAATCAGGAGTTTTTACTTTAACCTGAAAACTTGAATTAATATCGTCGCCCATTTCTTGATAAGATGTCTCCATTGGTTTTACATTCTTGTTATATAAAGCTCCTATTTCATAAGACATGCCAAGAATACTTAATAAATCGCCACGATTACTAGTTAATTCAAAATCAATAACTTCATCATCAAGTCCTAAATATTTTATTGGATCACATCCAACCTTAGCATCATCTCCTAAAATACAAATACCATTAATATCACTTTCATGTAAATATTTTTTATCAAGGCCAAGTTCAAATAAAGCACAAAGCATACCATTTGATTCAACCCCACGAATAACCGTTTTTTTAATTGTAATTTCTGGTAAAACGGCCCCAGGTTTGGCAACAATTACTTTAATACCCTTAGAAACATTAGGAGCTCCACAAACAATTTGTAATTTTTCAGTTCCAATATCAACAATAGTTACATGCAAATGATCACTATCCGGATGCATTTTACAATCGATTACTTCCCCAATTACTAAATCAGTTGCATTTATAAGTTTGGAAGCACTATCATATTCATTACCAATTCTTGTCATATCGGAAGCTATTTTTTCATAGGTTATATCTTTGGGAATATCTAGATAATCACGTAAAAATTTGGTACTTAATTTCATTTTATTCTACATCCTTTCTATCAAATTGTTCTAAGAAACGAATATCATTAGTATAGATTTGGCGAATATCTGTAATTCCATATTTAAACATGGCAAAGCGATCAATTCCTGGTCCAAACGCAAAGCCAGTATATTTTTCAGGATCATAGCCAGACATTCTTAAAACATTAGGATGCACAACCCCAGCTCCTAATACTTCAATCCAACCAGTTTGTTTACATAAACTACAACCTTTACCACCACATTTAAAACAAGTTACATCCACTTCACATGAAGGTTCAGTAAATGGGAAATAACTTGGACGAAAACGAACATTTGTTTTTTCACCTAATAACTTTTTCGCAAACAATTCAAGAGTTCCTTTTAAGTCAGCTAAAGAAATATTTTCGCCAACAACTAAACCTTCAAATTGCATGAATTGATGCGAATGGGTTGCATCATCATCTCGTCTATACACTTTTCCTGGACAAACAATTCGAAGCGGTTCTTTTAAGGTATTAGCTTCCATTGTTCTAACTTGAGCAGGTGATGTATGTGATCTTAATAAATAATCATTATCGATATAAAAAGTATCTTGACTATCTCTTGCCGGATGACCGACTGGTAAATTCAATTTGGTAAAACAATTCATATCCGTTTCTACTTCTGGACCTGATATAACATCATAACCCATGGAAACAAATAAATCTTCTAATTCTTCAATAATTCTTGTCATCGGATGAATACTACCCTTTAAATGTTTTCTCCCAGGAAGTGTAATATCAATTTTTTCTTTGTTTAATTTTTCTTCTAATTCTCTTGACTCAATTTCTTTAGAAGCAGTTTCTAACTTTTCTAATACTTCCATTTTAAGTTCATTTAAAAACTTTCCATATTCTTTTCTATCACTTGGATCAAGCTCTTTCATTTTGGAACTTAAATTTGTAATAACTCCTGTTTTTCCTAAATATAAAGCTTTAAGAGAAGCTAAATCATTTTTTGTTTTAATAACAGTTAAATCACTATCTAATTTTTCAATTATATCTTTTCTTTGTATATCTTTTTCCATTTATTTCCACCTCTTAAAAATAATCTAATATATTCTGCTATTTCTTTTTTTCTTTCTAAATTCTCCTGATTTCCTTCAAAAATGGCATGTCTTTCATTAGTTAAATAAGTTAAATATTTATTATAAGATTTTAAGTTATCATAAATTTTTATACCATTTTCAAGGGGAACAACTTGATCAATATCACTTTGTAAAACAAGAGAATCGACTGTAACATTTGTTAAGCAATCATGATATTCTTTTACTAACTTAATAAATTCTAAAAAGAAAGGAATTGAAGTATGAAAAACTCTATCTAAAACTTCTAAATAATCTTTATAATCTTTGTTTTTTAAAATATCAACCTTATTTTGTTTAAAATTTAAATAATTAAAAGCTGCATTTAAAAAAACGACTTTTTTAATTTCTTTATATTTACTAGCCACATAGCCAGCTAAAACTCCACCCATACTATGTCCAATTAAATATATTTCTTTGTAGCCATAAAAAATTAAATCTTCAACTATCTCTTCAACATATTTTATCCATTCGTGAAAATCAACTTTTTGATAACTAAATGTTTCATGATGTCCAGGTAAAGTTTTTGCAAAGACATCAAACTTTTTATCTAATTCAAGATAATTCATTAAATATTCATTATCATAAAGCGAACCTACAAAACCATGAATAATCAAAACTGCTTTTTTCATATTCCTCCTTTTAAAAAAAGAATGGTACATGAGGAGTCAGAAGACGGTACCATCCTTTATTTCACTTAACTTATCTTAACGCGACGAACGATTTATTTTGAGAAGTGAATTCCTATACCTTTATTATTAGTTTGCACCGACCACTAACTCTCTTGAAATAAGTAAATATAGTACTATTTTTCTCGCATTAATAAATACATGCATATTGTAACAAAGATTCTTTTAAATGTAAATATTTTTACGAAAATTATCTTTAATATAGTTAATTTTCATTTGGAATTTCGTTTTTAATCAAAAAGCTGCAATAAGTCTGATTATGCTATTACATTCAAAACAAATAAAAATTAAACAAGTTTTTTTATAAAACACAAAAAAGTGTATATTACCCCTTACCCCATTACGAATATAATTTGTAAACTTAAGTTAATAAATTTTTTCTAGTATAGATCAATATACTATTAATAATTTTTCTACCATTAGTAGTTAGATAATATTTATTTTTTTTCGCTACTTTTTTAATTATCCCATGAGCTCTTAATTTTGATAATAACTGAGTAAGTTTATTAATATCTTTTTTGGTTATTTCTTTTTTGAAATATTTTTCTCTAATTAATTTATTAGAAAAATCATTAATTATCATTCTGTCAAAAGGTTCTAAAATTCCATTGATTTTTTTCTTATTTTATTCTATTATATTCATTGCAAAACTCCTTGGGTAGTTATGCATATTGTAAACATGAAACAAAAGATTAATCTTGAGGTTCCAATATTTAGTAGCATAAACGACATTACGGCATAGACCGTTTATTTAATTTTGAGTGTGCGTTAGAGCACGTAACAGTTATTATACTGTTTTGGCAAACTATTTCAAGAGGAGGTTTGCTTTTTATTTTAGAAATTTAATTGTTAGGTTGCGGACAACGTCTGCCGTATGATATAATCATCACAAAGAAAGGAGTTTTATGAAAAAAATAAATACATCGTTAGCATGTCCGAATTGCACATCTTCAAATATTCAGTGTTCTTTAGAATATCATGATAAAAAAATAAAACATTGTAATGATTCAGACAATACTATTAAAATAGCTACAAGAAAAAAAGTTTATAATTGCAAATGCAATAGTTGTGGGCATAATTATATTGTTAATCATGGTATTGAAAAATATGTTTCATTTGAAAAACCATACCAAATTAATTGTTTAGGCGATGTAAATTTACTAGCGGTATATGATACTGAAAGTGGTTTTGAGCATGGTTATAAAATATGTTCAATTACTCAATCTCCTTATGATAAAAATACTAATTCAGAAGGGATAATATATTTAATGTTGATTGAAGGCGAAGAATTTCCAATACTACTTTCAAAACAAACTATTGATAAAATAATAGATAATCCTAATAAAGCACGTTCTTTAGTAATAAATAATATACTAAGTAGACATAAATAATTTATTAGTGCAATTTATCAAATAATCTTAATTAATAATGAAATGAAATTATTCTAATTTAATTTCAGACTGTCGACAAATAAATTTGTTAATAGTCTTTTTATTTTTTAAAATTATTATATAATGAATATGTAAGGTTGCTTTTATATCCTAAAATAAAGCTTACATAACCTTACTTTTTTTATGGAAAAATGGAATAATTATTATAGGATATAAAAGAAAGTAAGTGATAAATATGACAATGGCAAAAAGAGAAAAGAGACAATATTTAAGTGAAATAGTAAATTTAGAAAATATTGCACCACAAGACCATTTTTTAAGAATAATAGAAAAATATTTTGATCGGAACTTTATATATGATGAGGTAGAAAAACCATATTCTAAGGTTGGACGTAAAAGTATAGATCCAGTAGTTTTAGTAAAGATTCATATATTAAAGTTCCTTTTTCATGAAGATGGTTTAAGAAAAACATATGAAAATTTAAAATATAATAATTTATATAGATGGTTTATTGGATATAATTTATGTGAAGAAGTTTCAAACCACTCTACATATTCACAAAATTATAAAAGAAAATTTTGTAAATTTAAACATGATTTGTTGCAAATAGTATTTGTTAAAGTAATAGAATTACTAATAAATTGGAATTGTTTTGGATCGGCTATAATTTTATTTTACTCATATATAATTACACTCCTTTTTCTTATAAATGTTATACTACTTATAAGAATTAAATAGAAATGTGTAAAATGAAAGAAAAAATGAATAAAAACTATTTTATAATCCCTTATATTACAAGGTTTTGACTTTGTCGCACATAATCATTTGTTCCCCACCAAATTGGATAACCAATAATAACTGTATCGTATATATTAAGATTTACTAATATATTTTTTATGGCTGGGCGACTAGTTTTATCATTCATTTCGATTGATGAACGACTATTTTGGTTAGACCAATTTGAATCTGCTTCGGTATATTTTTCTATTGGTTCGATTGGAAGTAAATCACTATTTAATATAGTTGCAAGTTTAAAAGCAACTTTTTTAGTAACTGCACTAGCTGAAAAATAACAAATTATTTTTTATTCATAGTTCATCTAATATTTTTTAACTTAATTATAATTTATTGTATTCTTCATCATTTACTGCTTCAAGCCATTCATTTCTAGTATTCTCACCTGGTACTTCAATAGAAATATGCGAAAACCAAGAATCTTTCTTAGCTCCATGCCAATGTTTAACATTGGCCGGAATTACAATAACTTTACCGGGTTCAAGACTTACAGGGTCACATCCTTCCTCTTGAAACCAACCAAAGCCAGCCGTACAAATTAAAATTTGGCCTCCTCCTTTGGTTGCATGATGAATATGCCAATTATTTCGACATCCTGGTTCAAAAGTAACATTTGCTAGAAATAACGGACTATCTTGACCAACTAAGGGATTTAAATAACTATTTCCTATAAAATACTTAGCATAAGCATCATTTGGCTCTCCTAACCCAAAAACATTAACTTTAGTAAATTCTTCTTTATCTTTCAAAGATTTCCTCCTAATTTAATTTTTCTAACCAATCATCTATTTCTTTTTCTGGTATTAATATTTTATCTCGTTCATTGTCCTTGGCTGAAAATACTAAATCTAATTCTCCTTTAATATTAGAATTTGGTAGTAGTTTTTTGTAATCACTAAAACTTTGACCAATCCAGCCAGCATTAGAACTTGCAACTATTATATCTTTATTAGATAAATCGTATTGCTTTAAAAATTTTTTCATAACCGGACTAATTCCATACCACCAGGTACAAGTAATTAAAACTATTTTTTGATAATTGGTTAAATCTTTATTTATTTCTTTAATTTCAACATCTCGTTTAATATCATTATTTTGCCATTCTTGAACAACAGTATTATAGTCATTAGAAAACGGTACAAGTGGTTCTAATTCTAGAATGTCAGCTTTAATTTTATTTTTTACATATTCAGCTACCTTTTTACTATTTCCAGTAAAACTATAATATATTATCAAGGTATCAGTCATTTTAACTATCTCCTTTATTTTTTTAGATAAATTTTTTATTTAATTATTTTTCATTTTCATACACTTCTTTGGCCATATTAAAAACTGCCCAAGCATTTGGCCAACCAGCATAAAAGGCGGCATGGGTTATAATTTCAGCCATTTCTTCTTTGGTAATTCCATTGTTTTTAGCATTTATTAAATGATGCTTTAAAGAAGAATCGAATAAGCCTTTACCCATGAATACACATATAGTTACTAATGATCTATCTCGTAAGGATAATTTATCATCTCTACTCCAAACCTCACCAAATAAAACATCATCATTTAACTCAGCAAACTTTGGAGCAAAATCTCCTAAGTTATCTCTTCCAGCTGTTTGTTTTACCATATTATCATCCTCCTTTATAATTATACTTTTATTAAAATAGTAAAACTAGAAAAACTTAATAAAATTTCTAATCATTTATTGGTAAACGTTCTAATAATACATCAACATTTTTTTGTAAATTACTTGGCAAAGTTGGTCTAATTTTTTCTAATAATTCGTGAGTATTTTTGCTTTGAGGTAACATATACCCTGCTTCTCGCATCAAATCTTCAATAATTACTTTATTAGAATGCAGCAAAGCTTTATATAACTTTCTCTCATCTTCTTGCTTAGTTTGTTCTAATAAATAATTTAAAATTTTTACCTCATCTATTTTTTTTCTAGCAACAGAAAATAACTTATCAATTGCTACTTGGCTCTTTTTTTGTTGAGGTGGATATTTATTAGGAAGCATGGTAATTGCTCTTGAAGGACAAGCATTAGCACAAGAGCCGCAACCGATACATTTTGAAAAATCAATTTGCCCTGTTTCATTATTAGTTGCCCCAGTTGGACAAACAAATAAACAAAGACAATCTTTAGTACAAAGTTCAATATTTCGATATGCATGATATTTTCCCATTATTTCACCTCCAATATTTTAATACTTGGAACTTTACATACTGGACATACTTTTGGAGGCGTATCTCCTATATAAACAAATCCACAAATATCACAAACCCAGATTTTCTTATTTTTTAAATATTCTAAACCTTCATTTTTGTAAGAAGCTAAAATTCCTTCAATCATCTTAGAAGTTTTACTGGCCCAAGTAAGAACACGATTAGTTCCCCGTTCTTCTTCTTGACTTAGAGTATCAAGAGCATTTTTAATTAAATTGGAATCTTTTTGAAAAGAATTGGCAATATCTTCTAATGTACCATTTACTGTTTTTTCTTTTTCGGCGTAATAATTAGCAAGTTCTTGAAATAATTTCTCTTCTTCTTCTAAATACTGTTTTTCACATCCTTTGGCCAAATTAGAACAAATATAAGAAATTTCATAATTTGATAATTCACGTAAATCTTCTTCTTGAAAAATATTATTTTCTGTTTCATTTACTTCTTCTTTTTTTAAAGTAGTATCTTCTTCAACTACTTCTTCAAACATTTCTTTGGAAGCTCCACAAAGTGGACATTTCCAATCATTGGGTAAATCTTCAAATTTAACTCCTTCGACAGCTTCATCATAAATGAAACCACAAATTTGACAACGATACTTCTTCATATAATCTCCTTTTTTTATTTATTTAAAGTATAACATAAAAAGAAAAATATTTAATCATTAAAATAAAGATAATTGATTAGAATCAGGCAAATCTTTTAATACTTTCATATTTTTTAATTTTTCGATTAAGGTTTGGGATACTTTACCTCTTTTTTGTAAATCTTCAATACTTAAAAATTCTCTTTGACTTCTTTCCGAAACTATTTGTTTTCCAACGGTATCCCCTAATCCATCTACTGATCTAAATGGTGGTATTAAGGTATTTTCTTCGGTTTCTGATTTTATGAATTTTATGGCATCAGATTTATTTAAATCTAAATTGGAAAATTTTATGCCTCTTGCAGTTGCTTCTAAGGCAATTTTTAAAGATTCTAGAACATCTTCTTCTTTTTTAGTCATTTCAAAGCCTTTATTTTCTAAATCTTCTATTTTTTGTTTGATAGCATCATAACCTTTAATCATTGTTTCAATATCAAAATCGACAACCCGAATTGAAAAGAAAGTAGCATAATAATTTAAAGGTTGATAAACTTTAAACCAAGCTATGCGCATTGCACTCATAACATAGGCACAAGCATGAGCTTTTGGAAACATATATTGAATTTTATAACAAGATTCAATATACCAATCAGGAATATTATTATCTTCCATAAGTTTTTTCCATTCCGCCCATTTTTCAGGTTCTTTTTTAGGTTTCCCTTTTCTGACAAATTCCATGATTTTAAAAGCATCTTTTGGTTTTAAACCATGATTGCTTAGATAAACCATGATATCATCACGACAACCAATTACTTCTTTAAATTCACAAATATGATTATCGATTAAATCCTCAGCATTGCCATTCCAAACATCAGTTCCATGTGATAAACCAGATATTTTTACAAGTTCTCCAAAGGTTTTTGGTTTAGCTTTTACAAGCATATTAATTACAAAATTAGTTCCCATCTCCGGAAGTCCAAGTGTTCCCGTTTCACATTTAATTTGTTCTTCGGTAACTCCAAGAGCCTTTGGTGAAGATAATAAACTTAAAACTTTTGGATCACTCATTGGTAAAGTTGTTACATCAATTCCTGATAAATCTTGAAGCATTCTTAAAATTGTTGGATCATCGTGTCCTAGAATATCAAGTTTTAAAACATCTTGATCAATAGCATGATAATCAAAGTGCGTTGTCCTCCAAACTGAAGACGTATCATCAGCTGGATATTGAAAAGGTGTAAAATCAAAGACATCCATATAAGAAGGTATAACAACAATTCCTCCAGGATGTTGACCAGTTGTTCTTTTTACTCCCGTACAACCAATCGCAAGTCGTTCAATTTCAGCTTGATGAACGGAATCAAGCATTCCTTTTTTTTCAAAATAACCTTTAACAAATCCATAAGCGGTTTTTTCAGCTACCGTGCCAATTGTTCCAGCTCGATAGACATTATCTTCCCCAAAAATTACTTTGGTATAAGCATGAGCAGACGCTTGGTTTTCACCAGAAAAATTCAAATCAATATCTGGTACTTTATCAGCATTAAAACCTAAGAAGGTTGCAAATGGCATATCTTGTCCTTCTTTAGACAATGGTATATGACAATTAGGACACATTTTATCAGGTAAATCATAACCACTACTTGAATAATTTTTAGATAAACTAACACCATTTTCATCTTCGAATAAACTTAAATGACATTGCTTGCATAAGTAATGAGCTGGTAAGGGGTTAACTTCCGTAATTCCCATCATTGTAGCTACAAAACTAGAGCCAACTGAACCACGGGAACCTACTAAATATCCTTCCTCATTTGAATGCTTAACCAACTTTTGAGCAATTAGGTAAATAACATCGAAGCCGCCTCCAATAATACCACCTAATTGTTTCTTGGTTTCTGTATTTATGTATTCTTCATCTAATTTTTTTTCTTCATCTAAACTTTCTAATAATTCTTCCTTGGTTAAACGAAATACTTCATCATATCCTAATTTTACAACTTTAATTAATTCTTGTTGAAATACTTCATCGATTTTTTTTGAATCAAAAGTAGGATTTTCTTTTTGAATTTTATTTTTTACAAGTGAGATAATTCTATCTCCATATAATTCTTGAGCAATTCGCTCTTCAATATTTCTAGGAAGGGGATCCCCATACATACTATGAGCTTTATCAAAAACCATTTGGTAAACATCTTCCCTTGAATTAGGAATTCGTGGTGAAAAAGGAATTCCTCCAGTATCAATAATTACTTCAACTTCTTCTATTAAATCAGCTATTTTATTAGTATTAGTTATAACTATTTCTTCTCTTAAAGCTGAATCTAAAAACGAAAAATCTTCAAGCATTTCCTTAGTTGTTCGAAAATGTTGACTAGGAATTGATGTAATATCACGTTTTGCTAAAGGATGTAATCCTCCACCTGGTAATTTCTGATTAACAATAATTTCTCGATATATTTTATCTTCTCTTCGGATATGATGAACATCGCCAGTTGCAACAATTACCTTACCTGCTTCTTTTACTAAACGAATAATTTTTTGAATATTATTGATTAACTCCGTTTCATCTTTAAAATCTCCCATTTGGATTAAATGTGAATAACACTCTGGTGGTTGAACTTCAACATAGTCATAAAAACCAATAATATCCCGAAGTTCTTCATCTGTTTTACTTCTTGCTTCGATGAATACTTCAGATTCATAGCAGCCACTACCAATTAATAAACCATCGCGAAGTTCTTCAACTTCACTTCTTAAAATTCTTGCTGTTTTATAAAAATGTTTAGTGTTAGCAAGGGAAATAATCTTAAATAAATTTTTTAAACCAGCTTTATTTTTTACTAAAATATTAAAATGATAAGTGCGACCAAACTTATGAATTTCATCTTTATTAATTAAAGTTTCTAAATCCGATATTTTTATGATATTAATACTTTCTAATTTTTTCATCATTTTATGAAAAACTAAAGCTGTTGCCAAAGCATCATAATCACCTCTATGATGGGATTCCTCATCAAATTCAACCGCATATCGCTTTGTTATAGCTGACAATCCGTGCCGAGTTGCATCTTGATCAAGGATACGTGATAAGGCAAGGGTATCAATAACCGTATTCTTGTATTCTCCTAAATTATATTTTTGATAACACATTTCAATAAATGATGTATCAAATTTGGCATTATGAGCAACCATTGGTAAGTCGCCGACCCAGTCAATAAATTCTTTGATGGCTTTTTCTTCATTTGGACAATCACTTACCATTTCATTAGTAATACTTGTAACATTTGTAATTCTTTCACTTATAGGTTTAGGTGGTTTAATAAGTCGATCAAATTTTTCTAATATTTCCCCATTTTTTAATTTAACGGCCCCAATTTCAATAATTGAATCACCACCAGCTGCATTAAACCCTGTTGTTTCTAAATCAAAAACTACATATTCATTATTTAAAAGAATACTATCGTTACTTCTTTTTACAATCTCAACATTATCATCAACCAAGGTAAGTTCTGTACCATAAATTACCTTAAATCTTTCTTCTTTACTTTTACCTTTATTATAATCTTTGATCATATTATAAGCATTTGGAAAAGCTTGGCAACCAGCATGATCACAAATAGCAACAGCCTTATGACCTAAGCGAATAGCTTCTTCAATAGTTGCTACCCCATGTTTGGTAACTTGACATACTGCATCCATAGCACTCATCATTGTATGCGTATGTAATTCAACTCTTTTAACCATAGCATCATCAATAACTTCTTCTTTTTTATGATCAGATACATTAATTGCTGTTACATTAAATACTATCTCATCTGAAGCATACTTATCTCTTTTCGTATTTCCTTTTAATTTAACCCATTTACCGACTTTTAAAATACCTGTTAATCTCTTTAATTCTTCACTATCATTTAAAAATATTTTGGCATACATACTATCAGTATAATCAGTAATTTTTAAAGTAATAATTTTAAAATTACTTTTACTAGATTCAAAAACATCAACACCAAATATTTCACATTCTAAAACTAAATTATTATCTTCTAAAACAATACTGGAAATTGTAACTGGACTATCTTCAATTAAATCACCATAATAAACACGATCATCTTCAATCGTTTTAATTTTTTTTCTTCTATTTTCAAACTTAAAAGTTTCTACTTTCTTATTTTCCATCGGAATATCCATTGGCTTAAAATCAATGTCTTTAATTTCATCTTGAATTAATTTCAAAACATTTTCTCTTTCACCTTCGTTTTGATAAACAGTAAGTGGTAAATAGCCTAACATTTCTAAATTTTTATTAATCTCGTTTAAATATTCATCAATTTGGCGAAATTCGCCATGATTATAAACAACTATATAATTATTAGAAGCATTAATGTTCAATCTATTTTCAAAATAAGAAACATAACTTGGTAAAAAGTATTTAAAATAATCTTCTAAATATAAATTTTTATCACCTAAATTTTCAACATAAATTAAAATATTAGAATGAAAAAACTCTTTAATACGAGTTTTTAATTCTTTATAAATATTTAATGGAAACATTTTTTGAGAAGATAAGTAAATAGCAATATAATCATTTTTTCGACTAACTACTACTTTTTTTAAAACTGTATTTTTTAATTCTTCTAAGTTTGTTTTATCCATATGAATTATATCTAAAAAATGTTCTAACTTGTTTTCTTCCATTTTATACCTCTTAAATTACTTCAATTTCTTCCTCTGATTCTATCTTTAAAACATTTCCAAGCTTTAAAATATGACGATTGTTTTTAATACAAAAATTAATAAATTCCGTTAAATTCATTTTTTTCATATTTTTATCAATTGGATAACGTTCCATATCAAAAGCAATTTTATCTTCAATCATTTTATTAATTAAACTTTCTTTGGTATCGTTTCCTAAATACATTAACCAAAAAGGATAAATTTGTCTTTTAATAATTCTTAATGTTTTATCACCAAGCTCATAAGTTTCTGTTTTGGTTAATTGCTTACCTATTTCATTAATAACTGCAAGTTCAATAATAGCATTTACAACTTCTTTATATTCGTTGTTAAAGTTTTCATAAATACCTCTTACAATTGTTAAAATTAAAATCGTTAAAGCATCATACTTATCTTTATCACTGCCCCAAATTATAGCATTAAATTGATTATTATATTCAATACATTCCATTCTTGGGTGAATAACAAAAATAGAATAAGTATCACTCAAATCTAACTTCAAGACATCTTTAACACATTTTTTTAAAACTTTCATATCACCATTAAAAAGTTTTACTAAATGATTTTTATGTTTTTGTGTTTCTTTTTTTAGAGAAACATATAAATCACTTTCAAATATTTCGTTATATAAAACATCATTATCAGGAATAAAATCATGTCCATATTTTATAATTTCTTGTTTATCTTTATAACAAAAATTATATTCTTTTTTATACTTACTCCATAAATTTTTGCGAAATTTATCAATCTCTTTTGACAAACTAGCACTATATAGTAAATACCATGCTAAAAGATATTCATTTACATAAAATTCTAAATTCATTTAATCAACTACTTTCCACAAAATACAAATTAATCATATCATAATTTATTTTGAAAGAAAAGCAAAGTTAAATTATTTAAATAAATTTTTAAAAAAATTTTTTATTTTGGTCCACCATGATTCTTTTTTGGCTGGTTCGTCTTTTTTATAAATTTTTTCTTCATGAATTACTTCATCATTTAATAAAATTTGTACTCTACCTAAAGAATCTTTTTTTTCATCTTCAACAATTATTTTCGTTGTGATTTTCTCTTTTTCAGCTTCAGTTAACGGATAGGAAAAACTATTTTTTATATAATAGTTATTTAATAAATTACCATCTACTTGAAAGTTATTTTTATCAAGAATTAAATAATTTTTATAAGTATTAAAATAATATTTATATAAATTTTCATGATTTTCATATATATTTGGATCATCTAATGTTACTATTAATAAATTTAAATCATTGTTAGTAGCTGTTGTTACTAATGATTTACCAGCTGATGGTGTATAACCGTTTTTAGCTGTTGTTGTATTTTCATAAGTAAAGATTATTTTACTACGATTAGTAAGTGAATATGATTTTAAATTAGATTGAAAATCATAATATTTAGTTCCAGATATTTCTTTATAAAGAGGATAATTTAAATATAAGTATCTTGTTAAAATAGCTAAATCATAGGCTGTTGAATAATTTTTAGTTTCTTCATCTAAGCCATGAGGATTTTTAAAAGTTGTATTTTGCATCCCAATCTCTTCGGCTTTTTCATTCATTAAATAAACAAAATTATCAATACTTCCAGCAACATAGGTGGCAATTACAACACTAGCATCATTTCCGCTTCGAAGCATTAAACCGTATAATAAATCTATTAACTTTAATTCTTCATTTAAAGATAAATACATATTAGTTCCATACATTTTTAAAACTTCCTCACCAACAACAACTTTTTCATTTAATTTATCACCAGCATAAGTAACGGCTACTAAAAAGGTCATAATTTTTGTTGTTGAAGCAATTAAACGCTCAGTATTACTATCTTTTTGCTCGAAAATTCTTCCACTATCTAAATCCATAACAATACTAGATGTGGCACTGTTTTCTATTGCTAAAACATTTTTCGGGAAAAGCAATAAAAAGAAACACAAAAAAACGAGCTTTTTCAATTCGATCACCTATAAAAATATATGAAAATAAAAAAAATTAATACAACTATTTATATAATCATTTCTCGTTTTTTTTATTATTTATCTTTACAAAAAAGAACTCAAAGTGAGTTCTCCCAGGAAATATTCCTATCTATATTAAACGCTTAACACGTTAAGCGTCACATTATATTTTATGGCGCTTGACATTTAATTGTTCCATCTTTTTAATAAAATACTTCCTACTTCACTTATTTGCTATTTTTAAATTTCAAGTATAATACAAACTATTAAGTAAAATAGTTATAAAAATAAGTTGTTAATATTATATGTTGTATTTTAATATCTTATACTATGATTTTTAAAATGCTACCACTATCATTTATTCTATATATTTTTGTATTACTTAAATTAACTAATACTTCATTATTTAAATGATTATAGAGATTATTTTTATCTACTGATATTATCGAATATTTAGGATTAACTACATCTACCAAATTACTAGATGTACTTTTTTTACTTCCATGATGTCCTACTTTTAAATAATCAATATCTGATAAATCATATTTATATTGTTTTGAAGAATCACCATTAATAAAATTAAACTAGAATCACTTTCATCTTGATAAGCTGTATTTAAAAGTTTTATTTTTAAATTATTAACAGTATAAATAATACCTTGATAACCAGTACTATAAGTTTTAATTCTTCTAATAACTTTAATAACTTTTTCCAAAAAGACCTTAATTGTATCCAATTATCTCTCAATTAAACTGTTTTTAAATACTTTATAAATAATATCTTTATATACATAACAATTGCTTTCTATTGATGATATTAATTTTATATTTTTTAATTCTTTTATATCGTTTAATTCCATAACCTCACCTGTTGCTATTTATCATATCACACTAGTTCATATTCTCTTGCAATAATCCTATCATCAGAGCAATATTTTATTACATACTTATTATTTTGTTTGCAAATTATTATTCCAATCGTTTTATTTTGATTAAATTTCTTTAAATTTTCATCTATATAATTCATATATACTTGTATTTGACCTATATGTTCCTTTTTAAGTTCAGTGACTTTTAGTTCAATTACTACAAAACAATTATATTCATAATTAAATAACAGCAAATCAATATAATTATAATTATTGCCAATTCTAATTTTATATTCACTACCAATAAAACTAAAAGAATTACCTAATTCTTTCATAAAAAATTCAATATCTTCTAAAATTAATTTTTTTAAAATCTTCTCGGACATAATTTCATAGTTATTATTATTTTTTATCATTATTGGATTTTTAACAAAATCTACTACATTTGATTTCTCTTTATTAATTAATTTATTTTTAATTTCAGTATCCAATCGGTGATATTCATTATTTTTTATTTTATTTCTAAGTTCTCTATAAGATAAACTTTGTTTAATAGAAATATCAATATAGTAATTAATTTCATTTATATCATCAATTGGTAATAGCGATAAAATGTGCGACCAACTTAATTGGTGTGGCAGTGCAACACCTTTTGCAATAATATAATAAAATTGTCGCATTCTCTTTAAGTTGGAAATCCCATATCCTTTACCTATTATCTAATGTTAATTTTTTAGAATATTCTTTTATTATTCCTTCACCATAATGTTTACCTGCTTCACTTAACATTTTTCCAACATTATAATATGTATTTAGATCACTTCTATTAATTGAATAGTTTTTAATTTTTCTATTGATTTCATTATTTAACAATTCATTTTTTATCTCGTTATAGTAATTCATTTTTACCCCTTCCTATGATGGAGATGTTTTTATAATAACTTTATTTTTCTTAAATTTAAATAAAATACTACCATTATCATCTGTTCTATATATTTTTGTATTACTTAAATTAGCTAATACTTCAGCATTTGGATGATTATAGAGATTATTTTTACCTACTGATATTATCGAATATTTAGGATTAACTACATCTACAAAATTACTAGATGTACTTGTTTTACTTCCATGATGTCCTACTTTTAAATAATCAATATTTGGTAAATCATATTTATCTATTAAATCTTGTTCAACTGTTTTTGAAGCATCACCCATTAATAAAATTTTTTTGTCATTAAATAACATATATAAAACCAAACTAGAATCATTTTCATCTTGATAAGCTGTATTTAAAAGTTTTATTTTTAAATTATTAACAGTATAAGTCATACCTTGATAACCAATACTATATTTTATCTTTTTAAGCTTTAATTCCCCTAATAATTCTTGTTCTAAATCATTCATTTCATTACTATTAAAAATTACATTAGATACGTGAAAATTATTTAGAAAATAAATACTATCTCCCATATGATCGTAATCTCCGTGGGTTAAAAATAAATAATCAATTTTTTTAATTCCAAACGATTTTAACATTAAAATAGTTTTCTTGGACACTTGTTGATTAAAAATTCCCCCTGTATCTACTAAAACCGTTTTATTATTACTATAAAATAAACTACTATCACCTTGTTTAACATCAATGATAACAAAATAATCATTAGGGACTAAATCATTAATATAAAAATGAAATATTAAAATAAGTAAAAGTAAAAGAAAACTTTTTTTCTTTTTAGAAAACCAATCTTTTATTACATAAGTTATAATTACTAAATAAATTATTAAAATCAAAAGCGATATTTTTTTTAATATAATAATTCCCAAAGTAAAATCATTCAAAAAATAAGAAAGATAATTTAAACCATTCATAATTTGATAAAAAATATTATCCAAAAATGGAAATATAAGTGTCAAAAGAGAGATTGGAAAAACAACTATATTAAAGATTGGAACATAAAATAAATTATAAATAATACTAAATAAATTAATAGAAAAATTAAAATAAATGTTAAATGGTATACTATATAAAAAAGAAATAAAAGAAATCTTTAATAACTTCATTAAATAATTTCCTGTTAATTTATCTTTATTTAGTATTAAAATAAAACTAATACTATAAGAATATAGAAATCCCTTATGATAAATATAAAAAGGATTAATAAATAAAGTAATTAGTAAGACAAAAATAAATAATTTAATACTAGATAAATTAAGATTTAATTTCTTATTTAAAAAGGAAAGTATCATATATAAATAAACTCTGACAATAGAAATTGGATAATCTGTTAAAAGAAGAAATAGAAAAATTATTAAAAATAATATAATCTTAGAAAAAGATTCGTTACATTTTAATTTTTTAAAAATAAATAATAAAAATAGACTTAAAAAAGTAATATGACTACTACCAATAGCTAATAAATGACATATTCCATTTATTTGATAAGATTCATATAAGTCATTATCTAAATAGGAAGTATCACCTAATATAAAAGATTTTAAGTATTCATGAGACTTAAAAGTATTCATATATTTTATTAATTTATTTTTTAAAGCAAAGAAAATATTTTGATTTTCTTCTAGTAATTTAATATTATTTGCTGAAACAGTATAAAAAATTTTATTTTGATATAAGTATTCTTTATAATTAAAATTATTAAAAACCGTATTATTGGAAGGAGGATTTAGTTCGCCTTCTATCAGAAGAGTATCTCCTAATTGATAGGGAAATTCTTCTGTATAAACAACCAAATCCTCTTTCGACCTAACAGTAATCGAATAACCGTAATCGGTTATCTTTATTCTAACAACTTGACCAATAAATTTTGTTTCATTAAAATTAAATTTGCTTTCATATTTTATCACTTTAACAGCTACAAAAACATATAAACAAGTGAAAATAAGGAAAATTACTAAAAATAATTTAGACTGTAATATAATCTTTAAGCGATTCAAATATAGTATCACCTATTCCACTTACATTTTTTATTTCCTCAATTGTTTTAAATAAACCTACGGTTGTTCGATATTCAATAATTGCTTTGGCTTTACTTTCTCCTATATTATTTAAAGTCATTAATTCTTCCAAAGAAGCTTTATTAATGTTAATCTTAGAATTTGCTTCATCTAAACTTGTCTCTTCATCTTTAGAAGATGTCTCATCTACATTTGAAACATCATCATTAGATTCAGTATTACAAATACAAGCATCATTTTGAATATTTTCATTACAAATTTCCTCGGTTGTTTTATTCTTTTCTTGTAAAGTTTGATAATTATTAATTTCACTATTTGAATAAACGATAATTACCATTGCATCCCGAACTTCCATACTTAAATTCAAAAGACTTGTGTTAGCATCTTTTTTTAATCCCCCAGCTTTATTAATTGCATCAACAACTCTTTTGCCTTTTTCAATAGAATAGACACCAGGATTATTAACATATCCTTTTACATCAACATAATAATAAATTTTTTCCTCTTCTATCTCTTCCTCTTTTAAATTAGTTTCTAAATTAGCTTCCAATTTTTCTTCAACTAAATTTTCATAAACAACATTGTTTTTACTTGTATTATTTTTTTGAAACAAAAGAAAAGTAGATAACAAGAATAGAACTAATAAACAACATAGTAAAATAGCTTTTTTCTTATTTTCATAAATAAATAATTTAATTGTATTTAATTTATCCATTCAAAATCACTCTCCGTCTTTTTAATATGGTAATAATAATGCTTAAAAATAAGATAAAAATTGCAATTAAAGAAAATTTAATTTTATTATTTTTTATAAAATTAATAAATTTTGAATCATCTTCCAAATAAATCTCATCATCAACTAAAACCTCCTCATAATCTTCAACTCTTACTTCTTGAAATTCTTCCAAAGAATTTTCAGCACTTTCATTTTTTATTAATATTTCTCTTTTCTCTAACTCCTTTTTCATTTTTTCTACTTCCATTTTTTCTTTTAACAAAATACTTTCTTCTTGATATATTTTACTTTTTTCATTTCCTAAAAGGGCTTTTGTTTTTGCTAATTCTTCCTGTTTTTTATCATATTCTTGCTCTTCAACACTTAATATTTCTTTTTTAGATGTAAGTTCTTTTTGCAAAGTTTCTAACTCAATTTGCTTAAATTGAATTAATTCTTCTTGCTCTTTTAACGAATTAGAAAGTTCTAATAAACTATTCTCTTTTTCTACAAGAATATTTTCAAAACTTAACATTTCTTCTTTTTTTTCATTTAAAGATTTTTCAAAATTAACTAGGTTTGCTTCTTTTAAACTTAAAGCATCTTTTAAAGAATTTATTTTTTTTTCTTCTTCTTGTAAATAAATGCTTTGTTCCTGTAATTTTTTTTCTAATTCCGTTAATTTTTCTTTTTGAATTTGTAAACTACTTTCTGTAACAGTTGGATAAATTTTAATATAATTATCTTTTTCATTTTTTAATTCACTATAAATATTTCCATCCAGACTTGTTAGCATAGTTAAATTATCATTTATAATATAATTTTTATTTAGAAATCTATTATCTATGGCATGAATATATAACCTACTATTTTGATTAACATATACTTTCTTAGAAGAAACACGAAAACTGTTTATTTCTTCTATTTCTAAATTAGTATTATTAAGATAAACATCATTTGTAAACCCTCCAACAAAATATTTGCCTTTTAAAATCTTAATATTAGAATTATTTAAATATAAATTTCCTGATACAACATTAAAAATATTTACTTCACTTCCTATATTTAAATTAGAGTCATCAATGATGATATCATAATTGTAAGAAGAAGAGGAAGTAATAGCATCACTTTTTGATAAAATGGAAAGATTAGTTCCCTGAATTTTAATTCTTTCACCTATTATTCCTTTTCTATTAGATATAATATTAAGGTTACCACTTCCAGTTATAATTAAATCTTTGGCAACTATACTATCAAGATTTGAAATATCATTTACTAAAGTATTTTCACCTTCTACATTAATTTTTAAAGAATTACTTGTTTTGATTGTTTTTAAATTGGCGTTTTTTAAAGTTAATGTATCGTTTTTAGCATCATATATAAAGGTTTCTTGATCTAAAACATCAACAACATCATAAGTAATTCTATCAATTTCAATGATTTTGGCAAAACATATCTTAGGTGTTAAAAATAATAAAAAGAAAAAACAAAAAATGAATTTTAATTTAATTTTCATGATTACATCCTTCTATCAACCGGTTGATAAATTCATCATAATACGCTTTTTAAAAAATGTCAACTTTTGTAAATTGACATTTTGCTTGCATTTTTAACTCAACTTCTCATTTTAAAAAAAGTATATAAAAAATTAATCGTTTTAATTGATTTTTTACTAATAAAAAAGAAACTTTCCAATTTATAGATATAAAAAAAGAGAAAAAAATTTTTTTTAATATTTTTTTCTCTATTTATCTTTTACAACATCAATACCAGTTAAAGTGGTACTAGAAACACAACCAGAACCGGTAGTAGCATTACAAGATGAGCCAATTTGGCGCTTGGAACCAACTGCACAAATACAATAATTATAACTTCCCCCATTTAAAGTTACCATAACAAATGTATTAGCATCATAAGAACCACCATCAGCATCGGTTAAAAATTCTTCATCTTCATTTAAAGCATTGAAATTATAAATTTTTCGACCACCAGCTAAAACCGTTTCTCGATCAGATGGATTATTAGATAGTAAGTAAGAAGCTTTACTAACCATTCGTTTAGCATCCATTAAAAATGTATTTTTTTTATTATTATTTATAGTAGAAATTACATTTGGTACGGCAATTCCTGTTAAGAGAGCAAGAAGAGCAATAACAGCTAATAATTCTACTAATGTAAATCCCTTTTTATTCATTTTTCAAAGCCAATTTTAAAAGGGCAACTCGAGCAGCCTCTCTTTCTGCCTCTTTTTTACTACTGGCTATCCCCTTTCCATAAATTATATTATCAATTTTCACAACAACTGTAAATTTTCGATCATGAGCTGGTCCTGATTCATCGATTGTTTCATAAACAAATGATCTTTTATCAGTTTGCAAAGCCTCTTGCAGAGTCGATTTATAATCATTGAAAAAAACTATATTTGGATCTTTTATATAAGGTACAATAATATCTAAAATAACTTCTTTTACTTTGGCAAAGCCTTCTTCTAAATAAATAACCGCCATTAAAGCTTCAAAAGTATCCGCAACAATTGTTTTTTTTATCTCCCCTTCATTTAATTCACCATGTCCTACTTTAATATAAGGAATTAATTTTAAATCTTTCATGTATTCATATAAAGCATTTTCACAAACATAGTTAGCTCTAATCTTCGTCATTTCTCCTTCTTTTTCAAAAGAATTTCGATATAAATAATCGCTAACAACCACTTCCAAAACAGCATCTCCTAAAAATTCTAAGCGCTCATAATCCGTTTTTGAACGGTGTTCATTAGCAAAAGACGAATGAGAAAAAGCCGTTTCATATAACTTAGGATTTCTAATTTGAATATGCCATCTGTCTAAAAATTCTTTCATTCTTTCTCCTTTTTGATATTAATTAAAATAAATACCATTTTTAGTTCATCTTTTAATAGATAGATTAATTATAACATTTTTTTAAAATTTTGTATATTAAACTTGTCCAAATTTAAAAATAATAGTAAAATATTAATAGTGGTGATTATGAAAAAGATAATAATTGTATTTATAACTTTATTTTTTATATCCGGATGTTCTTTATTTAAACGTGATGAAATGGAAAATATTAGTATTATTACAACTAATTATACGCTTGAATACGTTGTAAATTATTTATATGGAGATAATTCGTTAGTAAGTTCTATTTACCCAGATGGAGTCGATATTGATAATTATACATTTACTGAAAAACAAATTAAAGATTATAGTAAAAAAGATTTATTTGTTTATATGGGAGTAACTAGTGATTCTGATCAAGCTGTGACATTTTTAAATAATAATAATAAAATCAAAATTATTGATGCTACTTATGGAATGAATTATAAATACACAGCTGATGAACTTTGGTTAAATCCTTCTAATTTATTAATGATAACACAAAATATTAAAAATGGATTAGGTGAATATATTACTAGTACTTATCTTTTAAAAAATATTGATTCTTTATATGATGAATTGAAAGTAAAATTATCAAATTTAGATGCTGAATATAAAACTTCAATTGAAAATGCTCCAGAAAAAACGATTGTTGTCAATAGTGATAATTTACTATTCTTAGAAAAATATGATTTAAATGTTATTTCTTTAGATGAAAATAATACAAATTATGAAAGAAATCTAGCTTTATTTAAAAGCTATTTAAGACAAGAAACAATTAAATATTTATATATTTATGAAAACGCTCCTTTAACTGAGGAAGTAAAACAAACAGTTGAAGATAATAGTGTAGAAACATTAGATATTAAAAATTTAAAAAATATAACCGATGAAGAAAGAGATCAAAACGAAGATTATTTTACAATCATGTATAATAATTTAGAAGAAATAAAAAAAGAGCTATATAAAAATAGTTAAGCAATTTTAACTATTTTTCTTTTTTAATTCTACTTCTGTTTGGGCAAGAGCCTCATCAAGTTTTTGTTTTCTTTTTAAATTTTTAACATAAATTGTTACGACATAAACTAAAAAACACGATGGAATAATTGGTAAGATAAATAAAATAATGGTTAAAATAAGATTATCTGTTAAAACTCCGTTTGTATTTAAAATTTGGAGAGTTGCAATACTATAACCTAAAAGTAAACAAAAAAGTAATGAACAAAACACTATTCCCAAGGTACTATATACATAATCAACAACATAATCATAATAATAAGTACCTTTTTTCTTTTTATAAAATAATGTAAATAAAAAATATATTAATAAAATTAAAACAATGGGAATTACTACATAATACCAAACTTCTTCTGGCATCCAAAAAAACTTTATCATCTTATCACCTATTATTATAATAGCACAATTATTTTAAATTTTCTACTAATTTTCTAATTTTTGAAAACTAAATTTCATATTTTCAATTTCTTGTTTGGTTTTTTCGGTTTCTAAATTAGTATTAAATAAAAAATCATAGCGAAATAAAGTAATTCCTTCATAATTTTTTAAAGTTTTGGAATAATTAATTTGTCTTGCAATAAGATTATCATTTTGCAGCCATTCATCTTGACCACTGCCGGCATTACTATCTTCAAGACCAACTTTATAAAAGGCTAAAACGGGAACTATTTTTACATCATTTTGAATTAAAGAATGCCAAGCATCCAACGTTTCTTTAAAAGGTTTATATTCATTTTCAAAGCCATAATAAACTTGAGGCATTATAATATCAACATAACCAGATTCTAAAAGCCAAGTTTTAACATCAGCAAAATGATATTTATAATTATTTTCAATATTTCCATCAGGAGAAATACTAAATAAAATATCTGGATTATAATCTTTAATAAGTTGATAAACATTCTTAATCATCGTATTAGTAATTTTTAAACGATAATCTAAAAGCGAAATATTCCCATTTTCAGTTAAATATTTTTGATAATTTTCTTGATCAATTTCTAAGTCAACATAAAAATAGTCATCAAAATGAATACCATCAATATCATAATTGGAAATTATTTCATAAACTTGTTTTAAAATTAAATCAATAACTTTGGGACTGGCTGGATTATAATAAATTCCGGAATCGGTTATTTTAACAGCATTAGAATCTATAAGAGTATAAGCAGGATTATCTTTAGATAAAAGCGAAGTATCACTTTCATTACTTATTCGATAAGGATTAATCCAAGCATGTATTTTTATATTTCTTTTTTTAGATTCTTTTATAAAATATTCTAAATAATCCATGCCCGGATTTTTGCCTTCTTGTCCTGATAAAGTATATGAATAAGGAAAAATACGTGAGTCATAAATACTATCTGAAAAGGGCGATACATGTAAAAAAATCGTATTAAAATTTAATGATTTTATGTTATCTAACATTTTATTAATATAGGCTTTATTAATTGCTACGGCATTATTTTGAAAATAAGTTAAATATTCTAAATAACTAATATAAACACCACGAATTTCTTCTTCTTCATTTATTTTCATATTTCTTTTTGAAGCAACATAGGCATTACTAAATAAAAAGATAAGAAAAATTAAAATAAAGACAAATATTTTTTTCATATAATCACATCTTAATTGTATGAAATCAATTTGTCTTTATTTGTCGAATTACATCTTATCTACTTCATCTATGGCAAGAACATTTAAAAGATTACTAATTACATTGGAAACTAATTTTGTCATTCCAAGATAAGAATTTTTAATTTTTATATCAGGCTCCGTTAAAATATGGTAATTATTATAGAATTTATTAAATAAACTAGCTAAATCAAATAAGAAATCAGTTATATAATTTAAACTTTTGTCTTGAAAACTTCTGTTTAAAACATTGGAAATTTCTAAGATTTTTAGAAAAATATTTTTCATTTCTTGATTATTTATCGTCGTTATTTGATAATTTGTAGCTTCGCTCTTATTAAGAATTGATTTTAAACGTACACTTGTATACAAAATATAAGGACCCGTTTTACCATCAAAAGAAGAAAATTTAACTGGATCAAAAATATAATCAGTTTGACGATTACTCATTAAATCAGCAAATTTTAAAGTAGCGATTGTTAATTTATTTTTTATTTCTTCGCGGTTTTCTTGAATTTCTTCTTTAATCTTTGCCTCAATTTCTATCCCAATTAAATCAATTAAAGAGCCTAACTCCATTACTCCTCCATCTCTTGTTTTATATGGTTTTCCATCACTACCATTAATTGTTCCAAAGCCTAAATGTAAAAGTTTTATCTTATCATTAACTAAACCAGCTTTATAGGAAGCCCGAAATACTTGTTCAAAATATAAGCCTTGTCTTGAATCAACCACATACCAAATTTCATCGGGATGAAATCTTTTCTCCCTTGAATAAATTGTAGCTAAATCTCTTGTTGCATAAATAGTAGCTCCATCTTTTTTGATAACAATTAAAGGTGGTACTTCTTTGGTATCAGTTTCTAATTTAACATCCATTACCATGGCACCATTTGATTCATAAAGAAATGGGTTAACGACTTCTAACATTGCTGGAATATCTTTAAATGAATCTAATTCACCTTCAAATAGATCAAAATGACAATTTAATTCGTCATATACTTTTTTTATTTCAACACATGAAATATCCACTAATTGACGCCATAAAGCTAAATATCTCTTATTTCCAGAATCAATAGCAGCTGTAATTTCGCGGACTTCTTCCATTCGTTTTGGATCTTTATTAGCAGCAATATTGGCAGCTACATACATTTCTCCTAAATCTTTTGAAGTATAATTAACTTTTTCATATTCACCTTGATAATTTTCATCAAAAAACGCTAAATTAGGATTTCGTAATTTAATTTCCGAAATTAACATACCAGCTTGACGTCCAAGATCTCCTAAATGCACATCAGAAATTGTCTTATAGCCAAGTAAATTACAAAGTCTTCTTAAAGCTTCGCCAATATTAGCTGAACGCATATGACCAACATGCAAAGCTTTAGCAGCATTAGCTCCCCCATAATCTAAAAAAATTAATTTTTCTGGATGTTTATCAAATAAATTTTGAAAATTTAAAATACCATTATTTAAATAATTTAATAAACTTTCATCTTGAAAAGAAAAATTGATAAAACCAGGATTAGCAATATTTACATTAACAAATTCCAAGTCTAAACATGAAGTTATTTCTTTGGCAATTTCCATAGGATTTTTATGATATTTTTTAGCTAACATCATGGCTGTATTAATTTGAAAATCACCAAGTTCTTTTTTGCTACTAGGTAAAATTTGCACACTTTCATTTAAATAGCCTAATTCATTTAATTTATTTTCAATAAATTTTTCTTTTTCTTTAATAAATGACATAAATTCCTCCTTAAAAAAAATTCTAAAAAATAAGGATAAGGACTAAATTTTTAGCGGTACCACCTTATTTCATAGAATTCTATGCACTTTTTTCGATAACGCGAATGGCGATGAAACTAAAAAGATACGTTCATAAGTTTATCAAAAGATTTTCACCAACCATCTTCTCACTAAATGATAAAGTTTTATTACTACTTCTTTCTTAAATTTCTTGATAAGAATATACAATAAAAGATAAGGTTTGTCAATTGTTTTAATCCATTATTTCTTTTAAAATTCGATATAATTTATTAATTGGTAGACCAACAATTGTATAAAAATCGCCTTCAATTTTTGTAATATATTTTCCAAATTCTTCTTGAATTGCATAAGCCCCAGCTTTATCATAAGGATTACTTTTATCAATCCAATCATATATTTCAAAATCACTCATTAAGTCAATATAAACCGAAGCTTTTCCATAATCTTTAAATATTTTTTCTTGGTCATTCAAAACTTTAATAACTGTTAAACAAGATAAAACCTCATGACTTGTTCCACTAAATGTTTTTAACATATTGTAGGCTTCTTCCCTATTTTTAGGTTTTCCATATATTTTATTATCTTTAACAACAATGGTATCACAAGAAATAATGATACGATCACCACTTGTTTTTTCTAAAACATCTTTTCCCTTTGCTAAACTAATATTAAAACAATTTTCTAAAGGTGTTAAGTTATCATCTTGAATTTCTTCCTTTTTACTTACAACTATTTCATAAGACAAATTCAGCATTTTTAAAAGTTCTTGGCGACGTTTAGAATTTGAAGCTAAAATTATTTTCATTTAACTAATTCTCCTAAATATTCTTCAATTGCTACAGCTATTTGATCAGGACAGGAAGTTTCTTTAAATCCACATTTAATTCCTTTTAATTTTTCTTTTACATCAACTAATTTCATACCTTGAACTAAACTTCTAATGCCTTTTAAGTTTCCATTACAACCACCTGTAACTTCTATATCTTCTAAAATATCACCATTAACTATTAATTTAATGTTTGAAGAACAAACCCCATGTGGTTTATAATTATATTCTTTCATACTAATTACCTCCTGAAAACATTCTATCAAATTTTTAACAAAAAGTCTTTAATTTTAGAAGTAATATTATGAAAATAACTTTTTAATGCTTTTATACTTTAATTTTAAGAAAGATAAATAATACTAAAAGATAGTAATTTTTTACTTAATTTTCTATATAATTAAATAGATAATTATGAAAAATATTGAACTATTATTAATTAGTATAGGTTTAGCTATGGATGCTTTTTCAGTTAGTATTTGTAAAGGATTAACGATGAAACATAAATGGAGAAGAAATAGTTTTTTAATTGCTTTTTCTTTTAGTTTTTTTCAAATGTTAATGCCTTTAATTGGTTATTTTTTAGGATCTAATTTAAATGGTTATTTTATTAGTTTTAATCATATTATTGCCTTTTGTTTACTTACTATTATTGGAATTAATATGATTAAAGAATCATATAAAAATGAAGATATAAAAATTGGTCTTAGTATTAAAGAATTACTTATGTTAAGTATTGCAACAAGTATTGATGCTATGGCAGTTGGTATTACTTTGTCTTTTTTTGAAGTTAATTTAGTATTCGCGATTTTATTAATTGGGATAACTGCTTTTATATTTTCTTTAATAGGTGTTAATATTGGAAAATTTATTGGTAAAAATTTTGAAAAAAAAGCCCAAATTATCGGCGGAACAGTTTTAATTTTAATTGGTATTAAAATATTACTAGAACATTTTGATATTTTCTAGTATTTTTTTTAAATTTATGGTATAGTGTTTAAGAGCCCATTCTCTCAGGAGGTGTTTTTTTTATGACAAAATATGTATTTGTAACTGGAGGAGTTGTATCTGGTCTTGGAAAAGGAATTACGGCATCAAGTCTTGCTCTTTTATTAAAAAGTCGCGGTTATAAAGTTTTTATGCAAAAGTTTGATCCTTATTTCAATATTGATCCCGGAACAATGAATCCTATTCAACATGGAGAAGTATTTGTAACTTATGACGGATGTGAAACCGATTTGGATTTAGGACACTATGAAAGATTTATTGATGAAGAGTTAAATTATACCTCAAATATTACAAGTGGAAAAATTTATTCTTCAGTCATTGAAAAAGAACGTCATGGTGACTATTTAGGTGCAACTGTTCAATTAGTTCCCCATATTACAAATGAAATTAAAAACAAAGTTTATGAAGCTGGATTAACCTCCAAGGCTGATATTGTTATAACAGAAATTGGTGGAACGGTTGGCGATATTGAATCACAAGCTTTTATTGAAACATTAAGACAAATTCAATATGAAAAAGGAGAAAGTGAAACAGCTTTTGTTCATACAACTTTAATTCCTTATATTGTTGGTAGTAATGAACTTAAAACTAAACCTACCCAAAATAGTGTTAAAGATTTACAAAATATGGGAATTAGACCAAATTTTTTAGTTTGTAGAACTCCTTTTTCAACAAGTGATTCGCTAAAAGAAAAATTAAGTTTATTTTGTAATCTGAAAAAAGAAAATATTATTGATTGTGTTGATACAAAAAATATTTACGAAATTCCTTTAAATTTACACAAACAAGGAATAGATGAATTAATATTAAAACAATTTAATCTCCCAATTAATAAAATTAATTTAACCGATTGGGAAAATTTAATTCATCGTATGGAAAATTTAAAAGATGAAATAGAAATTGCCTTAGTTGGAAAATATGTTGAATTACATGATGCTTATTTATCAGTAGCTGAAAGTTTAAGACATGCTGGTTATAAATATCATACCAAAATAAATATTAATTGGGTAAACTCTGAAAGTTTAGAAAAAGAAAATTGTAATTTAAAAGAAATTTTTAAAAATAGTAAAGGTATTTTGGTCCCAGGAGGATTTGGAAACCGTGGTATTGAAGGTAAAATTAAAGCTATTAAGTATGCTAGAGAAAATAATATTCCATTTCTAGGAATTTGTCTTGGCATGCAATTGGCAGTAATTGAATTTGCCAGAAATGTTTGTAAATTAGAAGATTGCAACTCAACCGAATTTGATCCACTTTGTAAAAATCCAATTATTGATTTAATGAGTGATCAAAAATCAGTTATTAATATGGGTGGTACTTTAAGACTTGGAAATTATGACTGTAAAATAAAAAAAGGAACGCTTGCTTATAATGCCTATAAACAAGAATATATTAAAGAAAGACATCGTCATCGATACGAATTCAACAACAAATATACGGAATTACTTGAAAATTTTGGAATGGTTTTTTCAGGAATTAACGAAGAAAGCAATTTAGTGGAAATTGTCGAACTTCCTAAACATAAACATTTTATAGCTTGTCAGTTCCATCCAGAATTTAAATCTCGTCCAACTAGACCTCATCCTTTATTTGATTCTTTTGTAAAAACTAGTATTGAAAATAAAAAATAATAAAAAGTGTAAAGATTGTTATAATTACTATTCTTTACACTTATTTTTTTAGAGAAACATTTTCCATTTGTTGGAAATTATCTTTTCTAGTAACGGAAATGCTATTTAATACTTGAAAGAAAGTACTATAAGGATTTTCTAAAATAGCTCTATTATCTTGTAAACTTTTAATTAAAGTACGTAATTCACTTTTAGACATCATACTAATAATAGAAATAAATTGTTTTAAAACAATCACATCCATATTAACGCTAGCATAGGAAACGGCATTTAACCAAAAAGAAAAATTTTCATTTCCAAGAAGCTCTAATCCTTCTAAAAAACATTCAATTTCGAAAAGATTAAATTTTCCACTTTCAATTACATTTTTTAATTTTTGAATATTTTCTAAATATTCTTTATTAGTTGTCATAAACCTCCCTTTCTAAAAATAAATATTATATCATAAATTTATTACTTGTCAAAAAAAATTTACAAAGAGCAGCTAAAAAGAGTAAATTTTCTTCGCAATAATTTTTTGATATAATTATTACAATAAAGGAAGTTGATTGTTATGAA
>CALVOW010000006.1 GCA_944350445.1 uncultured Bacilli bacterium | reverse complement strand
GTTGGGCTGTTCGCCCATTAAAGCGGCACGCGAGCTGGGTTCAGAACGTCGTGAGACAGTTCGGTCCCTATCCGTCATGGGCGTAGGAAAATTGAAGGGAGCTATCCTTAGTACGAGAGGACCGGGATGGACCTACCTCTGGTCTAACTGTTGTAACGCCAGTTGCAGTGCAGTGTAGCTATGTAGGGAATGGATAACCGCTGAAAGCATCTAAGCGGGAAGCCAACCTTAAGATGAGTTTTCCCATAATTTATTTAGTAAGATCCGTTGAAGACTACAACGTTGATAGGCTGGAGATGGAAGCATGGTGACATGTTGAGTTGACCAGTACTAATAGATCGAGGATTTAATCATAAATGTTAATTAATTTGGTGACCACATTATCTATGTTTTGAAAGAACTATTCATAATAGTTTTCTTAGTGATTATAACGAAGAGGGTACACCTGTTCCCATCCCGAACACAGAAGTTAAGCTCTTTGGTGCCGACGATAGTAGTAAATGCTAAAATAGGAAATTGCTAAGAATTTTTTTTTATTAAAAAAATATATAAAAATATGAAATTTTGTTGTCTATCATATTTTTTTTTTGTATAATTATTTTGGTGATTGAAATGGAAAATAAAATAACATCTTATAGTGAATATGATACTGCTCTTTTAGCAGAAAATATAGAATCTGAAAAATTTCCAAATATGGTAATTTGTTTAATAGGAGATTTGGGTAGTGGAAAAACAGTTTTTGTTAAAGCTTTTGCCAGAGCCCTTGGAATTGAAGAAGATATAACTTCTCCAACTTTTAATATTATTAAAGAATATAACGATGGGGAACTTCCTTTATATCATATGGATGTTTATCGTTTAGAAGATTCCAAAGAAGAAATTGGAATTGAAGATTATTATGAAAAATCAGGTGTTACTATTATTGAATGGGCTGATATGATAAGAGATAAACTACCTGAAGAACGTTTAGAAATTAAATTTAAAATCATTGATGAAAATACGAGAATATTAGTATTAGTCCCATATGGAAAACAATATGAAGATATTTGCGAGGTTATTTCATGAAAGTTTTTTATATAGATACATCTTCTAGTTATCTATATGCAGGAATTGCCGTTGATAAATTTTTAGTTGCTTCAATTAAGAAAAATTTTGGTAAAGATTTATCTAAATATACTATATCGGAAATTGCTAAGTTATTTCAAGAAGCTTCCTTAGAACCAGAAGATATTGATAAAATAATTGTTGTTTCTGGTCCGGGATCTTTTACAGGAATTAGAATTGGAATGACTTTTGCTAAGATATTTGCTTGGTCTTTAAAAAAAGATATTACTACAATTACAAGTTTAGATGCCATGGCCCTTGTTGATAGTGATAAATTAGTAGTTCCAATTATTGATGCTAGACGTGGCTTTGTCTATGCATCTATTCATGAAAAAGATAAGATTATTCTAAAAAACCAATATATTAAATTAGACTCATTAATAGCATATTTAGATAATTTAAAAAAAGAATATCTATTTGTAACCAATCAAGATAATTTTGATTTACCAAGTATTAAGTATGATCCTGATATTTTAAAAATAATTAATACCTATCAAGATAAGCCCTCTATTAATCCACATTTAGTCGAACCTACTTATTTAAAATTAACTGAGGCCGAAGAGAATTTAAGGAATATTCATCATGATAATTGATTTAGCTAAAAATAATTTAAACCAAATTTTGGAACTTGAAGAAAAATTTCCTAATGTTTTTTTAAAATCTGATATAATAAATGATTTTCAAAATAATCCCTATACTAAATACATGGTTTATTTAATAGATAAAAAAATAGTTGGTTTTATTAATTATCATGATATATATGATCGAGTAGAAATTATTAATTTTAATGTTTTAGAGTTTTTTCAAAATCAACATATTGGCTCAAGTTTACTTCTAAATTTAATTACTATTTCCAAGGAAAAACTAAAAAAAAATATTACCTTGGAAGTTAGAAAAGATAATGAAAAAGCCATTTATTTATATAAAAAATTTGGTTTTAGAGAGATTAGTATTCGTAAAAACTATTATAATGATGTTGATGGTATTTTAATGGAAAAAGAGTTGATGTAAATGAAAGATATATATATATTAGGAATTGAATCTAGTTGTGATGAAACTAGTTTTTCAATTGTTAAAAATGGCATAGAAGAGATTAGTACGGTTATCTCTAGTCAAATTGCTATTCATAAACAATATGGGGGTGTAGTTCCCGAAATTGCAAGTCGTGCGCATATTAAAAATATTACTTTTGTCATTGAAGAGTGCTTAGATAAAGCTGGTATTACTTTAAATGAAATTACGGCTATTGCTGTTGCCTATGGACCTGGATTAATTGGTAGTTTATTAGTTGGTGTAGAATGTGCGAAAACCTTGGCTTTTTTATATCATAAACCCCTTATTCCGGTTCATCATATAGCTGGACATATCTATGCTAATAATTTAGTAAAACGATTAGAATTCCCCTTAATTGCTCTTGTTATTAGTGGTGGACATACGGAACTTATTTATATGGATAAAGATTATTCTTTTCGAAAATTAGGTTCAACCTTAGATGATGCTGTTGGCGAGTGTTATGATAAAGTTGGTAGAGTAATTGGAGTAGAATATCCTGGGGGGCCAGTTATTGATAAATTAGCGCAAATAGGGAAACCTAATTATAAATTACCTCTTCCCTTAAATGATGACAGTTATAATTTTAGTTTTAGTGGTTTAAAAAGTGCCGTTATAAATTTAGCTCATAATGAATATCAAAAAGGTCGTGAATTAAATAAAGAAGATTTAGCTAAGTCTTTTCAAGATGTTGTCATTGAAACACTAACCAAAAAAACAATGCATGCCATAAAAGACTATAAGGTTAAAAATTTAATTTTAGCTGGCGGAGTAGCTGCTAATACCGGAATTAGAAATGCTTTTCAAGAGTTATGTGAAAAAGAAAATATTAGCTATACTTTTCCAAGTATTAAATATGCAACTGATAATGCAGCTATGATTGCAAGTTGTGGTTATTATGCTTATTTAGACGGACGAATTGCTGATTTAACTTTAAATCCTGAATCTAGTTTAGAATTAAAATAAAGATATTAAAACGAAATATCTTTTTTTCTGGTTGCAAAAAGAAGTAATAAATGATAATATAAGTAATAATTGTGAGGTAATAAATGAATTGTTTAATAACAGGAGCAAGCTCTGGAATTGGACGAGAATTAGCTAAAAAAATGGCTAGTCTTGGCTATGATTTATTTTTAACATATTATAAAAATAAAGAATTATGTGAAAAGTTTCAAAAAGAAATTCAAGAACAATATTCTATTAAATGTTTTATTCAAAAATGTGATTTAAAAGAAGAAAAAGAAATTCAAGAAGTAATTTATCACTTTCAAGAAAAACTAGGAAGTCTTGATATATTAGTTAATAATGCTGCTACTTATGCTGATAATTTATTTTTGAAAAAAACAAAAGATGAGTTTTTAGAGGTTTTAGAAGTAAATGTGGTTGGAACTTTTTTAATGAGTAAATATGCTATTTCAATTATGAAAGATCATGGTCTAATCATAAATATGGCTAGCACGGATGGAATAGATACTTATAATCTTTATAATGTTGATTATGCTGTTAGTAAGGCTGGTATTATTCAACTAACCAAAAGTATGAGTTTAATATTTAAAAATATAAAAACAATTGCTATTGCTCCCAATTGGGTTAGAACAGAATCAACTTTGGCAATTGATGAAGAGTATTTAAAAGCTGAATTAAAAAGAATTAATCAAGAAAAATTAATTCCAGTTGAAAAGGTTGTCAAGATAATAATAGATGCAATTTCAAATAAAAATATTAAAAGTGGAGAAGTGATTAAAATTTATGAATAAAGAATTAATTAAAAGAGTAGATAAAAAGATCGAAAAATATTTAAAAAAAATTGACGAATTAGAAGCATATAACAGTAAATTAGTCTTAGATGCGTTTCGAAAATTTCAAGTAAGTGAAAGTGATTTTAAGGCTACAACTGGTTATGGTTATGGTGATACAGGGCGGGATAAGATAGAGAAAATATTTGCCTATATTTTAGATGCCGAAAAAGCCTTAGTTAGAAGTCAATTTATCTCAGGAACTCATGCTTTAACGACAACTTTTTTTGGACTTTTACGCCCCAATGATACGCTTTTAGCTATTACTGGTAAACCTTATGATACCTTAGATGAAGTAATAGGGATAAAAGAAAATAATAGTTCCTTGGCTTCTTTTGGAATAAAATATCATCAAATAGATTTATTAGATAATGATTTCAATTATCAAGAAATTGCATCTTATTTAAAAGAAAATCCTTGTAAAGTAATCGAAATTCAAAGAAGTATTGGTTACTCGACACGAGATGCCATTAGCATTGAAAAAATAGAACGTGTTGTTAAATTAATTAAAAGTATTCAAAAAGATGTGATTATTATGGTTGATAATTGTTATACCGAAATGACATCTGTAAAGACACCTCTTAGTGTTGGCTGTGATATTATAGTTGGTTCTTTAATAAAAAATTTAGGTGGAGGCATTGCCCCTAATGGTGCTTATGTAGCAGGACGAGCTGATTTAGTTGAATTAGTTGCTGAAAGATTAACGGTACCTGGACAAGGTAGTGAAGTAGGACCTAGTCTAGGAATTAATAAACAAATACTTCAAGGTCTATATATGGCTCCAAGTGTTGTTGCAAGTAGTTTAAAAACTAATATCTTTGCCAGCTGTTTGTTAGAAGAATTAGGATATGAAACGAAACCACATTACTATGAAGAAAAAAATGATATTGTTTTAAGTATAATTTTTAATAATCCGCAAAAATTAATTTCTTTTGTTGCGTCTATTCAAGAAATGAGTGCTATCGATAGTTTTTCAAGACCAATTCCAGCCGATATGCCAGGTTATCAAGATCAAATAATTATGGCTAGTGGTAGTTTTATTCAAGGAAGTAGTATTGAAATATCTTGTGATGGACCAATTCGTCCTCCTTATATTGCTTATTTACAAGGTTCTTTAACTTATCAATATGGACGCTTAGCTGTAATTCATGCGGTGGAAAGTTTAGAAAATGCAAAAGAATAAAAAATTAAAAATAATCTATGAGGATAAATATTTATTAATTATCGATAAACCAGCTAATTTATTAACAATTAGTAATGAATATGAAAGGGAAAATACTTTATTTCATCAAGTCTATCTTTATTTAAAAAGAAAAAACAAAAATAACAAAGTTTTTATTGTCCATCGCCTCGATTATGAAACTTCCGGATTAGTAATCTTTGCTAAATCAATTAAAGTAAAACAAATTCTCCAGGCTAATTGGCAAAACGTTATTCGCAAATATTTCGCAGTTGTACTTGGCGAAGTTTTAAAAGAAAAAGCGACTTTAAAATCGTATTTAAAAGAAACCAAAACCAATTTAGTCTATGCAACAAAGAATTCAAAAAATGGTTTATTAGCAATTACTAACTACCAAAGAATTTTAACCAATCAGAAGTATAGTTTATTAGATATAGAAATTAAAACTGGTCGTAAAAACCAGATTCGCGTGCAATTAAAAGATATTGGTCATCCTATTTTTGGTGATAAAAAGTATGGAGATAAAAAGAGTAAAGCTAAAAGAATGTATTTACATGCTTATTATTTAGAATTTTATCATCCAATAACTAAACAACTTTTACATTTTAAATTAGATTTACCATTAGATTTTTCAAATATTTTTTAAAAATGTTAAATTTAATCAATTTTTATTTCAAAAAATTGTCAAGAAAAATGTCGAATTTTATTATTTTGATTTTTTATAATACATATAAAATTTATAAACTTTACTATTAATTTACATTTATACAATGTAAATTAATAATGTAAATAATCACTAATTAAAAGTGTAATATTTTGACAAATATAATTATGATTATTTGTTTTTGTTTTTCTATATTTTAAAAAATCGACAAAATATTTTAAAATTCATGTCAAATTAGGTATTAATAGTTTTTAAACTTAGTAAAGACATTGAAAATATTTTTACAAAAGTTAAATGTATGCTATAATTTATTGTAAAGGAGTGTTATGAATATTATAAAAATTATTTTAAATATAATTATAATTGGTTTAATTATTTTCTTGTGTGCAAATTTGTTTGTTTTTTTATTACCTTTTATCCTTGTTATAGTTCTTGCTTATTTTCTATATTCGATATTTGTTTTTCAAAAAAGGAAAAATAATAGCTCAATGCATAAAACAAGTTCACGAAAAACAATTAAGAATAATGTAGAGGAAGCTGAGGTTATTAAAGAAGAATTTGACAAATAATTATGAATAAAATTAATTGGTGGTTAAAATGAATAGGTTTGAAGTTACAAAAAAAGCAGGAATTTTGGGAATTCTTGCTAATTTATTTTTGTTTTTATTAAAAATAATAGTTGGCTTATTATCAAAAAGCCAAGCAATGATAGCTGATAGTTTTAATAGTATTGGTGATGTATTTGCCTCTTTTATGACCTTCATTGGTAATAAAATTGCTAGTGTTTCCGATGATGAAGATCATAATTTTGGACATGGCAAAGCTGAATATATATTTTCAATGTTTATTAGTATTTCAATTTTAGTAATTGGTATAAAACTTTTATATGATGCTATTATTTCCCTTATTTTAAATAATAAAGTTTATTTTTCTATTTATTTAGTATTAGTTTGTCTTTTTACTATTACAATTAAATTAATTTTATATTTTTATACTAAAAGACTATATAATAAAGAAAAAAATATTCTTTTAAAATCAAGTATGTTAGATCATCGAAATGATGTCTTTTTAACAAGTGGAGTTTTATTATCAGTTTTATTTTCAAAGCTAGGAATTTATTTTGTTGATGGTTTAGTTGGAATAATTATCTCTATTTGGTTTTTATTAAGTGGAATTAAACTTTTTAAAGAAAGTTATAATGTTTTAATGGATATTTCGTTAGATAAAGAAACAAAAGAAAAAATAATTAAAATGTGTATGAAAGAAGATGACGTATTATTAGTTGAGGATATTCATTCTGTTTCTATTGGCTATAAATATATTGTTGTTTTAACTATTAGTGTTTCTGGAAATTTAGATACTTTTACAAGCCATAAAATAGCAACTTTAATTGAAAAGAAAATAACAAAATCTTTTGATAATGTCAAAGAAGTTTTTGTCCATATTAATCCTGTTTAAAAAATCTTGACAAACTTTAATTTCATATTATAATATTAATGAAATAAATTTAGAAATTGGAGTAAGTTATGGGTGTATTGAAAGCTAATATTGTTTTAACTGGTGGACCTTGTGCTGGTAAAACAACAACAATTATGAAAGTAAAAGATGATTTAGAAAAGCGTGGCTATCATGTTTTGCTTTTAAATGAGTGTGCAACAGAGTTAATTAATGGAGGAATTAGACCATTTGGTGAAAATAGTGTTCCTGTTTTCGATTTTCAAAATGAGATCTTGAATTTGCAATTGTATAAGGAAAAAAGATATTTAGATATTATTAAAAAGTTACCTGACAATACAAAATGTATTATTTTATCAGATCGCGGAATAATGGATAGTAAAGCCTATTTGGGACAAGAAATGTTTACAAAACTTTTAAGTGATAATAACTTAAAAGAAGAGCATTTAGGAAAACAATATGATATGGTAATTCATATGGTAACAGTTGCAACGGATATTAAAAACAAATATAATACAAGTACTAATTCGGCTCGATTTGAAGATGCTGAAGAAGCAATTGATTTAGACAAAAGAACCAGTGATGCTTGGGAAAAACATAAAAATTTAAAAGTGATTCCTGCAACAGATGTTATTGATGAAAAAATCGAAAAAGTAATGGAAATAATTCATGAGTTTTTAAAAATTAAAGGATAATCTCCTTTTTTTTATATAGCTAAATAATTAAATTTATTTTTGACAAATCATATAATATGGTATAATAAGTAAAAGGTGATACAATGAAGGTAATTATTAGTGCTGGGGGAACTGGGGGACATATTTATCCAGCTTTAAGTATTATTCGAAAGATTCAAGAACATGATAAAAATAGTCAATTTTTATATATTGGAACAACGGACCGAATGGAAGCTGATATTATTCCTAAAGAAGGAATTCCTTATGTAGGAATTGCAATGTCAGGACTTAGTAAAAATCCTTTAAAGTGCTTGAAGAGTATTAAATTATTAATGCAATCAATATCGAAAATAAAAAAAGAAATTAAAAACTTTTCCCCAGATATTGTGATTGGTGTTGGAGGATATATTACATTTCCGGTTATTTATAGTGCTAAAAAGTTAGGATACAAAACGCTAATTCATGAACAAAATTCTATTCCTGGTAAATCAAATCGCATGTTAATTCCCTATACTGATAAAATTGCGGTTAGCTTGCCAGGTAGTATTAAATATTTTCCCAAAGAAAAAACGGTTTTTACAGGAAATCCTCGTAGTAGCGAAGTCTCTCAAGCTAAAAAAATATCGAAAACAGAATTAGGTTTAACGGAATCTAAAAAATTAGTTTTAATTGTCATGGGTTCCCTTGGTTCAATGACTATAAATCAAGAATTAAAAAAAATAATTCCCAAATTAGAGAAAAAAGATTATGAAGTAATACTTGTAACTGGTAAAAATTATTATGATGATTTTCAAGAAATTAAAGTTTCTAATGTTAAAATTATTCCTTTTTTAAACAATATGTTGAATGTTTTAAAAAGTTGTGATTTAATAGTTACTCGAGCTGGTGCCTCAACTATTGCCGAGATTACAGCAATTGGCTTGCCAAGTATTTTAGTTCCAAGTCCATATGTTGCTAATAATCATCAATTTTATAATGCAATGGAATTAGTTAACGAAAAAGCAAGTTTATTATTAGAAGAAAAAGATTTTAATGCTGTTAATCTAATTGCAAAAATAGATATGGTTTTAAATGATAAAAAATTATATCAAGAAATGCATAATAATTCTTTAAAACTTGGCAAAGTAAATAGTAGTGAGGAAATTTATCAGTTAATTAAAGAATTGGTAGGTAATTTAAATGAATAATGTAATAAATGAAATAATGACAAAAAAAATTGGGGATATCATTGTTGATGCACCTTTATCAAAATACACAACTTACCGGGTTGGGGGAACTTGTAGACTTTTAGTTTATCCTAAAAATCTTGAAAAATTAATTGAATTAATGGAAATTATTGATCGTGAGCAAATTAAATATTTTATTTTAGGTAACGGTAGTAATGTTTTATTTAGTGATGATATTTATGAAGGAATTATAATTAAATTAGATAATTTTTCGAATATTGAATACCTAGATAATTTAGTTTTAGTTGGAGCCGGATATAGTCTTGTAAAGTTATCCTTAGAAGTTGCCAAACGTGGTTTAGCAGGCTTGGAATTTGCCTCAGGTATTCCGGGCACCGTTGGTGGAGCAGTCTTTATGAATGCTGGAGCTTATAATTCCGATATGAAAAGTATTGTTAAATCAGTTACGGTTTTAACTCCGGATTTAAAAGTAATTTCTTTAAGTAATGAAGAGATGAACTTTGCTTATCGGGAAAGTTTTTTACAACATAATCGTGGTTTTATTTGCTTAGAAGTTTTATTAAAATTAAGACATGGTGAAAAAGAAGCCTTAGAAGAAGTGATGAAAGATCGAAAACTAAAAAGAAAAAGAACGCAACCCTTAGAATATCCTTCAGCCGGATCAGTTTTTCGTAATCCCGAAGGTTTATTTGCTGGTAAATTAATTGAAGATCTAAATTTAAAAGGCTATCAAGTAGGTGGAGCCAAAATAAGTGAAAAACATGCTAATTTTATTATTAATGTTGGAAATGCCAAAGCTAGTGATATTAAAGAAATTATTGATGTTGTTAAAGAAAAAGTTAAAGAAAAATATAATATAACTTTAAGAGTTGAACAAAGATTAGTAAATTGGGATGAATAAAATGACAAAGAAAAAGAATAAAAAGAAAAGAATTTTCAAGTTTTTCCTTATTTTAATTTTTATAGGTCTTGCCTTTATATATATATTTACATTGCCAATTAAAAATATTTATATAACAGGAAATAATATTTTAAGTGAGCAAGAAATAATTGAGTTAGCAAATATTGAAAACTATCCAAGATTATTTGCTAATTCGGCAACGAGCATTGAAAATAAAATAAAGATAAGTCCATTTATTGAAGATGTAAAAGTATCTAAAAATTTACTTGGAGCTATTTATATTGAAGTTTTGGAATATAATATTTTATTAAAAGATGAAACAGATAATCAAGTTTATTTATCAAATGCTGAAAAAATTACTTTAGATTTTGATTATTTAGGAGTTCCTTCCCTTATTAATTATGTTGAACCAGATATTTTAAAGGAATTTTTAAAAAAATTAAATACTATTGAAAAAGAAGTTTTAAGTAAAATATCCGAGATTGAATATACCCCAAATGAATATGATAAGGATTTATTTTTGTTTTATATGAATGATGGTAATTATGTTTATATTACAACAACACGTCTTTCAAATATTAATAAATATGAAAGTGTTTTAGAACAATTAGAAGGGAAAAAAGGTATTTTGTATTTAGATAGTGGTAATCACTTTTCCATTATTTCCTAATATCTTTTTTCTTTTTTTTGTGTTATAATCTCTAAGAGGGAGTGACGTGATGTACGATATTAGTTTAGATAATTTTCAAGGTCCGATGGATTTATTATTACATTTAATTAAGAAAAAGAAAATGAATATTTTAGAAATTCAATTAGAAATTATCATTGATGAATATTTAAGTTATATTAAGGCTCTTGAAAATATGAATTTAACAATTGCTAGTAGTTATTTAGTAATGGCTTCAGAATTACTAGAAATAAAATCAAGAATGTTACTTCCAAGTGAAGAAAAAGAACCCGAGGAAGAAGATTTAAAAGAAAATTTAATTGAAAGATTAATTGAATATGAAAAATATAAAGAACTAGTTCCCGCTTTTCGGATTTTAGAGAAAGAAAGAGAAAATTATAAAACGAAAAGTCCTTCGAGTATTTTAGAATATAAAAAAGATGAGAAAATCGAAAGTAATTTAACCGTCTTTGATTTAGTTGATGCTTATAAAAAGTTTTTAGAACGAATTGAAGATGAAAAACCAATTCAAACGAAAATTACCAAAAAAGAAATATCGATTGATGATCAAATAAAAAGAATTCGAAATATTTTTAAAAATCAAAAAGAAGTTAATTTTCAGGATTTATTTGAAAAACATAAGAAGAATTATGTAATTGCAACTTTCTTAGCTATTTTAGAAATGTCTAGTAAAAGAGAAATCAAAATATTTCAAGAAAATAACTTTGCTAATATCATTTGTATAAGAGGTGATTAGATGACGGAATTTGATAAGGATTATTTAAAAGGGGCCTTAGAAGGAGTTTTATTTGTGGTTGGAGATTCTGGTATTACCTTGGCTAGTTTATTAGAAATTTTTTCGATAGATTCGAATACTTTAAAAGAATTAATTGTAGAATTAAAAAAAGACTATGAAAAAAAAGATCGAGGTATTAGGCTTACTATTTTAGGAGATGCTTTTAAATTAACAACGAAAAAAGAACATCGTATGTATTACGAAAAGTTATTAGTTGATGATTTTTCCAAAACTTTGTCAGCTCCTGCTATGGAAACATTGGCCATTATTGCTTATAATGAACCAATTACAAGAGGTGAGGTTGATGCCATTCGTGGTATTAATAGTGGACCAATGATAAGAAAACTAGTAGCCAAAGGCTTTTTAAAAGAAGTCGGGAAAAGTCCTTTACCTGGTCGACCTATTTTATATAAAACAACCAGTGAATTTTTAGATTATTTTAATATGTCTAGTTTAGAAGAACTTCCCAAAGTAGAATCTTTATGTGAAGTGGTAGATGATATTGATTTATATGAATCTAAATACAAAGAAGAAACGGAGATTATATAATTATCCACATTTTTGTGGATATTTTTTTTAAATATGTTATAATTAAATAGTAAGGAGAATAAAAATGGAAGAAGAAAAAGAAAAAAAAGTAAATAAACCTTTAATTATATTTTTAGTTGTTTTTTTATTAATTATCTTAGGGGGAAGTATATTTTTTATTTATCAAATGGTTTTTGTTGGCTCCGATGATAATTTTCTTAATGTTTATAAAATGAATGATGGAACTATTTGCTTAGTAAGTGAGGCTAGTGATTCTTGTAGTGAATTAGCTTTTCAAATCGAAACAGAAAATAGTGATGCTAAGTTAGTTGCCGTTGATTCTAATAATTTATTTGTTTTATTAGATGATAATGGTTTAAAATTTTATAATATAGAAGCCAAAGAAATAACAGCTGTTAGTTTAGAAGATACTTATAGTGATTATGCTATTTATTTAAATAATGATCAAGATAAAGTTATAGGAATTGTTTATACGACTTCAACGGGCAAAGTTGGTTATTATAATGTTTCTTTAAATCAAAAACTATATGATGATAAATATAATGATATCAATCAAATTGATGATAATTATTTAAATGCTTCTGATGATACTAAAAATTATTTATTAAATGCTAATGAAGAAATAGAAGAATTAGTTTATGAACAAATAGATGAAAATGATCAAGGTGTTTATTATCAAGCTCTAAGTCATGAAGATAAATATTATTTCTTTGAATATGCTAACGAATCTCGTAATGTAAATAAAATTTATGCAAATGATAAAGAAGTAGTATCAGAAACTTCTCTTCCTAATTATTTTGTGTCTTTCTATGAAGGTAATTTATACATAGTTGATTCTAATACTGTTAAAAAATATGATATAGATGCCAATTTACTTTCTACTAGTGATACTTATAATGATATAAAAGAATTAATCAATAATAATTTAATTTATGTTAATGATAATAAATTATCACTTGTAAATATTGATAGTAATGAAAATATTAATATTTTAGATTGGCGCGATACTTATTCTTATGATGCTAATATATCTAGGTATTATACCAAAGCGGAATTAGATTCAATGGGTGAAACTGATAAGGAAGAAGGAATTTATTTAGTTATAAGGTATAGTGAACCAGATGAAAATGGTAATAATGGTGTTATATATTGCTATACCAATAATCAAGAACTTAAAACTTATGATTTAAAAACAGATTAAATAAAAAAATCTTAGTCAAAAATTAGCTAAGATTTTTTTTACTTCTTGGTTGCCCTAGTTAGATTCGAACTAACGAATGATGGAGTCAGAGTCCACTGCCTTACCACTTGGCTATAGGGCAATTACGAATAGATTATACTAGATAAAAAGAAAAAAAGCAATCACAGTGATTACTTTTTTCGAATTTGTAGATAAATTTCTTATCTACACTATTATTATGATACATTCTCTAACTTTTATACTTAAAAAATTGTTCTTTTTTTAATTTTGTATTACAATATTTTTGGTGATTTATGAAAAACTTTTTAATTAAACTTATTTGTTTATATCAAAAAATACCTGGTAATTTTCATTATCATTGTAAATATATTCCCACTTGTTCGGAGTATACCAAAGAAGCCATTGAAACTTATGGAGCTTTAAAGGGAAGTTTTTTAGGCTTAAAAAGAATTTTAAAATGTAATCCCTTTGCTAAAGGTGGATATGATCCTTTAAAAAAATAAAAAGTATCTAATTAAGATAGACACTTTTATCAAATGTATGTTCTGTTGTATCTAGTTTTAACATTTCTTCATTAGTTATTAAAAAGAAAGTATGTTCTAATAAATCTTTACCATCTTTATTAATTGGATCATCCCAGGTTAAATCAAGATTATACCAATTATTATTTAAGTAAACATGATTCCAAACATGATTTTCACTAGATATTTTATAACTTTTAATATTAAATTTTTCTAAAAATAACATCATACTATCAGTATAACCACCACAAAGAGCATATCCTTCAATTAAAGCCCCATATGCTGTATCGGATTTATATTCAATAATATTGTTATCACTTCTTTGCTCATCATATTTAGTATTATTAATAATATAATCATGAATAGTTCGAATTTTTTCTTCATCATTCATATTACTAGTAATATTATTTTTTATAATTTCTTCAACTTTATAATTTAAAATAATCTTCATCTCATCAGTATAACTTCGATTAATTTTAATATTTATTTTTCCCATAGAATCAATTTCGGTTTCAATATCTTTAAAACTATTGTACGGATGAACAAAGTTATTAATATTCGAAATAACAACTTGATCATTAGCAATATCTTTTACATCATCACGACAGGTAGTATATTCATCTTCACAATAAAAAGTAAATTCATTCATACCACTATTAATAATCGTGTAATAAATATTTAAAATATCTTGTTTATTTTCTGGAGAAAAATCTTCAGTATTAGAAACATATTTAAAATTATAATCACGGTAATACTCATTTTTAATAAGCTTAGTTGGGACTTGTTTATCATTAGAAAAATATTTGTTATAGTAAACCAATATATCTTCTTTATAAGTAAATGTTAATATAAATGTAATTATAATAATTGAAAAATATATTATTTTTTTCACAAGCCTCACCCAAATATTATTGTAGCATAATTTTTTAAAAAAATACAAAAAAATAGCAAGTTTTTCTTACTATTTTTCTTATTTTATATTATTTACAGATTTTGTTAATCTTGATTTTAATCTAGCTGCTTTATTTTTTTTAACGATATTAATATTTTGTGCTTTATCAATATTTTTAACTGTTGTATTTAAAAGTTCTTGACATTCTTCTTTATTACCATTTTTAATTGTTTTTTCTAATTTTTTAATAGAATTTTTCATACGAGATTCAACTAAAACGTTTTCTTCATTTTTTCTTTTATTAGTTAATACTCTTTTTTTAGCACTTTTAATATTTGGCATCTTGTCACCTCTTTCTTAAAACACATATATAATAGCAAATTTTTAACTTAAAAGTCAATAATAATAGTATTTTTTTTAAAATAATCCATACTATTTATGGTGATTTATATGCATGTAGTTGATTTAGGAAAATATGACTTACGATCAGATTTGATAATTGAAAATAATTCCAAAGATTATGTTAAAGAAAGTTATGTTGAAAAAGATATTAAAGTTGATTATATTAAGTTAGAAAAAAATAATATTTTAAATAAAAAACAAGGAGATTATATTACAATTAGTTTTCAAGATATAACGGATATTAATAATTTTCAAATGGTTTTAAAAGTTTTAGAAAAAGAATTATTAAGAATTTTTTCTTTAAGTAATATCAAAAAAGAAGCTAAATGTCTAATTATTGGACTTGGAAATAGTAAATCAACTCCTGATTCCCTTGGTTATGAAACAGTTAAAAATATTATTGTTACAAGACATTTATATGAACTTGGAGAAGTAGATAAAAAATATCGAAATGTTTCGGTTTTAGAGCCAAATGTAATAGGAAATACAGGAATTGAATCAAGAGATGTCATTATGGGAGTTATTAAAGAGACAACGCCCGATTTTATTATTGCTATTGATTCTTTAAGTGCTTCAAATATTGAGAGAATTCAAAAAACAATTCAAATTACTAATACAGGTATTCAACCGGGTTCAGGTATTGGTAATAATCGGGGAGAATTATCAATTGATACTATAAAAATTCCGGTAATTGCAATTGGCGTTCCAACCGTTGTATCAAGTGCTGTTATTGTCCATGATACAATTAATTATTTAATAAAAAAAGTAAGTTATCATAAAAAGAATTTTCTAAAAGATAAATTAACACCTTCTTATAATATTAATTATTTAAAAGCAAGTGAAGATTTAACTATTGAAGAAAAAAAAGAATTATTAGGACTTGTTGGAGGTCTTAATGAAGACGAAATTAAAGAGTTAATTTATGAAGTTTTAAATCCAATTGGTTATAATTTAATTGTAAGTACCAAAGAAATTGATTTTATCATTGAAAAACTAGGAAAATTACTTGGAGATGGATTAAATGAAGTATTACATGAAAAGTAATAAAGATGCCCTTGAAAAAAATAAAAAAATATAGTAAGATAAAAGAGTAAATTAGAAAGGTAGTTGATAAATATGTTAAATAATTTAAGAAACGAAGTTAACTCTATGTCAACCGGGGGGGGGGAGTCTAAACCGCAATGTAGTCAACTTAAGAAATATAAAAATATTTTACAAGTTGAGATTATAGAAAACGGCATGCGATATACTTCTTATGAGAATAGGAAGTGGAAAGTGAAAACAAGTAAAAGAATACAAAAAAATATAATATAGAAAGAGTATTAAGACTAGTTTTTATGTGCCGGAAAAATAATACGAGAAAATAAATATGAATATCAATTAAATAAAAACATTCTAATAGGAGGATTTAAGGAACTTTTTATTGAGTTGGTAATAACAGAAAAAGAGAAGAAAAAAAGCAATTATATGAGTTGCTTTATGAATATGTCTTACGATATAAACACCAATAAGAAAAGATTGTTCTAATCCAAGAATTTTTAGAAATGGTAATTCAAAAGGAATAGTTAATTTTAAAAGAAGCTTTTAATATAATTTTCTTAAGTTGACTACATTGGTCTAAACCGCCTAAGTTTTTCTAATTTTTTTCGTATATTTCAAGAAATTTCGACACGTAAAACTGGTATAATAAGTACTAGATTTTAGGTGTTTTTTCTTTGCTTTTTAAAAAAAATAATTAAAAGTGCTTGAATAATACATTAAAATATATTATATTATTATTAGAATAGAGGAATAAAAATGAAGGATAGAAAGAAAGTAATAAGTATTAGTTTAATAGTAAGTTTAATTTTAATAGTAACGCTTGGAGTAACCTATGCAGCCTATAATACTTTAATAAGTGGAACAAGAAACCAAGTAGCTATAACTGGAGATATTTATATGAATTATATCGAAAATAATCAGATAAATATCACAAATGCTGTTCCTATGTCAAAGAATGATGCTTTAGCAAGTGATGATAATGTCTTTAATTTTCAAATCGTCGGAAAAAACACGAGTAGTAAAGATATTTATTATGGAATAAGCCTTGTTAATGGTGATGAGATTGCAGGTAAGACAAGAATCAATCCCGAAGATGTGAATGTTTATTTAACAAGTGATGATGATGTTTTAATTGATGCTATTCGTTATAAAAGCTTTGATAACACAAGAATTTGGGTTGATACGATACCAGCCGGAACTAATGAAGAAATAACTAAGAATTATAGCTTAAGAATTTGGATTGATGAAAATACAGTTATTAGTAATACAACTGGAGATTATACAATCGATGAATGGAATAATTCTTATGTAAGTGTTAAAGTTAATGTTGATGGTAATTTAGATAGTATGAATATGCCATTAGCTCTGGAAACTGATGAAACTTATGTTGAAAATAATAAAGCTTATTTTATCGCGAAGATTAGTAATTACCTAGATGTTAATCAAGCGGGAATTTCCCTTCAAGCAACTGATAATATGAAATTAGAAATAACGGGAACTAACTCCGATGTTTTATTTGCTTATAAAGACTCAGAAGGTGGAGAAGATGAAACACCAGTTGAGAGTTTAAGTTTAGAGTATGACTTTGCAACGAATAAAACAGTTGAAGTTAAAGTATATGTTATACCTAAAAATGATGCTAATGGAGTAAGTGATATAAATGTTAAATTAGTAAAAAATGATGTAGAGACGCATGAAGTAGTAAAACGAGTCGAGGTAAAAGGAAACAATTACTGTTTAAATAATGGTTTTAACAAACTAGGAGATTGTATCTTAGTATCCGAACATCAAACCGATAATACCGAAACAGCTATTACCCAAATAGTTGATAAGGGTTATCCAAATTTAGATGATACGGCCCCAAGTTATACTTATGTTGAAGAGTTAACTCAAAATGTTGAGAATGCTTATACAGTAACTAGTGGTTATAAATATTATTTTGGCAACTCGTATGAATTTAATTCAACAACTGGAACTTTTAAACTAACAGGAACGATTACAACGGATACGTTAAGTGATACTTATTTAAATTATTATACATGTGGTGCAACTAATATAGGAAATAGTGCTTGTGGAACTATCTATAAAATCTTAGGAACTGATGAAAGTTTGCAACGAATAACTTTAGCAGATAGGATAACTTATAAAATAGCAAGTACGTTAAGAAGTGAACAAGGTTTATATGCCGTCGAAGACGACTATGGAACTTCCTATATTTATCGAGGTGATGTAGAGAATAACAATGTTTACTTTGGAGGCTTTTACTGGAAGATAATTCGTATGAATGGAGATGGATCAATTCGGATGATTTATAATGGAACGATTCCTGATGCAACAGGAAATGCCACAAGTATCAATAATAGAACTTATCAATATAATACAACATACCCTGATCCAACCTATGTTGGCTATATGTATGGAAAGGATTTTTCACTTCATACAAGTAGTGAAACAACTTATGACAATATAGTAGCTTTAACAGAGTATTATTTTGGATCTGATTATGAATTCGATGAAGAATCAAAAACATTTAAAATAACCGGAAATATAACTAGTGGAACATTTACGGAAATGCAGGATCAATTTGCCGATTATCCTTATACCTGTAAATTAACAAATGGAACTGGAAGCTGTCCAGTCATGATAAAAGTTAATAGTTATATAAACGAAACACAAGTGAGAGCTCAGTATATATCCTATTCTTCAAATAGTTTAGAAAGTACATTAACGAATGATAATAGTAGTAATATCAAAGCAACTTTAGATAGTTGGTATGCTACTAATATAGTTGGTAAGAGTGATAGTGAAGGAAATTTATTAACAAATTATATAGTAGATGGAACTTTCTGTAATGATCGAAGTTTTGCAAGTAGTAATACAGGAAATGGGTATAGTCTAGTACCAACAACATTGTATTCAGCCTATAAACGCTTATATCAAGATAGTAATAAAACAGCAACTTTAAAATGTAGTCGAGATGTAGATAAATTTTCAACGACAAGTAGCCGCGGCAATGGTGATTTAACTTATCCTATTGCTTTAATAACAGCTGACGAAGTAGCGTTAGCTGGAGGAAGACAAGGTTTAAAAAATGAAGAATATTATTTACGAACGAATAATTATTACTTTACTATGACCCCTTCGTACTTCCGTGCTGCGAATGCTCTTGCTTACGTGTATTTCGTCCATCCGACGGGCGTGTTGTCTCCATGGAGCTACGTCTCGAACTCGCGCGGCGTGCGCGCAGTTATCAATCTTCGATCTGATGTTCTAATTTCGAAAGGCGATGGAACCACCCAAAATCCTTTTGAATTAGAATTAGCTTAAAAAAAGAATTAATTTGAGCCAAATGACTCTTCATTTGGCTCCCGAATTTTTAAAATTCATATCCTAATTATTTGCTAAAATTATTAAATTAAGCAAAGGGAGTTGAAACAAATTTCAACTCCCTTTGTAAAAAATATTGTAAAAATTACTTGTTTATAGAAAAAAATTAAAGTATAATATTTTTGAAAATATATTATGGAAGTAGAAACTATAATATTTTTAGGGTTAGTCTAGATGAATTTAGTATTCCCGTGGGGCTACGCCTTCGAACTTCAATGCTGCGAATGCTAATGCTAACGTGTATAACGTCAATCCGACGGGCGAGTTGAATCAATGGAACAACGTCACGAACTCGAACGGCGTGCGCGCAGATTCCTACTAAAATGGTAAATTACTAGACCGAATATAATTGATTAAGGTTGATTATTTGAGGAAGTAATAATAAGGCTACTTATTATAATCAATGATTGGAAACAAGATTAATCCTTGGATTTTTTCCTAAATTTAAAACATAGATGCCAAACGACAAGTAATTTTTGTTCGGCTATCCCTATGTTAAAGGAAGTTATCTTCCTATTATAAAAATTGCAGTACCAAAATTTAAAATTAAATTAACTATATTTTATTTTTATAAGATATAGGAGAGTGGTACTGCAATTTTTTCATTCTTCTATATCAAAAATGGAAGGATGTATTATGAAGTTATTAAAACAATATAAAATTTTAAAAGAAAAATATTCCCAAAATATTATTTTATTAAAAAGTGGTACTTTTTATGTAGCCTATGAAAATGATGCTTATATTTTAAATTATTTATTACAATATCAAATTAATGATTCAAAAATAGGTTTTCCTAAAAGCGCTATTGATAAAGTATTAGAAGTTTTAAAAGAAAATAACATTAATTTTTTATTCGAAGATGTAAAAATAGAATATGATAATAATAACTATAATAATATTTTATATCTTGCTAAAAAGAAATATTATCAAGAATTAAATGAAAAAATTTTATTAGAACAAATTTCTTTTTTAATCAAAAATAATCCGGAAAATTTATCTAAGATAAGGAGTTTTATTGATGAATTCTGATTTTATTCTTTTAAATAAAACTTATCAGACTAATGATTATATTTATAAAATGTTAATTAATTTTCCCAAAAAAGATATGGTTTTAAGAAATTATTTAGAAAATTGTTTATATAAATTAGTTGAGAATTTATTTGCATTTAATATTAATGATACTCTTCGTATAAAAGAAAAATATTTAAAAGAATATTTAATCAATTTAAGTATGATTAATTATTTAATACATCAAGCTTTTTTAAAAAAATATATTTCGTATAAACAATCAACAAAAGTAGGAAGTATTTTATTAGATTTAAAAAAAATAGCATTTACTATTATGAAAGGTTATAATATTCATGATAAAATATGAAGATATTGTTGATTATTATAAGATTAATTTAGTTTATAAAAAAATATGTATGGCAACCAAGCATAAGAAGAAATTAGTTAAGTTTGAACTTTCCAAATTTTCTAATTTTATTCATATATATAAATTATTAGAAAACAAAACATATAAACATACTAAATATAATATCTTTTTGATTAAGTATCCCAAATATAGAATTATTATGAGTGAAAATTTATTTGATAAAATTATAAATCATGTAGTAAGTTTATATCTTTTATTTCCAATAATTGAACCCCGATTAATAGATATGAATGTAGCAACTCGTGTTGGTCGAGGCTTAGATCATGGGGTTTATTTGGTGAAGAATTATTTACAAAAACTGCAAAAAAAGACTAATGATATTTATGTTTTAAAATGTGATATTAGTAAATATTTTTATAATATTGATCATGACATTTTACTTAAAAAATTAAAATTAATTATTTGGGATTTAGATATTATAAAAATAATTGAAAATATTATAACTTCAACAAGCGAAGATTATGTTAACAAAGAAATTGAACGATTAGTTCAAAAGGAAATTGAACTTATAAAACGGTCAAATCGTAATTTTAAAGATAAGATCGAATTAATTACAAAACTTGAAAATATTCCAAGATATAAAAAAGGAAAAGGTCTACCAATTGGTAATATGACAAGTCAAATTTTAGCTATTTTTTATTTAAATTCTCTTGATCACTTTATTAAAGAAAAGCTACAAATAAAATATTATGTTAGATATATGGATGATTTTATTTTATTTCATGAAAATCCTAATTATTTGAAATATTGTCTTGATGAGATAAAAAAAGAATTAAGTACTTTAAAATTGACTTTAAATAAAAAAACGGAAATATCAAAAGTAGGAAATGGTTTTATTTTTTTAGGATATCGTTTTTTAGTTAAAAATAAAAAAGTTTATATGTTGCCTAGTAAAAATATGAAGAAAAAAATCCGTAAGCGTTATAAAAAAGAAGGCAATATTATTTTAGAAAGATATAATGGTTATTTAAAAAGATGTAAATGTTCACAATTTGTCTATTCACTAAAATGTAATAAAAAACCGAAAGAGAAAAATATTTCTCTTTAATTTTTTCAATTTTTATTGAATAAACAAGAAAAATATATATTATACTGATATTGAAATAGAGGGGCAAAACCTTTTCGTTTCAAGATTGGTTATGGAATTTTTTTTGGATTATTCTAAGTGGTTTTCGCGCATGACGCCTTCGTACTTCGATGCGGCGACTGCTTATGCTCGCGTGTAGTACGTCAATCCGACGGGCGATTTTTGCTAAGAAGCAACTCTTTTCCACACCCGTACGGCGTGCGCGCAGATTCCTACTAAAATAGTAAATTACTGGGCCGAATGTAAATGTCAATTGATAAAAAAGATTGTCATTTTTATTTTAACATTTATATTAATATTACTAACTAAAAATAGTTAGGTATTTTTCTTATTTAATGTTATAATAATAATGTTTACAAGGAGGTCTTATGTTTGAAGGTTTAGGTGAAAGATTACAAAAAGTTATTCATAAAGCAAGAGGATATGGACGTATTACTGAGGAAAATATCAGTGATATGGTTAAAGAAGTAAGAATTGCTTTACTTGAAGCTGATGTTAATTATAAAGTAGTAAAAGAGTTTACAAATAAAGTAAAAGAAAAAGCTCTTGGTGAAGAAGTTGCTAATAGTTTAAAACCAGGTGAAGTTTTTGTTAAAATTGTCAGTGATGAGTTAACGGAACTTTTAGGTGGGGAGTCAGCTGACTTAAATTTAACTGGCAATCCGGCTATTTTAATGCTGGTTGGTTTACAAGGAAGTGGAAAAACAACTACTATTGGTAAACTTGCCTTAATGCTCCGCAAAAAATATCATAAAAAGCCTATGATGGTTGCTTGTGATGTTTATAGGCCAGCTGCTATTGATCAATTAAAACAAATAGGAAAGGAACTTGATATTTTTGTTTATGAAAATGGTCTTAATAATCCCGTTGAAACAAGTCAGGATGCTGTTCGTTATGCCAAGGAAAATGGTTATGATTATGTTTTAATCGATACAGCTGGACGTCTTCATATTGATGATTCATTAATGACCGAACTTAAAAATATTAAAAATAAAGTCACTCCTCAAGAAACATTATTAGTAATTGATGCTATGATGGGACAAGATGCTATTAATGTTATAACAGGATTTAATGATGCCATTGATTTAACAGGTGTTATTTTAACCAAATTAGATGGTGATACAAGAGGTGGAGTAGCTCTTTCAGCTCGTCATTTAACCAATGTTCCAATTAAATTTATGGGAACCAGTGAAAAAATGGATGGTTTAGAATTATTTGATCCAAGTCGTATGGCTGGTCGTATTCTTGGTATGGGTGATATTGTTTCTTTAGTTGAAAAAGCCACGGAAGCCATTGATGAAAAAGAAGCTGAAAATACGGTTAAAAAATTACAAAAGGGAAAATACGATTTAGAAGACTTTTTAAAACAAATGAAGCAAATTCGCAAAATGGGTCCTTTGGAAAATTTATTAAAATTGATTCCCGGAGCCAGTAAAATGGGTCTTAATAAAATTCAAATTGATCCTAAGCAAATTTCGCGAATTGAAGCTATTATTTTATCAATGACACCTAATGAAAGAAAAAATCCGAGTATTATTAAATCAAGTCGCAAAACAAGAATTGCTAAGGGTTCTGGTGTTAGTGTTAGTGAAGTTAACAAATTATTAGAACAATTTGAAAATTATAAAAAAATGGTTAAAAGTATGATGAATGGAAATTTAAAATTACCTTTTTAAAGTATTTTAAAATTTAACAGTCATTTGAAATAAATGATTTAAAATTTTTGGAATAAACTATGTATAGATACTAAAAATTAAATTTGTTTAAAAAGTTTTTTCATAAAGTATCAAGAATAATTAAAAATAGAAAGGGGGATTAACATGAATAGAGAAGATTTTTTAATGTGTAAAGATGCTTTAATTTATTTAGATAATGGTGCTACTACTTTTAAACCTAAACAAGTTATTAATAAGGTTGTTGACTATTATACGAAGTATACTGCTAATTGTCATAGAGGTGATTATGATATTAGTCAAAAAGTAGATTTTGAATATGAAAGTACAAGAGAAGTAGTAAGAAAATTTATAAATGCTGATAGTCGGGAAGAAATTATTTTTACAAGTGGTACAACAGAAAGTTTGAATATGATTATATTTTCTTTTATGAGGCATTACTTAAAAAAGGGTGATGAAGTATTAATTACTAAGGCCGAACATGCTAGTAATGTCTTACCGTGGTTTGAACTTGAAAAAGAAATGGGAATTGTTGTTAAATTTATTCCTTTAACAAGGGATTATAAAGTAACTCTCGATAATGTTAAAGCAGTTACAACTAATAAAACCAAAGTAATTTCACTTGCTTATATTACTAATGTAATTGGTGATGTAAGACCAATTAAAGAAATATCCGAATTTGCTCATCAAAATAATATACTTTTATGTGTAGATGGAGCTCAAAGTGTTCCACATATGAAAACCGATGTTCTACGTGATGATATTGATTTTTTAGCCTTTTCTGCTCATAAGATGTTAGGTCCAACTGGGGTTGGAATTTTATATGCTAAGAAAAAATTTTTAGAAGTTATGCCACCATTTAAATATGGAGGTGGTATGAATATAAAATTTGAAAGTACCAAGGAATTAGAGTATAAAGAAGTACCTTTAAGATTTGAAGCTGGAACACAAAATATTGCTGGTGTTTTAGGTCTTAAAGCAGCTATTGAATATATTGAAAGTATTGGAATTGAGAAAATTCGTGAACATGAAATTAAATTACGAGAATACTTAATCAAACGACTTAAAGAAGTTTCTAATGTTACAGTTTATAATGAAGCTAGTGAATCAGGCATTGTCATTTTTAATCTTGATAAGATCTTTGCTGAGGATACAGCTAATTATTTAAATCATTATCATATTTGTGTTCGAGCTGGTAATCACTGTACCAAAATGATTAAAGATGATTTAGGTGTTAAAAATACTTGTCGAATTAGTTTATACTTATATAATACTTTTGAAGAAATAGATAAATTAATAGATGTTTTAAAGAATAGTAAAAATATATATGATATTATTTTATAATTATATTGTTTTTAAATTATAAAATAATAAGAAGGTGTAAGATGGATAGTAATATAAAAAGAGAATTAATGATAGAAAATTTTGAAAATCCTTTTCATAAAGAATCTAAAAATGGAAAAGAATTTATAAAAGCTAATACTTATAATGCATCTTGTATTGATAATATTGATTTATATGTACGTATTAAAGATGGAAAGATATATGATGCTTATTTTGATGGTGAGGCTTGTGCTATTACAATAAGTGCTACTAGTCTTATGGTAAAAAAAATTATTGGTATGACACTTCAAGAAGCTAGAAATTTTATAACGGAGTATTACCATATGGTTAATTTCGAAAATTATGATAAAACAAAGTTAGGAAATCTCTTAATTTATGAAGATATAGCTAAACAACCTAGTCGTAAAAAATGTGCTCTTTTGCCAGTTCAAGCTTTAGAAAAAAGTTTAGAAATTTGTGAGGAAGGTGGAAAAAATGACAAATAAAGAATTATTCTTGCTTGGAGAAAGTATTTTTGATTCATATATAAAGAAGTATCAGTATCCTTTTGAAGTTTTACCACATATCAAAGATATTATTTTGGAAATTTCTTCTTTGTTAGAAACAGATTTTCTTAAATTAAAAGAAGATGTCTTTGTTCATAAAAGTGCAATTATTAGTGATAAAGCTACTATTATCGGACCTTGTATTATTGATAGTATGGCGGAAATTAGACCTAATGCTTTTATAAGAGGAAATGTTATTATCGGTAAAAATTGTGTAGTTGGTAATTCTTGTGAGATAAAAAATTCACTTTTATATGATAATGTCCAAGTTCCTCATTTTAATTATGTAGGTGATTCAATTTTGGGAAATTATTCGCATATGGGAGCTGGTAGTATTACATCAAATGTTAAAAGTGATAAAAGCAAAGTAATAATTAAAAATAAAGAAGAAAAAACAGAAACTAATTTAAAAAAAGTTGGGGCTTTTCTTGGAGATTATGTTGAAATAGGTTGTAATAGTGTTTTAACGCCGGGAACTATTGTTGGTTCTAATACAACTATTTATCCACTGGTAATGACAAGAGGAGTAATAGATTCAAACATGATTGTTAAAAGTATGGAAAATATTGTGAAAAAACTAGAAAAATAAGGAGAAATTTAAATTATAAGTTTATGTTAGTTAAAGAGTTAAAAGATGTTATTTCAAAATATCGCAAAGAAGAAAAAGATAAAATAATTATTGAATTATATAAAAGAATACCAAAAAGTAAAAAAGAAGATTATGATATAGATAATTATATTTTAAATATTAAGCAAAAATAAATAAGAAAGACGAGAAGTTATCCTTCGAGGTTTTAGAAAAAGAAGTAAATTTCTTTTTAGAATGTGCTAATAATGATTTATATGCTAGTTCAAATAGTATAGTATCAAAAACAGAAAGATCAAAATGGCGATTTAAAGTTAAAAATTTTTGCAAACAATTAAATTCTTTTCCTCCTGATAGTAAAGAGGGTGAAAAGGCAACTGATCTTTTACGTGATCTTTTCATTTTATTGAGTCATGCTACCCATTATTTAACATTTTCAAATTGGGAAACTTTTCGAGCTATTCAAATATCGCAAAGTAGTTTTTTAGGCATGATTATAAAAAGAAAATTACAAACTGGTGTTACCAAAGAAAATCTCAAATATTGTGTTAAATTATTACATGTTAAATTTGATCCATATAGTTATCATTTAGACTTATTATGTGAATTTATTAGTTGTTTAAAAACAGTTGATATGGAATATATGGCTATTGAATTACTAAAAGATGAGGTTTCGGAAATGCTAGAAAAACTAAAAAAATTACAAAAGGGAGAAACGAAATATTATCGTTTAAGTGAACATTGTAATTATTTTATTGAATGTATTTTTATAATTTATTCAAAACTTTATGAAGTTGAGCCAGGAATTAAATATTTTCAAAAATTTTATATTGAAAAGGATCCAGAAGTAAAAGAATATATTTTATTAGATTTAATTGAATCATTTGCAACCATCAGTGATTGGCTTCGTGAATATGAAAGAAATATCAATAAAATAGATTATCGTGAATCTTTACAAGAAAAGTATGAATCTTTAAAAAATGCTTAAATATAAGAAATATTATTCTTAAAATATTTATAGTAAATTAAGGATAAAGGGTTTTATGCAAATAAAACTTCTTTTTTATTTGAGAATTAAATTAAGATAAAATAAATCTAGTATTTTATAATTATTTCCAAGTTATTAAAATATTGATAAATCATAAAATTTAGTGTATAATACATTTATCGTAGTGGAGGAATTATGAATTTTATAAAGAAAAATAAATTTACAATTATTGCTATCGTTGTTTTTATTCTTTTAGTTATTATTGGAGTAGAAGTTAAAAATCTTTTAGTACCTGATGAAGGAAAAGCTTCATATGGAGATAGATTAGATGGAATAGAAAACTATCCCCTTACCGATACTTTATTTACTTCAATTGAAGAAACTTTAAAAGAAAATGCAAAAGTTTTAAACGTTGAAAATCAAGTTCATGGAAAAATTATTAATTTATTGATTACAGTTAGTGATGATGTAAGTGTTTCTGATGCTAAACAAATAGCAAGTAGCACGGTTTCTTTATTTGAAAACGATGAATTATCTTACTATTCACTTCAAGTTTATGTATTAAAAGAAGATGAAAGCTTAAATAATTTTCCAATAATTGGTTATAAAGGAACCCAAACCGATGAATTAGTTTTTACTAAAGATAGAGAAATAACGAGTGAGGAAGATACTAATGAAGAACAAGAATAAAAAAAAATTAATTATTTTAATTATTTCTATTGCATTAGTTGTATTTATTGCCTTATTTTTTATTTATTATTACCGAGAATCTAGTTTATTAACATCTAGTGATAAGAATTGGATCAGTGAAAATGGCACAGAAATGATTGACATTGAAGTATTTAATGATGTTGCTTTATATGGAATGAATGGTAGTGGCGTAGTCTTTGATTTTTTAGACTATGTAACTGAGGAAACCGAGTTACAATTTAATAAAATTCCTTATTCTAAGGAAGAAGGAACAAGTGGTGATACTTATAAAATAGAAATTATTGATGGTAGTCAATCTTTAAACAGTAATCAATTGTTTTTATTTGAAGATAGTTATGTGGCGGTTGGTAAAAAAAGTATAAAAATAAATACGATTGCTGATTTTGCCGGTTATACCCTTGGGGTTTTAGAGCAAGAAGAGTCAAATATTAGTTATTATTTAAAAAGTGCTTCCAATATTACTTATAATTCTTATAGTACTTTGGAGGAATTATTTACCGGATTAGATGAAAACGAAGTTAATATGATAATTGTTCCTAATATTTTATCGCTTGAAAAAACGATTGCAAGTAGTGATTACTATTTTAACTATTTCTTTACTGATATTACTAAAAAAATAGTTTTAACACTAGATTCAGATAACAATAGTTTAAATTCAATCTTAAAAAAATATTTTGAATACTTTATGGAAGAGTATTATGTTGATGATTATAATAAACTCTTTTTAGACTATTATATTGAAGAAAAAGATATTAATGATAAAACGAGAACAGATTTATTAAGTAAAACTTATGTGTATGGTTATGTTGAAAATCCTCCATATGAAATTACAAATGGATCTAAATTAAATGGTATTGCAGCTGAATATATTAATCGAGTAGTAAGATTAACAGATATAGATTTTGCTTATAAAAAATATAGTTCACTTGATGAACTTAATAAAGCGATTAATGAAGGAGAAGTTGATGTTTATTTTGATTATATTGGTAATCAAAATAGTAAATATTTAAAAACAACTTCAACATTCATCGAAAACTTTGTAGTCTTAGCAAGAACTAGTGATGATTATGTTATTTCTTCGCTTGAAGGATTAAAAGGAAATAATGCTTATTTACTTCAAAATAATAAATATTTAGCAGATTATATTAATTCTAGTACTATGGTAAATTCAAAAACTTATGAAACTTTAGATGAAGTTATTGATGAAGCTGTTTCTAATTCCGGTTTAATTATTGTTGATAGGGAAGTTTATTCTTATTATCGATCAAAAGAATTAAAAGATTTTGAAGTAGTTTATCAAAATATTATGAGTAATGATTATTCTTTTATGATTAAAAGTGATAATGATTCTTTCTATAATTTATTTAATTATGTTATTAATACTAATTCTTATTATCGATATAGAAATAGTGGATTTAATAATTTAAATGTATCTATTTTTCAAACATCAAGTTTTGAAGAAGTATATTTGTTAGTACTTGCATGTATTTTAATTCCAATAATTTTCGTAATTGCTATTATAATTTTCCTTAAAAATCGTCATAAGTTAAAACTTGTTAAAAAAGAAGATCGAAAAAAATACACTGATATGTTAACATCTCTTAAAAATCGCAATTATTTAAATTTGCAGATTGATTCTTGGAATTTAAATAAAGTATATCCACAAACAATTGTTGTTGTTGATTTAAATAATTTAAAATATATTAATGATAATTATGGACGTGAAAAAGGTGATAATTTAATTGTTAAAGCTGCTAGTATTTTAGTAAATACCCAACTTGAGAATACAGAAATTATTCGAAGTGATGGAACGGAATTTATTATTTATTTAGTTGGCTATACTGAAGAACAAATTGATATATATTTGAAAAAATTGCGACAAGAATTAGCAGAACTTCCATATGGCTATGGGGCAAGTGTTGGATCTAGTATGATATTTGATAATATTAAAACAATAGATGATGCTATTAATGAGGCAATGATAGATATGGAAAGTGATAAAGAAAGTTATCGATGAAAGAAAAATTTAAATCTTACATAAAAAGAATTATTAAATTAATAAGTTTAGAAGAGATGCGAATTTTGCCTGGACATTTAGCTTTTAATATTGTTTTAATTATTGTTCCTATTTTTTCAATTATTGGTGTATTAGGATCAAATATTGGAATAGATACAATTGTAAATGGATTAACAAATAATGTTCCTGATGCTGTTATGTCTATTATTGAAGCAGCTTTGAATATAAATTCAACCGGTTATAATGTATTTTTCTTTGTTTTATTTAGTTTATGGATGGTATCAGGTGGTTGTCGAGCTATTATTACCTCTAGTGATATTTTGTATAAAGTAAAAAATAAATCTAGTTTAAAAAAGTATATTAAATCCTTTTTTATGGTAATTGTCTTATTCTTATTAATTGGTTTTCTTATTATAGTCCCAATTTTTGGGGATTTCATTGTTAATTTTTTGAATAATTATTTAAAAGAAGGAGGATCACATATTTTAACAACTATTTATCATTTATTAAAATATCCTCTTTCCATTATTATGATGTTTATTTTAATTAAGTTTTTATATACAATGGCACCAAGTATTAGAATTAAAAGTAAATATATGAATAATGGAGCTATTTTTACAACTCTTTCTTGGTTTTTGTTAACAAGAATTTATTCCTATCATTTAAATAATTATAGTAATTATAATCTTTATTATGGAAGTTTATCTAATATATTAATATTGTTAGTTTGGGTTTATTTACTTGCTTATATATTTATGATAGGACTTTCTTTAAATGCTGATAACTATTTCTTTTCAAAGCAAAATCAAGAAAAAATTGAAAATAAAAAAGAAAATGATTAGAATTCTAGTCATTTTTTCTATTTGTAAAATTATTTGTTTTATGATATATTATATCTTGCAAGAAATGGGTGATGTTGATGCAAATACCAAATTATGAAGCTGCTAGAAAAAGAAGTAAGGAGCAAGTTGCAATTAAAAAATTTAAATTAGATAAAAAATATCAAAATTTAGGTGTTCAAAAAACATATTATTTAAAAACTTATGGTTGTCAAATGAATGAACATGATAGTGAAAATATCAAAGGTATGTTAAAAGCGATGGACTTTCAAGAGACTTTTGATATGGAACAAGCTGACATAATTTTATTAAACACTTGTTCAATTCGCGAAAATGCTCATAATAAAGCCTTTGGAATGTTAGGACGAATTAAACATTTAAAAGCGTTAAAACCAAATGTAATTGTTGGACTTTGTGGTTGTATGGCCCAAGAAGTTGGTGTTATTGAGGAAATAAAAAAGAAGTATCGCTTTTTAAATTTTGTTTTTGGAACACATAATATAGATGATTTACCAAAATTATTATATCAAAGTTTGCAAAATAAAAATTTAAATATCGAAGTTTTTAGTAAAGAAGGAGATATTGTTGAAGATATTCCTGTTAATCGTGAGAGCAAATATAAAGCTTATGTTAATATTATTTATGGTTGTGATAAGTTTTGTACCTACTGTATTGTTCCTTACACAAGAGGAAAACAAAGGAGTAGAAGAAAAGAAGATATTTTAAAAGAAGTTAAGGATTTAGTGCGTGATGGTTATCAAGAAGTAACTTTACTTGGTCAAAATGTAAATGCTTATGGGAAAGATTTATATAATGATTATGAATTAGCTGATTTACTTTTAGATATTAGTAAAACTAATATTCCAAGAATTCGTTTTTTAACTAGCCATCCTTGGGATTTTACGGATAAGTTAATTGAAGTTATTAAAAATCATGACAATATTTTAAATTTTGTACATTTACCAATTCAATCAGGAAGTAATCGAATTTTAAAATTAATGGGAAGACGTTATACAAGAGAACTTTATAAAGAGTTATATGATAAATTAAGAATGATTCCAAATATTAGTATTACAACTGATATTATTGTTGGTTTTCCAGGAGAAACCGAAGAAGATTTTCAAGATACTTTGGATATAGTAAATTATTGTAAATTTGACAGTGCCTTTACATTTATTTATTCCAAAAGAGAAAATACCCCAGCTATTCGTTTAAAGGATGATATAACGATTACGGAAAAAGAAAAAAGATTGTATCGTTTAAATGATTTAATTAATAAATATTCTTTGGAAACTAATTTAAAAATGGTTGGTAAAGTTTATAATGTTTTAGTAGAAGGTTTTAGTAATAAAGAAGGAATGTTATTTGGTTATACGGAAACTAATAAATTAGTAAATTTTCAAGGCAATGAGGCTAAAATTGGTTCTATTCAACCTGTAAAAATATTAGAAGCTAAAAGTTTTAGTTTGGATGGAGTAGCCATTGAATAAAAAAGAAATCAATGCTAAAATCTTAGAAATTATTGAGTATATTCAAACTACTGAAAGTTATCAAAATTATTTAAAAGCAAGAAAAGTTTTAGAACAAAATGAAAAAATTAGGAATTTAATAAATGATATTAAAACTTTACAAAAAGAACTTGTTAAAAATCCTTTAAAAAAAGAAGAATTAGATTTAAAAATAAAAGAAAAATTAAATATTTTAAATATGGAACCCAGTTATTTAGAATATCAAACTTATCAAGAGGAAATTAATAATTTATTAACAATTTTTGAAAATAAGATAAATAAATATTTTTTTGATGTATTTAATTAGGTGGTTTATGAGTGAAAATTTACAAAAGATATTAAATTTAGAAATAGAACTTGGAGAATTAATTGAAGATAAAATCGATACAACAGATATAAGATGTGAAGAAATTGTTTTTTCTATTTCTAATTTATTAAAAAAAGTTAGTAATGATGATTTAATTTATTTGCTATTAAATGGTGATTATATTCATCAAATGATTGATGTCACTGAGTATTTTAAAAAATATAAAATTAATAAGAAAAAAATTAAAGCTGAAAATTCCTATAAAGAAGCATTTAAAAAATTAAGTTATTTTGTTGAAAGAATAAGAGAAGCTTCGGTTTGTGAAGAAGAGTATATGTATATTTGTGAAAAAACAAAGGTTGATGAAATTGCTGATTTTTTACTTACTAATATGTCGAATGAAGATATTATGTCATTATCTAATGAAACAGATGATTGGAATTATAAATTATTTTTATATGGAAACTTAAAAAAATAGTTTCTATTTGTTCCCATAGTATAAAGGATAGTACGGATCCCTCCTAAGGATTAAATGTAGGTTCGATTCCTACTGGGAACACCATTTTAAAATTTTATCCTTGTAAAACAAGGATTTTATTTATATTAATATTTTAATCAAATTGTTGACAGGCTAGCTAGTAAATTATATAATTAATGTGAAAAAAGTTTCATATAAGATGAGGTGAAATAGTGAATATAATAATTGGAATAATGATTCCTTTTTTAGGAACGGTTTTGGGAGCAAGTTGTGTTTATTTATTAAAAGATAAATTAAATAATCGTTTAGAAAAGTTTTTATTAGGTTTTGCATCAGGAGTTATGATTGCTGCTAGTATTTGGTCACTTTTAATTCCGGCTATTGATTTAGCTAAAGAAAGTATGCAAATTAGTTGGTTACCTGCAAGTATTGGTTTTCTTTTGGGAGTAGCTTTTTTACTTATATTAGATTCTTTAATACCACATTTACATAAAGATAGTGAAATTCAAGAAGGGCCTAAATCTAATTTAAAAAAAACAACTATGTTAATATTAGCTGTTACTCTTCATAATATTCCCGAAGGTTTAGCAGTTGGGGTAGTTTTTGCTGGGTTATTAGCTGGTAATAATATTATTACTTTATCAGGGGCCTTAGCATTAAGTATTGGAATAGCTCTTCAAAATTTTCCGGAAGGAGCAATTATTTCTATGCCTTTAAAAACAGAAGGCTTATCAAAAAACAAATCTTTTCTTTATGGAGTTTTATCAGGAATTGTGGAGCCAATTGCCGCCTTTTTAGCTATATTATTAACTAGTTTGGTTACCCCAATTTTGCCATATTTTTTATCATTTGCAGCCGGAACAATGATTTATGTGGTTGTTGAAGAACTTATTCCTGATAGTCATACTGGAACGCATTCCAATTTAAGTATTGTTGGGGTTGCCTTAGGATTTGTTTTAATGATGATATTAGATATAGCACTTTGATAAGGAGATTTATATGTTAGAATTAATTGATATTTCTTTTAAAAGAGATAATAAACAAATATTAGATAAAATAAATTTAAAATTAGATAATGAAAAATTTTATGTTATAACTGGGCCTAATGGAAGTGGCAAAAGTAGTTTAGCCAAAATAATTATGGGTCTTGAAAAACCAGATACAGGAAAAATTATATTTAACGGAGTAGATATAACTAATAAAACTATTGATGAAAGAGCTAAACTTGGAATTGGTTTTGCTTTTCAACAACCAGTTAATTTTAAAGGTTTAACTGTCTATGATTTACTTAAAATTGCGGTTAAGAAAGAAATATGTAAAAAAGAAGCTTGTGATATTTTATCAAAAGTTGGTTTATGTGCTTTAAATTATGTTGACCGGGAAGTAAATACTTCTTTATCAGGTGGTGAATTAAAGAGAATTGAAATTGCCACAGTTATGGCTTTAAATCCTAAATTAGCTATTTTTGATGAACCAGAAGCTGGCATTGATTTATGGAGTTTTCAAAATTTAACAACTGTTTTTAAGCAAATTCAAGAGCAATCAAAAGGAATAACCTTAGTTATATCGCATCAAGAAAGAATTCTTAATATCGCTGATCAAATAATTTTATTAGAGAATGGTAAAATAAAAAAAATTGGTGATAGAAGTAGTATGTTAGATACTATTTTTAAAGAAGAAGTATGTTGTAAAGGGGTGAATACTTGTGAATAAAACCGATGAAAAACTATTAAATAATGTTCTAGATAATAATCCCTATGAAGCAGATTCTTATAATATAAGAAAAAATGGCAAAAGTATTGATCGAAAAATTAATCCTTATGTTAATATAATTTCCAAAGAAGATGGTTCAGGTATAGATATTTATGTTAAAGAAAATACTTTATTACAAATTATTGATATTCCCGTTATTATTACGGAAAGTGGTTTAAAAGATGTTGTTTATAATGACTTTCATATTGGTAAAAATTCTAATATTGTTATAGTAGCCGGTTGTGGTATTCATAATAGTTTTAGTCATGATTCTGTTCATGATGGTATTCATCGCTTTTATTTAGAAGAAAATTCTCAGGTAAAATATATTGAAAAACATTATGGAAGTGGAATGGGAACCGGAAAAAAAATTCTTAATCCTATAACGGAAATAATAATGCAAAAAGGTTCCAGAATGACAATGGATTCCACGCAACTAAAAGGCGTTGATAGTACTTTCCGCACAACCAAAGCCACTTTGTATGAAGATGCTACTTTAATTATTAACGAAAAAATATTAACGAATAATTCACAATATGCTAAGACTGATTTTCTTGTTAATTTGGAAGGAACGAATGCTAGTTGTCATGTTACATCTCGTTCCGTTGCTACGGATAATTCTTATCAAGAATTTACTTCTAATATTATTGGTAATGCTAAATCATTCGCCCATGTAGAATGTGATGCAATTATTCAAGATAAGGCCTCAGTTAAAGCTATTCCGGAAATATATGCTAACTTTGTTGATGCTAATTTAATTCATGAAGCAGCCATTGGAAAAATAGCTGGTGCTCAATTAATGAAATTAATGTCCTTAGGTTTAACTGAAAAAGAAGCCGAAGAAACAATAATTAAAGGATTTTTAAAATAGAAATATGGGAAAAATAAGAGAACCAATTAAAAAAAATTCTATTGCTAAAAAAAAGAAAATAATTGCTGAAGGCTTTAAATTAATTTGCGATAAAGGTTATCATAATGTTAGTTGTGTTGATATTGCCAAGTATTGTTCAGTCTCAACAGGAATAATTTATCAATATTTTGAAGACAAACGAGCTATTTTTATTGAAGGAGTAAAATTATATTCTGACAAAATTATGTTTCCGCTTCTAAAGACAATTGAAAATAAAAAAATAAATGATAATGATCTAGTAGATATAATTAAAGACCTAATTAAAAAAATGATTAAGCAAAAAAAAATGATGAAAAAAGCTCATCAAGAATTGCTATCTATGAGTTGTTTAGATAAAGAAGTTTTAAAGATTTTTAGTGATAAAGAAATTGAAGTTACTAATAAATTAGTTGTTTTTTTACAAAATAATGGTTTTAATTTAATTAATTTAAATGAAAAAGTTCATTTAATTGTCAACTTAATTGACAATTTATGCAATGAAACAATATATCATAGACATAGAGATATTAATTATGATATTTTTTTGGAGGAAACAGTTAATTTAATTATTTTTCTTTTAAAAGAAAATAATAATTAATGAATATGTATATATGAAAATAATTTGCATAAAATAAAAGTGGGAACAATTAACTTTCAAGTTTACTGTTTCCCAAAATATTAGCACTTAATTGATAAATTAGGTGCTATTTTTTTTGAAATTTATTATTTTCTTGATTTTTAGAATTTTCAATATCTAATAAAATAATAGCATCACATATTTTATAATAATAGAATTTTATTATATCACTATAATCTTCATCTTTTAAAGATTTAATTAAAGCATTCTTATATTCTTTTCTTTCGTCTAAATTAATAAATATAGGAGGAATATTTACTCTTTTAAACAAAAGATTTAAAAGAGCTCGAAAACATCTTTTATTTCCATCATAAAATGGTTGAATTTTAATTAAAGTAACACAAAGTTTAATACAGTTATCTAAATAACCAAATAAATCACTTTGAAAATAATTTAAAAATATTTGATCAGAATTTTTTTGATCTAAATAACTATTAAAAAGTTTAATAGCAATATCTGGATCAGGAATATAAATATCTAAATCTTTTAAAGAAACATTGGTATTTCTTAATTTTCCACCAAAATCACTTCCTACACATTTAGAATATAACTTAGAATGAATAATTAAAGAGATAACAAAAATATTAAAATTATCTTTTTCAAAATCAAAATCTTTTATATAATCATATACAATTCCAAGACCTAATTGTTCTTCTTTCGTAACATGTGGTTCAATTCTTGATTCATCTAAAATATACAAATCTTTGAAATTATCGATAATATCAGCAAAATAATTAGTTCGATCTTTTTGAAAGTATAAAGTAATAATATTTTTAAAAAGATTTATATCTCGAGTTAAAAGATTAGTATGTTTTTTTCTTTTTAAATATTCTTGAAAGATGCAATTAATGAATTCCTCATATTCTAAATCTTTTTCCATAAGATCACTTCCTATTTATTATCATAACAGTAAATATTGGTTTTCACAATTTTTTTTTAAAAAAATTAAAAAATTTATTAATTTTTGGCTTTGTGTTATACTAATAATGAATGGAGGATAAAATGTCAAAAGTTTATTTTACAAAATATTTATCACAAGAAGGATTAATTAAAATTTATCAAGCTTTAAATCCTAAATTAGAAGGAAAAATAGGAGTAAAAATTCATTCTGGTGAGGAGGGTAATCAAAATTTCTTGCGACCAGAATTTATGAAAAAATTAGTAGATTTATTAGACGGGACAATAATTGAGTGTAATACAGCTTATGATGGAGAAAGAAATACAAATGAAAAACATTTAGCTTTATTAGAAAAACATGGTTGGAATAAATTATATAAAGTAGATTTATTAGATGAAGATGGGGAAATGGAATTAAATGTTTTAAATGGAAAACATTTGAAAACTAATTATGTTGGTTCACATCTTGCTTCTTATGATTCAATTTTGGTATTATCACATTTTAAAGGTCATCCTATGGGTGGCTTTGGAGGAGCTTTAAAAAATATTTCTATAGGTCTTGCCTCAAGTCATGGTAAAGCTGTTATTCATGGAGCTGGTGATCAAGATGCAATTTGGACTGCCGATCATGATTCCTTTTTAGAATCAATGTCAGAAGCAGCTAGTAGTATTATGGATTATAAAAAAGATAAGATTGCTTTTATTAATGTCATGAAAAACATGTCAGTTGATTGTGATTGTTGTAGTGAGGCTCAAGATCCCAAGATAAAAGATATTGGTATTTTGGCATCTTTAGATCCAGTTGCTCTTGATAAGGCTTGTCTTGATTTGGTATATAAGTCAGAGGATCCTGGAAAGAAAGATTTAATTGAAAGAATTGAATCGCGAAATGGAAGTTTAACTGTTAAACATGCTGCTAGGTTAGGAGTTGGCTCACTTGATTATGAGTTAATTAATATTGACTAAAAAAAATAATTGATTTTTCTTCAATTATTTTTTTCAATTTCTTTTATATATTTTCTTAAATCATCATGAAATTCTTTTCTTTGAAGGCCAAAATAAAGTGTTGCTTTTATATATTCTAATTTATTTCCCATATCAAAATACTTGCCTTTTAATTTAAGGACTTGAACATCTTCATTAATATATAAAAGTGCTTTTGGAAGCTGTAATTCTTTACTTTTAATCACTAATTTATCTTTGACGGTAAAAATACTAGGACTTAGAATAAATCTTCCTAAAATAATATCTTGGCTAGGATTTACTTTATCTTTATAACAAATATTTTTTAAGATATTTCCATTTTTATATTCAATAATTCCAAACTTTGGTAATTTATCTTCCTCAACATATCTAACAGCAACCACACTTTGTTTGGTTTTCTCATAAATACTTATCATTTGCTTTAATAAAGGCGGATTATCAACAACTAAATCATCGCCATACATAAGAGCAAATGGTTCATTACCAAGTAGATCCTTAGCTGAATAAAGTGAACCATAAGTTCCTCTAATCTTTTGAATAACATATGTAAACTTCATATTATTAATAATTTCATTTACTTCATCTAATAAATTAGCTTTTTTAGGATCATCTTTAATTTCCTTAATCATAACATTATCAATTGAAAAGAAATTTTTAATAAGATCGATATTTCTTTTAGATACAACGAAGATAATTTCTTCAATTCCACTTAAATACGCTTCTTTTACTTGATAAAAAATAACTGGTAAATCAATTATTGGAATCATTTCCTTAGATATAGTTTTAGTGATTGGTAATAATCTTGTTCCAAATCCAGCAATTGTAATAACACATTTTTTAATTTTCATATATACCTCTTTCTAACTGATATTATAAACAAAAAAGATAAAAAAATCTATTATTATCAAAAATTATTTTCAAGCCTACTCTATGTTTACACCTTTTAAGAAGAATGATATACTTAATTTGTTTTGGAAAACATTTTTAAATTTAAAAAACTGTTATTTAAAATGTCGAATAAAGGAACTAAAAAATGGAAATAGAGAAAATACTTAATAAATTAAATATTAAATATGAAGAAATTACTCACGAACCACTTTACACAGTCCAAGATGCCAAAATAATTAAAGGTAAAATAAAAGGTCTTGGTTGTAAAAACTTATTTTTAAAAGATAAAAAACATTATTATTTATTGATTTTAAGGGAAGATAAAAGGGCTAATTTAAAAGAATTAGTTAATTTTTTAAATACTAAACATTTAACATTTGCGACCATTTTTGAACTTAAAAGTATTTTAAACTTAGAAAAGGGAAGTGTTACTCCGTTTGGAATATTATATGATACTAAAAATTTAGTTACAATTTTATTAGATAGTTCTTTAAAAGAGAAACCACTTTTATTTCATCCAAATGTAAATACCAAAACCATTTCTATTAATTATAATGATTTAATTAGATGGATAGAATATTTTCAGCATAATTATTTTGTAATTTAAAAGGAGAATGAATGAAAAAAATAATTTTAAATCCTATTGTTTTATTTTTTCTTGGAAGTATGTTAGGCATTTTGGCTAAAATATTAGATTTTGAAACAACTAATTTAGGTAATATTTTTTCAGAATTATCAATTTGGATTTTTTTAGGTGTTTTAATAGCAATTTATAGTAAAAATAAAAAACAAGCAGCCCTTTCTTTATTTTTATTTTGTTTAGGAAGTTTAATTACTTATTATCTTACAGCTACTTTTTATAATCAAAGTTATCAAGATAAATTTATAATTGGTTGGTTTATTTTTGCTCTTTTTTCGCCATTATTGGCAGTTTTAACTTGGTATAGTAAAGAAAATACTTTAATTAGTTATTTTCTTAGAATAGGCATTTTAATTGTAACTTTATTAGCTAGTATTTATCTTTTTGATGGATTAAAAATTTATGATATATTAATTTTTATATTATTAGTTTATTTTCTTTTTATCAAAAAAATTAAACGATAAGTTTTGACTTTTAAAAAACGGAGGTGATAACATGAGAATGCTAAATTTTTAAAATGGCATACAAAAGTTATGCCAAGAAGGAGGCATAATGTTAGAAATAAAAAATTTAAATATTAAAATTCAAAATACAATTATAGTAGAAAATTTATCTTTTACTTTAAACGAAGGAGATAAATTAGCTATTATTGGTGAAGAAGGAAATGGTAAAAGTACAATTTTAAAAGCTATATTAAATGATGCTTATTATGCAACTGTAACCGGAATAATAAATTATAAAAATTCTAAGATAGGATATTTAAAACAAAATTTAGAAGAAAATGAATTAGAAAAAGATGGCTTTTCATATTTGTTTAATAATCAAGAAGATTATTATCAAAAAATAAATGAGTTTTATCGATATTTAAAAAAAATAAATTTACAAGAAGGAATATTAACTAGAAAGTTAAAAAGTTTATCTGGTGGGGAAAAGGTTAAAATTTCTCTTTTAAAACTATTTTTAGATGGTGTTGATATTTTCTTTTTAGATGAACCAACAAATGATTTAGATTTAGAAACGTTATTGTTTTTAGAAAATTTTCTTCAACAAACAAGTAAACCACTTCTTTATGTTTCTCATGATGAAATGCTTTTAAGTAAAACTGCTAATATGATATTACATCTTGAAAGGGTAAAAGATAAAAAAGAAGCTCGGCATACAATAAAAAGAATTGGCTATGAAGAATATATAAAGGAAAGATTGCATCATTTAGAAAAAGAAAAGCAAATAGCTAGAAATGAAAAACGGGAATATCAAAAAAAAGAAGCTGTTTTAAGGAAACATTTAGAAAAAGTCGCTTATTATCAAGAAACTATTACAAGATCAGATCCACACGGTGGAAGGTTATTAAAAAAGAAAATGCATGCTCTTAAAAGCCAAGAAAAAAAGCTTCAAAACGAAAAGCCAAGAGAGGAGATAGCCGTTTTAGAAAACATTAATTTTTTCTTTGAACCAGTTTTTATTCCTAAAAGTAAACAAGTTTTAAAAATCCAGCTTGCTAAATTACAAGTGGAAAATAAAATATTATCTAAAAATATAAATTTTGAAGTAATAGGACCTTTAAAGGTTGGTATAATTGGTAAAAATGGTGTCGGAAAAACAACTTTTTTGAAAGAAATATTTACAACTTTAAAAACGCGATCAGATCTTAAAGTAGGCTATATGCCACAAGTTTATGAAGAAGTTTTAAATAATTATTCTAATGCTATTGATTTTTTGACCAAAGATAAAACCAAAGAGTCTTTAACTAAAAGTAGAATGTATTTAGGAAACATGAATTTTACTAGAGAAGAGATGGATTTGGAAATTTCTAAACTTAGTAATGGCAGTAAAGCTAAACTTTGTTTACTAGAATTACTTCTTTCAAAATATAATGTTTTACTATTAGATGAACCAACCAGAAATATGAGTCCTTTAGCAAATCCTATTATTAGAACAGCTTTAAAAGAATTTCAAGGAGCTATTATTAGTATTTCCCATGATAGAAAATATTTACAGGAAGTTATGGATGAAATATATCTTTTAGATGAATTAGGACTTCGAAAAATTGAAAAAAGAGATTTAGAAATGGATTAATCCAAATTGTATAAATTAAAAGAATGGTTTCATATTATAAATAAGGATATGATAATATGAATAAAAAGGGCTTCTTTTTTCTAACCATTCTTTTAAAAATTATTGTTTTTATTTTTTTAATTAAAGAATTTTTAAATAAAGATTATCCAATGTTTTTTCTTTTTTTAACGACCTTATTAATTTTTAGTGTTAGTTATTTTTTTAAATCTAAAAGATTTTTTAAAGGTATTTTCTTTTTTGAAAATCTTTGTTATTTACTAATTTATGTTTATGAGTTTAATAAGTTATATAAAAATATTCCTTATTGGGATACAGGCATGCATGCTTTAACAGGATTTTTGAGTTGTGTTTTGGTGCTTTTTATAGCTTTATATTTCTATAAAAAGAAAAAAGGAAAAATTAAGGCTTTTTTAATTACTTTTTTTGCCTTTTGTTTTTCTTTAACAATTGGTCTTCTATGGGAAGAAAGTGAATATATTCAAGATATGTTAAGAGAAAAGGATATGCAAAAAGATATGTTAGTAGATAAAATTATAACTACTAAGTTTACAGATGATAAAAATCCAATAAAGATTGATGATATAAAAAAAACAATTATTTTCTATGGTGATGATTTAAAAAGTTTTACCATTATAAATGGTTATTTAGATACGGGAATTAATGATACGATGAAAGATTTAACAGTGAATTTAATTGGTAGTATAATGGGAAGTTTATATGTTTATATCTATTTAAAAAAAGATAATTCTATGTTAAAATCATAATAGGAGATGATTTTATGTTAGAGGGAAAAGTAGCAATTGTTACCGGAGGAACGAGAGGAATTGGCTATCAAACGGTTCAAAAATTTTTAGAAAACAAGGCTCAAGTTGTTTTGTTTGGTTCGAAAAAAGAAAGTGTTCTAAAAGCTATTGAATCTTTAAAAACTAAAAATAGTAATTATGAAGTATTAGGCTTTTATCCAGATTTAACTAATTTCGAAGAAGTTACTAATGTTTTTAAAGAAGTTAAAGAAAAATTTGGGCGTATTGATATTTTAGTAAATAATGCCGGAATCTCATCTAGTACCAAATTAGAAGATTATACAATTTTAGAGTATGATAAAATTGTTGATTTAAATTTGAAGGGTGTTTTCATTTGTTCAAAAGCTGTTTTACCATATTTGAAAGAGACAAAAGGAGTTATTTTAAATACTAGTTCAATGGTAAGTATTTATGGTCAATCAAGTGGAGTTTTATATCCAGCGACAAAATTTGCTGTTAATGGTCTAACCAAATCTTTGGCAAGAGAACTTGCTCCTTATGGAATTCGGGTAAATGCCGTTTTACCAGGAATTATTGAAACAGATATGGTTAAAAATTTACCTGAGGAAGTAATTAATCCTTTAATAAAAAGTATTCCGCTTGGAAGGATTGGGACACCTGAAGATATTAGTAATGCCTTTTTATTTTTAGCAAGTGATATGGCAAGTTATATTACGGGGGCTTTATTAAGTGTTGATGGAGGAGCTAGATGTTAAAATGCAAATAGATGATTCTTATTTGTCAATAATCTAAATTTGCTAACTTAACTGGTAGATTTTTAATCAGTAAAATTTTTAATTTTTTGATATTCTCGTTTTAATAAATCTTCAATTCCTTTTTTACAATTAGCTGGCGAAGTACTAGGAAGATAAATGGCTTCTATTTTCGTTTTTGGATAAATATATTTTTGATATAATTGATAAGCCTTTTTACCAGTTGTAAAAATAGCTTTAATATTGGCCGTATTTAAAATTTCGGTTAAATCATTGGGAATAGGATTTTTAATAGAAGCATCACTTGAAGAGTTAATATAACATGATTTTAAAACATCAAAAAGAGCAATATGATGCTTTTTCAAAAATTTAGTTTTGGCTTCTTTACTATCGGGAATTTCCTCTTGATAGACTTGGGATAAAGTTTGCCAAAATCTATTTTTTTTATGGGAATAATAAAAACCTACTTCTCGTGATTTTAAAGAAGGAATACTTCCTAAAATTAAAACTTGGGAGTTTTTATCATAAATAGGTTCTAAGGTATGTTCAACTAGCATTTTAATCACCAAAGATATTATACTATTTTTGACATTTTTTTGATATATTTATGGAAAAATTTTAAGTATAAAGAACAAACGTCATTTTATGTGTTATACTATAAATGGTGATAATGTGATAAGATTTGAGAATGTTTCTCGTTCTTTTGGTAATAAAAAAGTTTTAGAAAATATTAATTTAGAAATTGATGATAATGCTATTACTTGTTTAATTGGCGAAAGTGGGTGTGGAAAAACAACCATTTTAAAGATGATTAATAGATTAATTGAACCTACTACGGGAGTAATTACTATTAATGGTCGAAATGTTTTAAAGCAAGATCCTATAAAACTTCGAAGAAGTATAGGCTATGTTATTCAACAAACCGGTTTATTTCCGCATATGACAATTCGTGACAATATTGCAATTATTTTAAAACTTAAAAAGAAAAAAGAGGTTGTTGATAAACGAGTATTAGAACTTATGGATATGATTGAATTAGATCCAAATGAATATTTAGATAGTTATCCATCAGAACTATCAGGTGGTCAACAACAAAGAATTGGAATAGCCAGAGCTTTTGCCACAAATCCGCAAATAATTCTTATGGATGAACCGTTTAGTGCTCTTGATCCGGTTACGCGATCATCTTTACAGGATGAACTTATAAAAATTCAAAATAAGTATAAAAAAACAATTATATTTGTTACTCATGATATGGATGAAGCCATTAAATTAGCTGATAAAATTGCTATTATTGATGATGGAAATATAATTCAATATGATACTCCGGAAAATATATTAAAACATCCTGTTAATGATTTTGTGAAAAATTTTGTTGGCGAAAAGAAAATTTGGAGATCACCAGAATTAATTAAAGTAAAAGATATAATGATTGAACATCCCGAAACTTGTAGTCCTAATTTTTCAATATTTTATTGTATAAATAAGATGAAAATGGCCAAAGTAGATACATTAATGGTAGTTGATGAAGAAAATATTTTACAAGGAATACTATATGCCGCAAGTTTAACAAATGTTAATTATAATAATAAAAAAGCCAAAGATTTTATTGAAAAAGATTTTGTGGCAGCCAATCCTAATGATTCGATTGTTGATTTATTAGAATTAATCGATATTCATAAAATATCTACAATGCCGGTAACAGATAGAAATGGACATTTAAAAGGTCTTATAACAAGAAGTACACTTCTTACTTATATGAGTCAACAGTTTTTAGAGGAGGACGAGTAGTGAATTTATTTGAATATATAAAAGATAATTTTTCAGAAATTATGGATCTTTTATTAGAACATATTGAATTAACTTTTTTATCAGTTTTTATTGCTATTTTAATTGGTATACCACTAGGAATCATAATTAGTTATGTTAAAAAATTAGATAAGCCGGTTTTAGGTTTATCTAATGTTGTTCAAGCAATTCCTTCGATGGCGTTATTAGGTTTTACAATTCCTTTTTTAGGAATTGGTACTAAGCCAGCTATTGTTATGGTCGTTTTATATTCCTTGCTTCCAATTATTAAAAACACCTATATTGGTATAAAAAACATCAATTTACAAATGATTGAAGCAGCTAAAGGTATTGGACTTACGAAATGGCAAATTTTAACGAAAATTCAAATTCCCTTAGCCTTACCAGTTATAATGGGAGGAATTCGCATATCCTCAGTTAGTGCTGTCGGGCTTATGACTTTAGCCGCCTTTTGTGGAGCTGGTGGACTTGGTTATTTGGTATATGCGGGTATTCGTTCAATTAATAATATGCAAATTTTAGCCGGAGCAATACCTGCTTGTTTATTAGCTTTATTTATAGATTATATTTTAGGAATTGTTGAAAATTTAGTTACTCCAAAATATACGAAAAGTAAAGAAAAAAAATCATTTTTTAAAAACGAAAAAGTTCAAAAAGTTATATTAATAATATTTGGAATAATTTTAATTATAATGTTTATAGCTCCATTATTTAATAAAGAGAAAATAGAAAAACAAATAACTATTGGTAGTATGGATTTTACTGAACAAGAGATATTATCATATATGATTAATGATATAATTGAAGAAAATACAGATATTACAGTTAATCAAAGATTATCACTTGGTTCTTCAAATATTGTTTTATCAGCATTAAGACAAAATGATATAGATATATATGTTGATTATACGGGAACTATTTATGGAAGTTTGTTAAAAAAAGAACCTAATAGTGATGTTCAAGAAGTTTATGAAGTATCAAAAAAAGAATTAAAAGATAGGTATGATTTAAATGTATTAAGTGATTTAAATTTTAATAACACTTATACATTAGCTGTTACCAAGGAAACGGCTAATGAATACAATTTAAAAACAATTAGTGATTTAAGTGCTGTATCTAGCGACCTTGTTTTTTCACCAACTTTAGTTTTTATGGAAAGAAATGATTGTTGGCTTGGCTTGCAAAAAACTTATCCAATTAAATTTAAAGATGTTATAGCAATGGATGGAGCACCTAGATATTTAGCCCTTATGAGTGGTGAAAGCGATGTTATAGATGCTTATTCAACGGATGGTTTATTAAAAAAATATGATTTGGTTGTCTTAGAAGATGATAAAAATTTCTTCTTGCCATATCATGCTATCCCGATTGTTAATAATCGTCTATTAGAAGAATATCCGGAAGTTGTTCCATTGTTAGAAAAATTAAGTAATTATTTAAATGATGATGTAATGCGAGAATTAAACTATTTAGTAGATGAAGAAAGACAAAAGCCAGAAGATGTAGCTTATAACTTTTTAAAACAAAATAATTTAATTGCCTAACAAATAACTTGGAAGGAGGAAAATGTGTATAAAACCGTCGTAATAGAATATTTGCCAAAAGCTGATGATATGGCTAAAAGAATCGAAGACAAAGCTAATGAGATGTCTAAAGAAGGTTATATACTTGTTACCATGTCAATTACAGGAAGTGCTAAGGCTATTTTAGTATTTAAAAAGTAATAAAATAATAACTCTATTTCTTTAATTAAGAAATAGAGTTATTATTTAATTTATTAGAATATTCTGTTTTTAGTATTTTTGTCATTTCGAGAACGGATTCTTGACAACCATTATCAAGCCATTTTTTTAAAATAGCATTAAAACCAGCCTTAAAAAATTCTATATGATAATCAATATGTTCATTATTAAAAATTTCTTTGGCTAAATTAATATCATATTGAACATGTTCATTAGAAGTTAAAATATTTGGATTATTTTCTAATTTAAAATAAGTTTTAAAAAATAAAGGATTATCTTTAACTAATTGAAAGATTTTGGAAAAATTATTAGAGTTATAATGATGTTCTCGTTCATCTTGATATAAATTGGTTACTTCTTGTTCTAATTTTCTTTTTATTTCACAAGCTAAATCATATATATCGAGGTAATTGTTATAGAAAGTAGTTCGATTAATTTTTGTTAATTTACAAATTTCTGTTACACTTATTTCTTGAATCTCTTTATATTGTAATAGCTCGGTAAAAGTTTTTTCTATTTTTCTTTTAGAATCTCTTTTTCTTTTATTATTAGCTATGTTCATATTTCCTCCATTAAATCAACAAATGTATAAAAATTGCTTATTGTTTTTGTTCATCAAGCATATTATACTATAAATGTAATACATCAACAAGTGTTGAATTATGGAAGGAGGAATTAAAATGGCTAAATCAAAATTAGTTAAAGCCAATCAAAAAATTGCCGATGGACTTACAACTGGTTTTCAAAAAATTAGTGATGGTATCACTCAAGGATTCAATAAAATGAGCCAAGGTGTTACAGATGGATATACAAAAATTGAGGATAAGTTTGTCGAAGAATTTTTAACCAAAGATGGCGAATCAGTCGAAGAGGCTAAAAAAAGATTAAAAAAAGAAGAAGAATTAAGAGAAAAAAAGGAGCAAAAATGAAAAAAGAAACTTTAATGGAAATTATACTAGGAACAATTGGTGGACTTATTTTTGCCATTGGTATGTGTATGTGTTTAATACCTGAATGGGATTTATTTAAAGTTGGAGTTGTTGTTAGTATAGTTGGTTTAATTATTTTACTTTGTATTATTCCAATCTATAAAAAAGAACATCCAAGTACGACTTCTAAGAAAATTAATTTAAGTTTTGTTTTAGCGTTTGTAATTGGCATAATTGGAGCTTTAATTATGGGCTTTGGTATGAGTAAAGTAATGGTTGATAATGCTAATAGATCGGATATGTTAATTGGCATAATAACTGGTGTTATTGGTTTAATAGTTTGTGTACTTGATTATCCTATCTATTCATATTTAAAGAAAAACAAATAAAAAATTATTAGAAGACTTTGTTCTTCTTTTTATTTATGTTATTATTAATTTAGGAGTAAATATATGAAACATTTTCTAACAAAAATATTTTATCCAAATAAGATTATCGGTTTTCTTCTTTTTAATTTAAGTACTTTTTTACTTATTTATGTTTTTAGTAACCATCTTGAAGAAACACCCCTTGCTTATATTGCTTATCTTCTTTCTACTTATGCTTTAATTATTTTTTGTCTTTGGTTTTATAAGGCTTGTCAATTTGGAAATAATTTTCTTAAAAAAAATAGTAAATTATATAATTTATATCGTAAAAATCATAAATTTTTTCTAAAAAGGTTCTTATATGTTTCTTTTACAATTAATTTTATCTATGGTTTATTTAAATTATTTTCGGGTATATATTATAAATCAGCTTGGTTTATTACTTTTGCTGTTTATTATCTATTATTATGTTTTATGCGAGTATCACTTGTAGTTAGTATAAAAAATGTCTCATTTGGTCATGATTTAATAAAAGAATATAAAAAATTAAAGTTAACAGGTATTGTTTTATTGTTTTTAGATTTAATTTTATCAGGTATGATTATTCTAATTATCCACCAAAATCAAACTTTTATTTATCCAGGAAATCTTATTTATTTTATTGCTTTGTATGATTTTTATTTAATTATAACAGCTTTTATTAATGTATTTAAGTATCGCCATGAAAATAGTCCGGTTTTATCAGCTAGTAAGTGTATCAATTTAACTGTAGCTATGATTTCTATTTTGTCTCTTGAAGTAGCTATGATTTATCAATTTGGAAATAATGATAGTAATTTTAAAACTTTAATGATATCTCTAACAGGTTTTGTAATTGCAGTTATTAATTCCCTTATGGCAATTTCCATGATAATAAAAGCTAAGAAAAATTTAGAAAGTAAAGAAGGGGAATTTAAATGAAAAAAGAAATAAAAATAATTATATTAATAATAATTATCCTTTTCGCTTTAATAATAGGATATTTTTTAGGGTTTAAAAGTGCTTATGATAAAATGGAAAATACCAAAACTTTAAATTATCAAACTTTTTATGCTACTATAAAAGAAATAACCGAAAATAAATTTTTAGTTCAAGGCTTAGCTATAAATGATTTAAATTATCGAGGTGAGTTTTCCTTTTTAGTAGTAGAAGAAACGGAACTTAAATGGCAAGGTGAGAGTATTGACATTAAAGATTTAGATATTGGTGATACGATTTCCATTACTTTCGGTGGTTATATTTTAGAGTCTTATCCAGCTAGAATAACTGAAATAGTGAGAATTCAATTATTAGATGATGAAAAGTAAAAAGTTAGTGGGAGATAATATGGATATTGAAAGGGAAATATTTAGTAAAACAATTGTTGATTTTAATAAATTAATAGATTATGGTTTCCGTCAAGAAAATGATATTTATAAATATTCTAAAAAATTTTTTAATGATAATTTTCAAGCTGATATAATTATAGATAAAACTGGTCAAGTATTTGGGAAAGTTTATGATTTAGAATTTAATCTTGAATATACAAATATAAGAATTTTAAATAATAATCTAGGTTTTGTTAACACTGTAAGAGAAGAATATAAAAGTATATTAAAAGATATTTGTGAAAAATGTTTTGAAAAAGAATACTTTAGTTCCATGCAAGCTAGAAGAATAACTAAATATATTATTAATAAATATGGAGATAAACCAGAGTTTTTATGGGAAAAGTTTAAAGATTATGGGATCTTTCGAAATAAAAATAATAATAAATGGTATGCTATTATTATGAAAATTGCTAAAAGTAAAATTAGCAATGAAAGTGGAGAAATTGAAATACTTGATATAAAAGTATCAGAGGATACACTTAAAGCTTTATTAAAAGAAAAAGGCTTTTACGAGGGCTATCATATGAATAAAAAAAATTGGCTTACGATTCTTTTAGATGATACTATTACCGATAGCCAAATATTTAATTTAATTGATGACTCTTATAATTTAATTAATACTAATAAATAATTAGACAAAAAAATTAATTTTGCCTATTTTTTTCACCCCAACTGCATAGTTTATCTAAAATTGGCATTAGAGTTTTGCCTTTACTAGATAAGAAGTATTCTACTTTGGGAGGAATTTCCTGATATTCTTTTCTAATAATTAATCCCGAATTCTCTAAGTCTTTTAAATTAGATGTTAAAGTTTTATAAGAAATTGGATCTAAAAAACGTTTTAATTCATTATAACGAAAGGGTCCATAAAAAGCTAAGGAATAAAGTATTGTTAATTTATATTTTCCGGAAATTAAAGACATTGTATAGGCAAAGCCTGTTTTTTCAAAGTTTGTATTTTTTTCAATGCATGAACTCATTTTACACTCTCCTTTAAGTAAGTACTTTATAAAATGATTATATCATTATACAATTAATATGTAAATTTTGAAGGAGGATTTAAAATGCGAAAACAAATTAAAACGACGGAAGCAATTTTTCCAATGCCAGTTTTGATGATTGCCACTTATAATGATGATGGAACAATTAATGTCATGAATGCAGCTTGGGGGACAATGCTTGAAAGAGATCAGGTAATACTAAATTTAACTGAATCGCATAAGACGGTTAAAAATATTCGTAAAAGAAGAGCTTTTACGGTTAGTATTGCTGATGCTAATCATGTAAAAGAGGCTGACTATTTTGGGGTAGTTTCAGGCAATAATATAGCTAATAAATTTGTTAATAGTAATCTTTCGGCAACAAAATCAGAAAATGTCGATGCACCAATTATCAATGAATTTCCTATTTGCATGGAGTGTAGTTTATTAGATGAGGAAAGTAATTGGGGAATAGTTGGAAAAGTTGTAAATGTTACGGCCTTAGAAAGTGTAATGAAAGATGATAAGGTTGATATAGATCTTTTAGAAGCCATAGCTTTTGATCCTTATACTCATGGTTATTACAAAGTTGGACAAAGAGTTGGTAATGCTTTTAAAGATGGTCTAGAATTAAAAAAATAAATTAAATGATAAAAAATGAGAATTACTTATAATTTTCATTTTTTTTATTGAATTCTCTTGACAAGTGAAGATATATTCAACTATAATTAAAATAGTTGAAGAATAATTCAACCAAAAATCATATAAATTAATTGGAGGCGTTTATGTCAAGAAATGAATTTTTCTGTGATTGTAATGTTATTCATCAAGAAGCCGTTTTAGAAGTATTGCAAAAAATGCCAGATGAAAATACATTTAATAGATTGGCAGATTTATTTAAACTTATTGGTGATACAACAAGATGTCGAATTTTATTTGCGCTTGATCAAAGAGAAATGTGTGTTTGTGATTTAGCTAATGTTTTGAATATGACGAAATCATCTATTTCACATCAATTGGCCGTTTTAAGAAGAAGTGGAGTTGTTAAGTGTCGAAAAAGCGGGAAAGAAGTTTATTATGAGTTAGATGATGACCATATTGTTAAATTATTTGAAGTTGGTTTAGAGCATATTAATCATAAAGGTTAAAATAAAAGAAAGAAGGAAAAAATGCAAGAATATAAATTTAAAATTAAAAATCTAGATTGTGCAAATTGTGCTAATGAATTAGAATGGGCTTTAAAAAAAATTGATATTATTGAGAATGTTAGTATTAATTTTCTGGCTCAAAAATTAACTTTTGAATGTGTTGAAGAAAAAAAGAAAGAAGCTTTAGAAAAAATTCGAAAAGTTATAAAAAAAGAAGAACCAGATGTAGTAATTATGGAGGTATAATTATTATGAATTGGAAAATAAATGAAAAATTAATTAGGATAATTATTTCTCTTTTATTAGTTGTTATATCTTTTTTTCTTAAATTTGATGCAAAAATTTTAAATAATCTTTTCTATCTTCTAGCTTATATTATTGTCGGATATGACATTATATTAAAAGCCGTAAGAAATATTTTGAAAGGTAAAGTTTTTGATGAAAACTTTTTAATGACTATTGCTACCATAGGAGCCTTTTTAATTGGTGAATTTTTGGAAGCTGTGGCGGTTATGTTTTTTTATCAAGTAGGAGAATTATTTCAAAGTTATGCCGTTGATAAGTCAAGAAAATCAGTAGCAAGTCTTATGGATATTCGACCTGATTATGCGAATTTATATCGGGAAGATGAAATTGAACGAGTTGATCCTAATCTTGTAAAGATTGGTGAAATCATCTTAGTAAAACCTGGGGAAAAGATTCCATTAGATGGGATTGTCGTAGAAGGTACCTCAATGCTTGATACGAAAGCTTTAACTGGGGAATCAGTTCCTAGGAAAGCAGATGTTGGTGATGAAGTATTAAGTGGTTGTATAAATAACGATGGTATTTTAAAAATTAAAGTTAAGAAAGAATTTCAAGAATCAACCGTTAGTAAAATCTTAGATTTAGTTGAAAATGCTAGTAGTAAAAAATCAAAATCAGAAAATTTTATTAGTAAATTTGCTAGATATTATACGCCAATTGTTGTTATAATAGCCATTCTTTTAGCAATAATACCACCGCTTCTTATTAAAGATGCCATATTTAGTGATTGGCTATATCGATCTTTATCTTTTTTAGTAGTATCATGTCCATGTGCTTTGGTTATATCTATTCCATTAAGTTTTTTTTCCGGAATTGGAGCTGCTTCAAAAATTGGAGTCTTAATAAAGGGAAGTAATTATTTAGAAGCACTTGCTAATAGTGAAATTGTTGTTTTCGATAAAACGGGAACTTTAACTGAGGGAGAATTTAAAGTTCAAAAAATTGAAGCTATTGGTTATTCGGATTTAGAATTACTAAAATATGCTTCGCTTGCAGAAATTTATTCTAATCATCCTATATCGCTTTCTCTAAAACAAGCTTATAATAAAGATATTAATGAAAAACTTGTTACGAAAAGCAAAGAAATTGCTGGAAAAGGAGTATTAGCTGAAGTTTTAAAAAAACAAGTTTTAGTTGGAAATGAAAAATTAATGAAAGAGTATGGTATCAAATATAAAAAAAGTAATGATATAGGTACGGTTTTATATGTAGCAATTGCTAATGAATTTGCTGGGACGATAACCATTTTTGATAAAATAAAAGAAGATTCTTATAAAGCTTTAAAAGCTTTTCGGGAAAATCAGGTTGAAAAAATAGTTATGTTAACAGGTGATCATGAAAATATAAGCAAGCATGTAGCTGAAAAACTTGGTTTAGACGAATATCATGCCGAACTTTTACCTCAAGAAAAAGTTGAATTAGTTGAAAAATTAATGACCGAAAAATCAGAAACTGGGAAATTAATTTTTATTGGTGACGGAATAAATGATGCCCCAGTTTTAGCCATATCGGATATTGGAGTTGCTATGGGGGGAGTAGGAAGTGATGCAGCTATTGAAGCTTCTGATGTTGTTATAATGACTGATGAACCTTCCAAACTAGCTAAGGCTATGAAAATATCTAAAAAAACGCTTAGAATTGTTAAACAAAATATCGTCTTGGCAATTACAGTTAAAATTATTGTTTTAATATTAAGTGCTTTTGGTTTAGCCAGTATGTGGGCAGCTGTTTTTGCCGATGTTGGTGTTACGGTTTTAGCAATTTTTAATGCTTTTCGAATTTTAAAAATTAAAAATAAATAGAGGTGGGTATGAAAAAATTGGTTTTAAAAATAGATGGGATGACTTGTAGTGCTTGTTCTAGTGGTTTAGAAAAATATTTAAATAAACAAGTAGGAATTAAAAGTTGTAATGTTAATTTAGTTTTAGCAATTGCAACTATTGAATATGAAAATTTAACCAAAAAACAAATTGAAAATTATATCAAAGAAGCTGGTTTTAAATCTCTTGGAGAATTTAAGGGGATAGATGATTTAGAAACTGGGAAATCTGATAAAAATAAATTAATTATTTTGGGTATCTTGATTTTATTTATTATGTATATTTCCATGTCAGAGATGCTAAATTTACCAAGTATTCCGTTTATTAATCATAATTATCCTTTAATTTTTACAACAACCATGCTTTTCGTTACTTTAATTTTTTTATGGTATGGTTTTGATATATTAAAAAGTGGTATTAAAAATTTATTACATAAAATGCCAAATATGGATACTTTGGTAATGTTTAGTGTCCTATTTAGTTTTCTTTATAGTTTTTATGGCTATATAAATATTATTCTTTTTGATTCACAGCAATTTACAAGTTTATATTTCGAATCAACTTGTATGGTTATTTATTTTATTAAACTAGGTCGTTTTATTGAAAATATTAGTAAAGATAAAACTAAAAATGCTATTAAAAACTTAGTCCAAATAACTCCTAAAAATGCTATTTTAAAAAGAGATGGCAAAGAAGAGAAAGTTACCATTGATAAAATAGTAATTAACGATATATTAATTTCTAGGTCTTATGATAAAATTGCTGTTGATGGGGAAGTAGTTGAGGGAAGAATTTATGTTGATGAAAGTTTTATTACTGGAGAAAGTAATCCAGTTTTAAAAGAAAAAGGCAGTAAGGTAATAGCTGGTTCCATTTGTTATGATGGTTATATTGAATATAAAGCTTTAAAAATTGGTAAAGAATCAACTATCTCAGAAATTGTTAAATTAGTAGTTGAAGCCACCAATACGAAAAGTAAAATTCAAAAATTAGCTGATAAAATTAGTGGTTATTTTGTGCCTTTTATTATATTAGTTGCTATTTTAACCTTTATAATTCAATTGCTAATAGGAGTAAGTTTTGAAAAATCTTTAATTCATATGGTAACCATTTTAGTTGTTGCTTGTCCATGTGCTTTGGGACTGGCTGTTCCTTTGGTAGTTGTTGTTAGTAATGGCTTATGTGCTAAGAAAGGTTTATTTTTACGAAATAGTGATGTCTTAGAAAAAGCTAAAAATATCGATGCTGTGGTTTTGGATAAAACCGGAACTTTGACCTATGGAAAATTAAATATTTTTAAAGTTTATAATTATTCTAATTTTCAAGATGAAAAGTTATTAGATATTGTTAGTAATCTTGAAAAGCATTCTTCTCATCCGATTAGTCGAGCTTTTAATCTAAAAAAGAAGTTTACTGTAACTGATTTTAAAACCTTAGATGGAATGGGAATATATGGTAAAATTAATAATAAAGATTATTATTTAGGAAATGAAAAAATTATATTAAATCTAAAAATAAAAAATAATTATAAAAAAGATTATAACTTTTTAATTAAAAATGCTTGTAGTATTATTTATATTATTGAAAATAGAAAAATAATTGGTTTAATTGGTGTAAGAGATGTTATAAGATCTGATATAAAAGATATTATTAATAAGTTTTATAATAATCGTATTAATGTTATAATGTTAACTGGTGATAATGATATAACAGCTAAGGTAATCGCTTCGGAACTGGGAATTAAGAAAGTAATTGCTAATGTTTTTCCTAATATGAAAGCTAATTATGTTAAAAAGTTAGTTGATAGTGGTAGAAAGGTAATTATGGTTGGTGATGGAATAAACGATGCTCCAGCTCTTGCCACTGCAACTATTGGGGTTAGTGTTAATGATGGAACTGATGTTGCTATGGATTCCTCAGATGTAATTTTAATGAACAATGATATGAATAATATATTAGATTTAATAGTAATTAGTAAAAAAGCTTATAAAGTTATTAAGCAAAACTTATTTTGGGCCTTTTTCTACAATTTGTGTATGCTACCAATAGCAATGGGATTATTGGAGAACTTTGGTATAAGTATGACCCCAATGTTTGGTAGTATAGCTATGATTTTTAGTAGTTTAACAGTTGTTTTTAATTCTTTAAGATTTGGGATGGTGAATAAATGAAAAGTATTGAATTAGTTATTGCAGGAATGCAATGTGAAGGTTGTGTAAATCGTATTAAAAACGTTTTATCAACAATTAAAGGAATTACTACTTATGATATTTCTTTAACGGATAAAAAATTGCTTTTAACGGTAAAAAATGTAAAAACAATTGATGAAGTAATTGCAAAAATTACAAATTTAGGTTTTGTTGTTTCAAAATAAATATTTTTAATTAAAACTTCGCAAATTTACTCTTTCTTTTTTATTGGTAATATTATATACTGATAATGAAAGGAGTATTATGGTGAAAAAATTAAAATTATTAAGTCTAGTTTTAATATTTGTTTTATGCTTTCTTTTAACAGGATGTGGAAATGAAAAAGTACTTAGTTGCTCAAAAACCGAAGAAGATAGTGGCATAAGCATGGAACAAACGATTGATGTAACTTTTCAAGATGATAAAATTACAAATGTGAAAATGTCAGTTGATAGCAAGGCAGTAGATGATGATATTAAAGAAAATTGGTCTTATTTTGTTAGTATTTTAGATGGCCAATTTCAAGAAACTGATGCTGCTGGAATAAGATTAACCAAGGATAACAATGAAGATGATTATACATATACAATTGTTCTTGATGTTGATTTAGAAACTGCTAATGAAGAAGATTTAGCTGACTATGATCTTGATAGTATTGTTGGGTCTGATGAAACTTATGATAGTATAAAAGAACAAGCTGAAGATGATGGATTTACTTGTAAATAGTAAATCCTTTTTTATAAAATTAGAATATAATATTAAAAATTAGAATATATTACATTGTAGATAATTATTTAATCTTTTTATTAAAAATTTGGGTTCTTAAACATTAAGGAGTGATGAAAGAAATTTTATCACTCTTTTACATTTCTGAAAATATTGGTAATAATCATAATTCTAGCTTTAAAATTTTTGAAATTTCTGAATCCAAATGCAACTCTTTTTATTAATTTACAAGTATTGTTATTTCTTTCCATAACTCCATTACTATAATTAGTTTCTAAAGTGTTTTTATATTAAGAGTTGGCCGTGAAAGAAAGTATATAAGTATTAAAAGTGGTAAAAATAATTCTGTTCATTTGGAATCACTGAACAGTTTTATTAATTATTTAAGAGATTTAAAATTTTCAGAAGAACTAATTCAAATATATAAAAATTATCATTATGCAATAGAAAATGGCGTAAGAATAAGTGCAAAAGAATATCAAGAAAAGCATTGTTCTGATATTGGTAAGTTTAATTTGTTTGCCAATCAGGAGGATATTTTATTAAAAATGATTAATAGATTTTTGTTTTTTGGAAATTGTGATAATGCTAATAGAGTTGATGCAATTATATATGGAACTTTAGATAATTTTATTTGTTTAAAGACAAAAGATATCGTTAATTATTTATTAAATCAGAAAGAAGAATTTAATTCTATTCATTTTAGTTCGTTGGTATTACAACCATGGACAAGAAATTTGCATTATAATCCCAAATATGAATATAGACGAGATTATGTTCAAGTGAAATGGTATCGTTTAGAAGATGTATTTTTGAAGATAAAAGAAAGTCTTTAATTTTTATATTTCCAAGCTGACCACGTGGGAAAATAAAAAAACAGACTATAAAAGTCTGTATGATTCAAAATGGAGCGGATGATGGGAATCGAACCCACGTGGTCAGCTTGGAAGGCTGAAGTTCTACCATTAAACTACATCCGCATCAAAAGTAGACATTTACAATTATACTAAATTTTATATAAAAGTCAACTGTTTTTTTGGTAAAACGTTAAAATTTTCGTTATAGTTGTATTATTTGCAATACGAAAATAGCAAACATATCAAAAAAATTAAGATTAGAAAATTATATGGCCTTGTTTCTTGGATAAGATAGAAATGAGTTTTTTATTATCAGTAAATAAATTTATGAAGCTAAAACTAATTTTAAATTGACATTAAAGATTTACATAATTATTTTAAAATGTTATAATTCAATTGCATATTAGGAGGGCAATATGGGAATATTTAAAAATATAAAGAATTTATTTAAAAAAGAAATTGAAACTGAAAAATTAGAACAAGAAAATAATAAAGAAGAAAAAATAAAACAAGAAGTAAATATAAATGAAGAAATATCTAAATTAGAAGAAACAGAAAGTAAAGAAATAGAAGTTCAAAATGATATAAAATTATATGATAAAGGACTAAGTAAGACGAGAGATAATTTTGTCAATAAATTAATTAATTTAAACAAAAGAACAAAAAAAATTACTGATGAATACTTTGAAGAATTAGAAGATATTTTAATTATGGCTGATATTGGTGTGAATACAGTTTTATCATTTATTGAAAGATTAAAAAAACGTGTTAAAACAGAAAATATTACTGATTTAGATTATTTACAAGAAGTAATTGTTGATGAATTATTTGTTATATATGTAAACAATTCAATTTTAACTAACAAAATTAAATTTAATCCCACGGGACCAACAGTTTTATTATTTGTTGGAGTAAATGGTGTTGGAAAAACAACTACAATTGCCAAAGTTGCCAATAAATTAAAAAAAGAAGGCAAAAGTGTTTTAATGATTGCTGGAGATACTTTTCGAGCTGGTGCTACTGAACAATTAGAAGAATGGAGTCGTCGTGTAAATTGTTCTTTTGTTAAAGGAAAAGAGGGATCAGATCCTTCCAGTGTCATATATGATGGTATAAAAAAAGCTCAAGAAGAAAATATTGATGTTATTTTAGTTGATACAGCTGGACGTCTTCAAAATAAAGTAAATCTTATGAAAGAACTTGAAAAAATGAACAAAGTTATTAATAGTTTAATCGAAGGAGCCCCTCAGGAAACCTTATTAATAATCGATGCTACAACTGGTCAAAATGGGATTAGCCAAGCTAAAAACTTTAAAGAAATAACTGATGTTACAGGGATTGTTTTAACAAAATTGGATGGAACAGCCAAAGGTGGTATTGTACTTGCTATCAAAGAAGAGTTGGATATTCCGGTAAAATATATTGGTCTTGGCGAAGGAATAGATGACTTAGAACCATTTGATATTGAAAAATATATCTATGGGCTATTTAAGGATATGATGTAGTTTATGGAAAAATTTATTTATTTAAATAATTTATATGATTTATACGGTTTGCTTTTAACAAAAAAACAACAACTTTATTTTGAAGAATATTACTTTAACAATTTATCATATGGAGAAATAAGTGAAAAATATCAAATTAGTCGTAATGCTTGTTTTCGTCAATTAAAAATCATTGAGAATAAATTACTAGAATATGAAGAAAAATTAAAATTATTCTATAAAAAAGAAAAAATTAATGATATAATAAAAAATATAGATGATAGTAAAATAAAAGAAGAATTAAATAATTTATTATAGGAGGATGCTATGTTTGAAAAAATTGTTTATATAAGTGATCACGGAGCTCATGTCAAAGTTACAGGAGGAATACAAACAAATTTAATTAATCAACATTTAGTTTTTGTTGATAATGATAGACAAGTAGTAGGTGAAGTAGAATATGTTCATGATGATATTATTGAAGCTCGCTTTATTGGAGAAATTATTAATGGCAAATTTCAAGGAGGAATTATTAGTAAACCAAGTCTAACCTCAAGAATTAGATTCCTTGAAGAATCAGAAACGATCATGATAACAGGAACTAATGAATTTGGTAATATGACAATTGGTGTTAGTCCTTTTTATGGAAATAAACCAGTTTATATGAGTATTAATAATTTATTTAGTAATCATTTAACTATTCTTGGTAATTCCGGATCAGGAAAAAGTTATGGAACAACCAAACTTTTACAAACAATTTTTCAAACACCTAATTTTTATCCTTATAAAGCCACGATGATAATATTTGATAACAATGGGGAATATATTAGTGCTTTTAGTAATTTAAATCAAATTAATCCTAATTATCATTTTAAAGTAATTACTACAAGTAATTATAACAATTATGAAAAATTAAAAATTCCCGTTTGGCTTTTAAATATTGATGATTTGGCTCTTCTTTTACGACTTGAAAAAGTAAGTCAATTAACATTATTAGAAAGAATGATTAAATTAGCTCGTATTTTTTCGTTAAATGATGAAGTTAGTTATAAATATAAAAATCATATTATTGCTAAAGCTATGTTATCAATCTTTTATTCTAATAAGTTACCAAATACTAAAAGAAATGATATATTTGATATTTTTAATACTTGTACAACTAATGAATTTAATATGGAAGCTGTTGTTCAAGGTGCTGGATATACAAGAAAATTCCGTGAATGTTTTAATGTTGATAGTCAAGGAAATTTCACCGAAAGTATTTTAGTATCTCAATATATTGCATCATTTATTGATCCAAGTTTAGATAATTATGAACCTAATACTTTTAATAAATATGATTTAGAAGATTTAGAAAAAGCTTTAAACTTTACTTTAATTAGTGAGAACTGGTTAAATAATGATAAAACCTATGGAGATAGTATTGCTGTTAAGGTAAAACTTCATTCCTTAATTATTAGTGAAAATAAAAAATTCTTTGAATATGATAATTTTATTGGAGTTGAAGAATATTTATCTAGTTTAGTAATTCAAAATGGTCAAAAATTTCAACTTTTAAATATAAATTTAGAAGATATTGATGATAGTATAGCCAAAGTAATTGTTAAAATATTTTCAAGAATTATTTTTGAATATACCAAAGCTTTACAAAATAGAGCTACCATTCCTTTTAATTTAGTGGTTGAAGAAGCTCATCGTTATATTAAAAGTGGCGAAGATATTGATTTAATTGGTTATAACATCTTTGATCGAATTGCCAAGGAAGGTCGTAAATATGGTGTTTTATTAACGCTTATTTCGCAAAGACCAGTTGAATTATCAGAAACGGTTATGTCCCAATGTGCTAATTTTCTAATTTTTAAAACTACGCATCCAAGAGATATTGAATACATAAGCAAAATGGTACCTAATATTACTGAAGAAATAGTTGAAAAACAAAAAGCTTTACAACCAGGTTATTGTTTATGTTTTGGCTCAGCTTTTAAAGTTCCTTTAATTTTAAAAGTAAGTTTACCAAATCCTGTACCAGAAAGTGCTAACTGTGATGTTCTAAAAACTTGGACAATTGCAAAAAATTAGGTGATACTTTGACAAAAGAGGAGAATAAAAAAGTACTTAAAAAAAATACGAAATATTTTATTTTAAAATTTATTTGTAGTTTATTTATTCGCGCTTTTCTTTTAGTAATTCCTATTTATTATAGTTATGGAATTGATGAAATTACAAGGGGAAATTATAGTGCTGCTTATCATATGATTATTATGTTTTTTGTTTTTACTATGTTATATAGAATAAGTGAAGTAGTAAATCAAATAACATATTATATCTTATACTCAAAATTATATAAAACTTATTTAGATTTAGGTCTTTATAAAACTTGTAATAACTCAGTTTATAGTTTATCAAGGTTTAGTTTATCTGAGTATAGCAATATTATGAGTGAAGACTTTGAAACGTTAAGTGATTATTATGCAACGATGGTTATTCGGGTTGTTGAAATCATGGAAGCCATTTATATTGTTATTTATTTCTTTACTATTAATAAAGTAATTGGATATTTAACCTTATTTATCTGTTTAGTAGTTTTGTTTATTTTAATTATTTATAATGGCATTATTGCTAAAACTAATCAATCAAGAAAAAATCGTCATGATAAAAGAATTAGTTTATTTCAAGAATTACTTTTATCCGTTAAAGAAATTAAAGGTTTTAATATTTTTGATATTGTAAGAGAGAGAACTATGACGACTGTAAATGATTATGTTAAATGGAATAATAAGTTAAATATTGATAAATATAATTTAAAACAATTTTCCCTTGGCTTAGTTGATATATTTCAATTTATTTCTTTAATACTTGGGATAAAATTAATTGTATCTGGGAATATGACGATTGGTGTTTTAACAATTATTTATAGTTATTATTCAAAACTAAGTACTTTGTTTACATCAATTATTACGCTTTTTGAAAGTAATATTAATGTTAAAGTAGCAAGACTTCGGATTCATAAATTATTTCAATATGCAAGTAGTAACTATGATAGTCAAGGTCCAATTGAGGCAATTAGTGGAAAAATAGAATTTAAAAATGTTTTATATGGAAATAAACAAGATCCAATTTTAAATGATGTAAGTTTTAAAATTGCAGCCAATACTTTTAATGTTATAACAGGTGCTTCAGGTAGTGGAAAAACTGGTATTTTTGATTTATTACTAAGATATAACAGACAGCATGTTGGTTTTATTTTATTAGATGATAGAGATTTAATAAATTATAATTCTGAACAATTAAGTGCTATGATAAGTGCTGTTAGAAAAAGTCCAACTTTTTTTAATATTAGTATTCGTGATAATTTAAGCATTTTTGATTCTAACTTTGAAAATATTATATATTTTTGTAAAGAATTAGAAATTCATGACTATATAATGGCTTTACCAGATGGTTATGATACTATTTTATTAACTGATGCAACGAATATTAACAGTGATGTAAAGTATGTTTTAGCAATTATTAGAGTTCTTTTAAAAAGAACGAAAATTATGTTATTTGATGAAACATTTGATTATTTGAGTCGTGATATTACTTTAAAAATATTAGAGATTTTAAAAAATTTAAAAAATGATAACACTATTTTAGTAATTACGAAAAATAAAACAATTATTGAAGCTGATTATGTTGATCAAGTAATACTTTTACAAGATAATAAAGTTGTTGCAACTGGAACACATGAAAATTTATTAAAAGATGATGCTGTATATAAAAAAATATTGAAGAAATTATAGTGTTACCTTGAAAACAAATAAAAATTTTGATATGATTAAAGTAGGAAAATAGGAGATGTTTAAATGGAAAATGATAAACTAAGAAATAATAATAAAAAGAAACTATTTTTTTTGGTTTTAACAATAGTAATGTGTTTAGGCATAACGCTTGGAGCAATTTATTTTATTTATACTTTTAGAGATACGCGAGAAAATACCCTTGAATCCGGTCTTGTTTCAATTAATTATACCGAAGGATCAGAAAATGTAGAAATTAATAATGCTGTTCCAGTAATTGATGAAGTTGGTTTGACTAATACACCTTATACATTTACAGTACAAAATACAAGTGCAGTGCCAATAAATGCAATGATTCAAATTGTTCCAAATGAAAATAATACGATTCCACTTGGTGCTGTTCGTTATGCATTTTACATTGATGATGAATTAATACAATTAGATAATATAGGTACTATAGAAGATAATACTTTATATGTGGCTGAAAATTTTGGAGTAAATAATACTATCAATGCTAAGTTAGTTTTTTGGATTGATTATTATTATGATACTCCAAATCAAGTTTTCAGTGCTAAGATTAAAGTAACAGGGGAAAGTTTTGATATTATTGTAGATTAGAAAGGTAGTTGATAATATGATGAATAATTCAACAAATAAAGTTAACTCTATGTCAACCATGGGGGGGGTCTAAACCACCTAACTTTTTCAAATTTTCTAAGAAATAGTAAGAATTTTAAACACTTAAAACTAGTACGCAAGTACTGGGTTTTAGGTGTTTTTTGTTGTTTGGGAGAAAATTATGAAAAATAGGAAAAAATTAATAAGTATAAGTTTAATAATAATTTTAATATTAGTAGTAACACTAGGAATAAGTTATAGCATTTTTAATTTTCTA
>CALVOW010000005.1 GCA_944350445.1 uncultured Bacilli bacterium | reverse complement strand
TGATGCAGATGCCACTAGAACCGAAAGATTAAGAGATGATTTACTTCGCTTTCGACTTGTTGAAGTAATTAATGGTGGAGAAGAGGAATTGTTTAGTAATCGAGGTTATAACGATTTAACAAATGCCAGAATTTGGGTTGATACCATACCTCGAAATACAACCAGCGAAGTAGTACGTACTTACCGACTTTATATGTGGGTTACTGATAATATCAGTATTGGAAACACAAGTGATGCTGATTATGATACAGAAACATGGAATAATGAAGTTTATGCCAGTATCAAAGTCAATGTAACAGGAGATTTAAATGCAAAGGAAATAACAGTAGAAAATTCTAGTGATTTTAAAAATTTACTAATAAGTAATAATGCCAATCTTGTCGATAAACAATATGTTGAAGAAGATGGGATAATTTATTTATCAGGGACCAATCAAGAAATTGATTTTAATTATGTTTGGTATAGTGGTAAATTATGGCGAATAACGGCAATTTACCCAGATGGCACGATGAAAATGATAACTGATGATGACATAACAGCAATTAATTTTGGAAGTAATGTTAATTTTTATACTGATGAAAATGATAAATCTTATATATATCAATGGTTAAATGAAGATTTTTTGAGTACTTTATATAATTATGAAAATATCATTGTAACTGATGCTAGTTGGAATGCAACAGAAACTAGTGATGAAAGTATTAAACCGACGGAAACAACCATGGTAACTGCTCCCGTAGGGCTTTTAAATAGTTATGAATTTTATAAAAGTTATGAAGATTTTATTCCTTATGGAAATGATAATATCAATCCTAGTTACTTAAATTTAGGCTATTATTGGTGGTTATTGAATTCTTTTTCTTCCTCTCGCGTTTGGTATGTGAACTTTATTGGAGTTGCAGTCAACAACTATCCGGTCTCCGTCAGACCTGGGGTTCGTCCATCAATAAAACTACAAGCAGGAATCACGATAAACGGAGGAAATGGCACCAGTAGTGACCCATACACAATAAGTGGAGATAAGGATATGGCAATAGTTAATACAACGCTTTTAAATACAAGAACAAGTGGCGAATATGTAAATTTTGATGGTGAGTTATACCGAATCGTTGGAATTGAAAACAATACTACAAAATTAAATAAAATGGATTATGTAGGAGATGAAAGTGGAGTTGTGATAAGTAAATCTTTTTCAAGTAGTGCAACTTATGGAAATGGTACTAGTGATATATATTGGGATTATTATTTGAATAATACTTGGTATAATTCCATCAGTGAAACTTATAAAAATATGTTAGTTGAAGGAACCTATTATTTGGGAACGATAGGTGATGATGCAAGTTACAAAGTATCAATTTGTGCTACTGCCAGTGATACAGTAACGACAACTGATTGTGAAAAAACAAGTAATATCTGGACCGGCTATGTCGGATTACCAAGATATGGCGAAATGTTTGCAAGCCAGCAAGGAAATGGATCGTATTTGTCGGAAAATATGTGGTTAATAAATTCCTATTCTTCCTCGGACGTGTGGTATGCACATTCTACCGAGTTTACGATGCAAAGAAATTTGTCGAATACGCTAATGGCTCGTCCTTCCATCAATCTGTCATCAGCAGTTAGGATAACAGGGGGAACTGGACTTAAAAATGATCCTTTTGAAATTAGTTTATGATTGTTATTAATATAAAAAGAAATTGCTTAAGTTTAATTTCTTTTTATTTTTTTTAATAAAATATTAATAATAATGATATAATATTTATATATTAAAATAAAATTAAAAAATATCATGATAATAAGGAGTAATATTAAGATGAAAAATTATGATATTGAAGCTGATAGAAGCCAAATTGCTGATTTATTTATGCGTTACGTAAAAATTATTTTACATGAATACAAAGATAAAGTACCTACAGATATAAAAGAAAAATTAAGTAAAATTACAGATTTTAAAGACTTGGTGCAAATAGAAAATACTGGTACAATTTCTTTATTTGCAAAACCATCTGATAGTACTATTCATTTGCCTCTTGATGCTTATAAAGCTATTCAGGCTTTATCACAATTTCCTGAATATGGTCTTGATAAAAGTCATCAAACTCATGATAAAAATAATATGATTATAAATGATAATACTTATCGTGATTTTGTTGAACATGTAATTTTAAAAGGGGAAACGCCAGTTGAATATTTTCGTGAGATCTTATTACATGAAGTGATGCATATATGTGGATCGGGAGGCTCATCAGCTTTAGCTGAAGGATTTAATGAATTAAAAACAAGGGAACTAGCTTCAAAATATGGTTTAGAAACTTCTTGTTGTGGTTATCCCAAAGAAACAAAAATAGCTTTTGAATTACAACAAATCTTTGGCAAAGAAATTTGTGATAAATTGGCTTTTTCACAACTTAAAGAAAGATTTACTATTTTAAGAGAAGAATTAGGTGAGGAAGCTGTTTCTTTGTATGCTGATGTTTATGCTAATATGGAACACCAATTTCGCCCTTATATGAATAAAAACTATCCCGGAGTGGCTGGTATTAAAGAAAAATGTGATACCTACGATAAAATTGATTATAGTAAAGTTTATGATTCTCTAAATCAATATAAAAAGCAAAAAGAAGAAAATAAATCACTTTCTAAAAAAAGGGGATTTGTTAATCAAATTACTTTAAATTTTTTGATAGGATTTAGTATTAGTATTTTCTTTTTACTTTCTTTAATATTATTTCCAAAATAAAAACAAGATTTTTCTTGTTTTTATTCATTATATAAAGCATTGTATAAATAATTAAAATAATCGTGTTGAATAGCTAAATTGCTATATTTTATTTTATTTTCTACTAGATGATTAATTTCAATAATTTCTTCAATGGTATATTCTTCATTACCATAATAAGTAATATTTCCTGTATATGCATCATAAAAGGCCTTTTCATTTTTCCAAGAACCGTCAGCAAATACTACTAAACTTTCGTATAAATTAGAAAATAAATCAGTACCTGTATAATATCTAGAATCAAAATCTAAATTAAATAAATTAGCTATAGTTGGTAGAATATTTACATAAGAAGTATAATCAGTATAAGTAGTTGCTTCTATATCACTTGACCAAATAACAAAAGGAACTCGTTCGTTTTCATATTTTTCCTCAATACTATATGGAAGAGCTGTTTCTAAGACACTATTAGAAAGTCCATAAGGATAATGATCTCCATATAAAACAATAACTGTATCTTCTAATTTCCCTTGGCTTTCTAATCCCTCTAATAAAACTCCAAGTCCATCATCTAATACTTTTAATTTTGACATATATCGTTTTAATTTTATATGATAATTATTATATTTTTCTCCTTCGAATAAATACAAATATTTATTACCATATAAACTTTCTCCATATGGTTGATGGGAAGTAACAGTTGTTAACCAAGTCATAAATTTATCATCTTCATCATACTGATTTAAAATTTTCACAACTTCTTTCATAAACTCTTCATCACTTGCCCATTCTTCATATCTAGTATTATATTCAAGTTTTAAATCATCAACATCATAATATCTACCTGATCCCATATTAGTATGAAATTCTCTTCTAGCATAATATTTTTCAGTATAATCATGCATCGAAGTTGTTTGATAACCTTTTCTGTTAAATAAATTAAAAATACTTTCTGGATAAACATTACTACTATAAGCATTGGAAGTACATTTATTATAAATTGAATAAAGACCTGTCATACCACTAAATTCATTATTACCAGTTGCACAAGAATTTCTTGGTGAATAATTATTTTTAAAATAATATCCTTCACTTAATAATTTATAAAAATTAGGATATAAATCTTCATTAATAAAAATATCATTTACTGATTCCATCATAATAACAATTAAATTCTTATCTTCAAATAAACCTGTATAACTATTAGTGCCAGTATAAGTATTATTAATAAAATAATTATTTAAATAGTTTAGAACAATTTCATCTTCATTGTCAATCAATTCTAACCATTTACTATCATCCACATCTATACTAGGATCTTGATTATAAGTTGGAGTATTTTGCTCAATATTTATATCATCAGTTTGAAATAAATTTTTAATATCTAAAATAGCATACATAGTTGTTCCAAACTGTCTAATAGCAACACTTGGATTACTTGGACTTTTAAATAATTCTTTATTAGAAATAGTTTGTAATTTATTTTGAAAAACGTCTAAACTAATTGTTACATAGTATAAAAACCCAAAGACAAGTAAAAAACTAATAAGAGCAAAAGTAGCTTTAGTTTTATCAATTCGTGTTAAAGAAATTTTTATTTTTCTTTTTTGAATTAATTCATAAAAAATTATTAACAATATAAAAGGAACTAATAGGAAATAATAATACCAATAAAAACTTTTAAAGAAATCTAAAATATAACTCAATACTGCTCCAGCTTGACTAGTTACATTAAAAGATATATAAACCCCAATAAAATTATTAAAGCCAACTTGTAAAATACTATAAATTGATAAGATGAAAACAATAATAATATTAATTTTGGGAACCATTTTATCTTTTATAAAAAGTTCTATATAACTTATAATCATGCTAATAAAAATACTACTAAATAAGATTCTAATACTAGCTATATCAAAAATTGTTTGATTACTAACAAGTTTAAATATTATTTCAATTAAAAAAAGACAAGTACTTAAAATAATCGTATTATATAAAAATTTATTTAGTCTTTTTTTCAAAAATACCACTTCACTTTCGAGATTATTTTACCATGTTTTTAAGCATTTGTAAAATTTGACAATATATAAAAATTATGATATAATTTAGCTCAATTATAAAGGGGGAAATATGGAAATATTAAAATTTAATGTTAATGAATTAAAAGATGCTATTGATGATGGAAAATTAATAAGTGATTCGGGTTTTTCGGGATCAATATTTTTACATGGGGAAAAATTACTAAAATTAGATCAGAATTTATATCATTATTTACGTATTAATTCCAAAACTTTTGCCAAAAAGATTTTTGAACGAACTTATCGCTACAATGATAAACCATTTGTTAATAAAGAGTTAATTGAATATTTACTTTCTAAACAAGCAAATATTCATTTAACTGATTTTGACTTAGGAATAGTTTATGTAAATGAGAGAATTTGTGGATCAATATTAACTCCGCATTTAGATTATCAAGATTTGACTACTTATTCAGCCAAAGATAATGTTACTTTACTGAAAATTTTAAAAAATTTATTGCTTGCTTTAAGAGAATTGGATTTAAATCAAATTAGTCATTTAGATTTAGCTAAGAGAGAAAAAAATAAAGAGCCTACTTTAAATGTTTTATATAAGGATACCGATATTAAACTTTGTGATTTAAGTGATGATAGATTTATTACTTATGGTAAGAATTTTAATCCGGAAGAAATGTATACGGAGTATAAATATGTAATTTTATATCTTATTAAAAAATTAGGTATTTCTATTTCTGATTTATTGACTTTGGATGTTGCTAATTATGAACAAGCTAATAATATGCTTTTGGAAGTTGAAAAAAAATTAAGCAAATAAATTGATAATAATTTTGTTTGTTAAGATTTCAACGAATTGACAAGGAAACTACATTTTGTTATACTTTTTATGTAAAAGAAAATTATTGGAATATAAAAAAATAGGTAGATGTTTTAAAAATTTTAGACACTACCACTTTTTAAGTGAAAGGTATATATGGAAAATAATGATGAATTTTTAAAAAAAATTAAAATTTATGATTCAAATAATAGTTATAATAATGCACTTAATATTTTTGGATTAAAACCCGGTTATACGGAAGATGAACTTCGTAAAGTTTATCATCCTATTGCTTTTAGATTTCACTCAGATAGAACTGATAATGATGATACGATTCTTGCAATTGTGAATTCGGCTTATGAATTGTTAAAAAATAAAGTTCGTAATGAAAAACTTGAAAACGAGGAAAAGGAAAAAAATATATTTGTTGCTACTTGGAAAAATGATATTCGTGCTTTACAATCTAAATATGGTAGTTATAAAGAAGTTATAAATCTTTGTAAGAATTATTTGAATAAAATTGAAAAAATTAAAACTTTAGAAGAATTAAAAAAACAAAAAGAAGAATTTAATCAAGAAATTAAAGTTATTAAAGAAAAAATATATTATCAAACAGAAAAAGATAGTTTTAAAAAAAATTTGCTTTTTACTATTAAACTTGCTAAAGATGATGATGTTTCAAAACTTGCAATTTATTATTTAGAATTAACAGATAATGTTTATACACTACAAGAATTAAGAAAACTTGAAGAAGAATATGAACAAAAAGCAATTCAATTAAAAGAAGAAAAACGATTCAAAGAATGGAAAGAAGCTAAACGAAATTTTCAAATTGAATTAAAAGAAATAAGTGAAAAATATCAAGATGAAAAAACAAGGGAATTAGTAAATTATTATAGTCAAGAATTAGATAGATCAAAAGAGAAAAAAGAAATTGTAGCTTTACAAAAAAAATTCCAAGAAGAGCTTAAAACGATACTAAAAGAAAAATTAGAACTATTAGAAAGAAAAAACAAACTAAAAAATTATTTTCAGAGGTTTAAAGAAGAAATATATCAAGAGGTAGTAGAAAAATATTTAGCTTTAATTGATGAAGTAAAATCTAACCAAGAATTATGTGCTATAAGAAATAATTTTGATGAAGAAATAAAAAAAATTAAAGCTAAAAAAAGATTAGAAGAAAAGAAAGCAGAAAAACAAATTGCAACTTTAAAAGAGATAACTAAACGTTCTTTAATTTCGTATTTTTATAAAGCATCTCTTAATTTACCGATTGATAAGATTATGTTAGAAGCTAATGTCTTAAGAGAAACTCTTAAACTTTTAGAGAATACAAACTCAAGTGATTTAAATATGACTCTTGAATTTCTTTCAACCTTTCGTTTTCAAAATTTCCAAGAAGAAACTGGAAAATTAAAGCTTTTTCAATTATTGCAAGAGAAAAAATTTCAAAATGAAGCTGGAATAAAAGATTTTCTAAAATCTTTTAAAGAAGATAGTTCAATGCAAGAGGAAGTAATGGAATCTTCTGAAAGAAATAGATTAAAAAATAAAATAATGAATAGTTTTTATTATTATGCTTTTCCTATTTCTTTAAAAGACATTAATATAATTTTTAAAAACTTGGATAAAGTATTAAATTTTTTACAGACCTTAGATGATGATACTTTATATAGAAATATTTCTAAATTAGATCAAATTAGTTTTAAAAATATGCCTCTTACTGAAGAAATCATTGATAGTTTAAAACCATCTAATAGAATATTTATTTCTCGAAAAAATGGTATGGTTTGTACATTAGATAAACTTGGAACGGAAATTTTAATCAGACCACTAGATCCTTCCAAGCCTCTTAAAACTATTTCTGAGAGAACAGCAAAAGCTGATTATATTTCTTTAGCTGAATTTTTTAAGAAGGCAACTTATGTTGGAAATCATGAGGTTTTAGAGAGAATTAATAGTTATCAAACCGCAAATTTATTATATTTTTTTGATAGAAACTTTGTTTATTTTTATCAAAATCTTTTGTTAGTATATAATAAACCGATAGGTGATAAAGAACCTTATTTTGAGTTTGATGCCTTAACGAATAGAAATCATGATTATGTATTAAGTGATAAACATATGAGTCCTTTTAACGATAGTCGCGAATTTGCTGATCGTACTTATTGTGAAAAAATGGTTATGGAACAATTTGCAAAACAATTACAAATGGAAAATGAATATGATGAAAATATATCAAAAAAATAAATTTAGAAATAAAAAAACTATAGGATGTTTAGAAAAAAATAGAGTTTGCTTTTTTAAAAAAAATATGATACTATAAACTAAATTCGTTGAAGAAGAGGAGTATGTTAGATAACTTTTCAGAGAGTTAGTGGTTGGTGGAAACTAATAAAGAATCTAACAGAAGGTAGCTTTGGAGAATTATATCTGAGTTTAGTAAGATATAATGTTAATCGCATTAAGATTTTAAGGTAATTTTATTACAAAATAAGGTGGTACCACGAAGACTTCGTCCTTTGGACTTGGTCTTTTTTTATTTTTGAAGGGTGCGCCAGTTTGGTGCTTAATATATAATTGGGTGAAACTCCTAATCTGGTAATCTCTAGCAAAGAGCCAGTATCTAGTCTTGGAGCCAAAGTCGTGAGATTAGGTTTAAGCGTAGACAAGAAAGTGTTCGAGCCGAAATGCGAAAGCGTGAAGTGATTGAGCCTCGTTATTAAAACAATAAATATGGAAGCTTATGTACTCCTTTCTACAGCAAGCAACATTTGTAATATCGTTAATGCGAGATATTATAAATTCCATCGGGGTCTAAGAACTCGGCGAGTTCACAAGGTATATTAAGCATACCTGGGAGAACTTATAAGTTCCTCAAGTCTAAAAGGTTTAAAATTGCCAATAGTAAGGGGTATACCAAAGCAAGGTATTGAAAACTAAGTTAGGTAAAAGACTTATAAGTAGTCGGACTAGTTCATAGTAGTGGTGAAGGAAGTAATGACTCTGGAGCGAAGGGACTAGCATATAAATCGTTTCTCTAATAGAAACATTAATTACACATGGAGGTAAAAAGAAATGGAAAAAGAAAGAGGAGATATAAGAAGTCAATCTATAAAGTATAAGAAACTTCAATTATATATATGTTAAATGGAGTACATATAGAATACTAAATAGAAGACATCAAAAGAAAAGTATGACATATGAAATATTTAATAGAATATGGGCAAGATTTTCAATGCCTATTCCACGAATTAAAGTTAATATAGGTTAAATCAAAAGATTTATATGAAGAGCCTATTGCCTTAATAGGGCACGATGGGTTCTGTGAGGGGCAGACAGACGAGCCTTTCACTTGAAATAATAATGAAAGAGAGGTAAGTCGAGTTTGTCTACTCGACAGGAATTATGTTAGATAAAAAGTATAATGCCAAAGAAAAAGAAGAAAAATGGTTAAATTATTGGCGAGATGAAAAAATTTATGAATTTAAGCCGGATGAGAGGGAAGTATTTTCTATAGATACACCACCTCCAACTGTAAATGGGAAAATTCATATTGGGCATATTTTTTCTTATTCGCAAACGGAAATGATTGCTAGATATAAAAGACTTCGCGGATACAATATTTTTTATCCGTTTGGGTTTGATGATAATGGTCTTCCCAGTGAAAGATTAGTTGAAAAAGAACAAGGAAAGAAAGCTCATGAAATAGGTCGGGAAGCCTTTTCAAAGTTATGTTATGAAACAACTGATAAATATGAAGCAGAATTTCAAGAATTATTCACGAGACTTGGAGTTAGTACCGATTGGAATATTCATTATAAAACAGTTAGTCCAAAAACAATTAAAATAAGTCAAAGTTCTTTTTTAGATTTAGTTAAAAAGGGACATTGTTATCATAAAGAAAGTCCAGCTTTATGGTGTAATGAATGTTTAACTTCCATTGCTCAAGCTGAACTTGAAACCAAAAAAGTGAAAACAACTTTTAATTATATCAAGTTTAAAACGGTTGAAGATGGCGAAGAGTTTGTCATTGCAACAACCCGTCCTGAATTATTACCAGCCATTGTTTCGGTTTTCGTTAATCCTGATGATTTAAAACATAAACATTTAATTGGTAAAACGGCGCATATTCCAATTATTGATGTCGAAGTTCCGATTATGGCTGATGAATTAGTTGATAGTGAAAAAGGAACCGGTATTGTTATGTGCTGTACGTTTGGTGATCAAACGGATATTTATTGGTGGAAGAAGTATAATTTAGAACTTAAATATATTTTTACGGAAGATGGTAGAATAAAAGATGAGATTTTAAATTATGGTGGTTTAAAAATAAAGGCAGCTAGAAAGAAAATTATTGAAGATTTACAAGAAGCTGGTTATGTTTTAAAAATTGAAGAATTAGAGCATGAAGTACAAACGCATGAAAGATGTGGAACGGAAGTTGAGTATTCCGTTATGAAACAATGGTTTATAGATATTATGAATCATAAAGATGACTTCTTAAAAATTGGTGAATCTATTAATTGGTATCCTAGTCATATGCAAACAAGATACAATGAATGGGTTTCAAATATAATGTGGGATTGGTGTATATCTCGTCAAAGATATTTTGGAGTACCTTTTCCAGTTTGGTATTGTGAAAATTGTCACGACCCAATCTTTGCCAATCTTACCGATTTACCAGTTAACCCTTTAGTAGATAAACCAAAAATACAAAAATGTCCAAAATGTGGAGGAACTAATTTTCGACCTGAAACTGATGTTATGGATACTTGGGCTACTTCCTCAGTTACCCCGCTTATCAATATGCGATACGGTGAAAAAGATAACTATGAAGCTATCTTAAGACCTATGAGTTTACGCAGTAATGCTTCGGAAATAATTCGAACTTGGGATTTTTATACTATAGTTAAATCATTTTATCATTTTCAAGAAAGACCTTGGAATAATGTTATGATTTCCGGTTTTGTTATGGCTAATAAAGGTGAAAAAATTAGTAAAAGTAAAGGTAATAGCAAAGCTGAACCAATCGATTTAATCAATGAATATTCGGCTGATGTTATTCGTTATTGGGCTGGATCTGGTCGACTTGGAACCGATATTACCTTTAGTGAAGAGACATTGCTTCGTGGTAAAAAATTAATTAATAAAATTTTTAATGTTTCCAAATTTATTGAAATGCATTTAGCTGATTTTCAAGATAAAGAATTCACTAACTACGAATATATTGATAAATGGATTTTAGCTCGTTTTCAAGATATGGAAAAAGGCTTTTTAAAATACTTAGATGAATTTGAAGTTGGACTTGCCTTAAATCACTTAGAAAAGTTCTTTTGGAATTTTTGTGATGACTATATTGAAATTGTTAAACATCGTTTGTATCGTCCGGAAGAATTCGGAAGTGAACCAAGATATTCAGGTCAAAAAACAGTTTATATAATTCTTTATAAATTATTACAAGATTTTAGTATTTTCTTTCCATATATTACTGAAGAAATTTATCAAGAAATATATCATGATAAAAAATCAATTCATTTAACCGAAATTAAAGAATTAAACTTTAATTTTGGGCAAGAAAAAGAATTTGGTAATATAATTGTTGATATTATTAGCATCGTTAGAGGAGAAAAATCAAGCAATAATTTATCTTTAAAAACTGAAGTTACGAATTTAGAAATAAGTGCTGCAAAAGAAATTAAAGAAACAATTGCAAAAGCTAAAAAAGATTTTCAAGCAACTTTGTTTGTTAAAAATTTAAAATTTAAAGAAATTGAATCAGGCTTTAAAATTACAAAAATTGAGTTATTAAAAGATAATGAAAAAATCTAATCTATTTTAAAATAAATTAGATTTTTTCTTGCTATTTATTTAGAAATTTATTAAAATTAGTTAGAGGTAGATATGAAAGAGAATAGGCTTTTAAATTTTTTTCGGTACAAAAGAAATATTATTATTAGTTTAGTGGCAATTGTTTTAATTCTCATTTTTTCAGCCTTTTTTCTTTTCTTTAAAAATGACAATACTAATTCTATTGTAACTGAAAATGAATTACAAATTGTTTTATTTGGTTCTTCGAAAATGACTTTAGAAGTTGGTGAGGAATATATAGAACCTGGTTATTATGCTATTGATACTCTTGGACAGTTAAAAACAGATTTAATTGTCGTTGAAAATAATTTGGATATTAATAAACCTGGGACTTATGTTATTAAATATCAAATTGCTAATATTTTCAAAGAAAGAATTGTTGAAGTCGTAAGTACTGACGAAGAAACTACTGGAGAGGAAGCCGAAGAAGAAACGTTTGATTTAGATTTTTCGTTAATTGGTGATGATGTAGTTACTATTCCTCTTAATGGTAATTATCAAGAACTAGGATATAAGGCTTCATACGGCAATTTAGATTTAACTGATGCTGTTGAAGTTAGTGGTCAAATTGATACATCATTAGTTGGAGAATATAAATTAACCTATAAAATATCTTATAATAATATCCAAAAAGAATTGACTAGAACTATTGTAGTAGTTGATGATTCATTAGTAATTACTGTTTCACTTTCAACGACATCTTATACTAATGAAACTATAGTAGCTTCCGTATCTGTTATTGGTGATAATTTTTTAGCCCTTGTTTTACCAAATAAAATAGTGAAAAACGAAAAAACAGCTACATATTCAATTACTAATAATGGAACTTATACTTTTTTGGCATATAATCAAAATGGCGATATATTTCAAAAAGTTATAACAGTAAATAATATTGATAAAATAACTCCTAAAGTATCTTGTACAGCAACGATAAATCCTAATAACACAGCGATTAAAGTTGTAGCTAGTGATAATTTAAGTGGTATTAAAAATTATGTTTATCAAGATGGGACTATAACGATTGCTAATTCTAATAATTCATCTTTTTCTTATAATAAAAAACCAAATGATATTATTTCGGTTACTGTTTATGATAAGGCTTCTAACTTTAAGAAAATAACTTGTCAAGTTATTGATAATTCAGCACTTGATCCAATTATTCCTGGTAGTAGTGAAACAGTAATAAAAAAATCAGAGACTAATACTTTAAAAGTTTATATTACTAAAAAAAGTAGTTATTATATTACAAGAGTTTGGGCAAAAGATCCCTACAATCAATTAAAAAAATATGACTCTCCTGACTATGGTTTTGTTTTATATCGACCTAAAAAATTATTAGAAATGGCTATTAATGCTAATAATTTAGGAAATAAGTTGGTAGTTGGTTTTAATGCCAGTGGTTTTTATTTAGAAGATACTTATGATGCTTCAAGTGTTTCTAAGTATTCTAAATATAATAAAACAAGTGTTGGAACTTTGGTAATAACCAATGGCAAGGTTATTCGTAACGTCTATGATAAAGCTTATAAAACTTGGTTTATTACAGGAATTGATTCTAATAATACACTGCGAATATTTACAGACAGCAAAGCAAGTACTCAAGCTGAAATAAATGCTAAAAGAACTTGGGCTAACGAAGTAATAGCATCTGGCATTAAAAATACTTTTACGTTTGCTTCCCCTTTAGTAGTTAATGGGGTAAAAAGTAATATTACAACAAGTATGCCAAGTATTTCTAGTAAAGTTAATAGACAAGCAATTTGTCAAGTTAATACCAATAATTTTGTATTAATTACTGGAAGCGATTTATCAAGAAATGATTTAATTAATATTATGTTAGATCTAAATTGTCAAACCGGAACTAATTTAGATGGTGGTGGTTCAATTGCTCTTTTTTATAAAGATAAAAGTGCTACTACTATTCAAACCATAATCGGTAATTCGCGAAGTTTAACTGAAGTTGGCTATTTTACAGAATAAAGATTTAATCATAATCTTTTTTTCTTTTACATAAAATTGATTGGTGATAATCATGAAACTAAAAAAAGTAATATTTCCAAGTTTTATCATAGCTTTATTAACATTATCTTTATACATTAGTTATCAAAAAGAATTAAAGAATTTACCAAGTATTTTTTTAGATGTTTTAACAAAAAGTTTTCAAAAAGAAAATACTAGTTTTTATAAAATAGATTTTGTTGATCTTTATATTAAAAGTTTAAAAAAAAATGATTCGCATTTTAAAATAAATAATAGCTTAAATGAAGATTTGTCTCAGGTAAATAAAGTTTTATATAATACCGAAGAACCTCTTTTTTATATTTATAATACGCATTCAAGTGAAGAATATTCTTATACAAAAAACGATGTATATAACATAGTTCCTAATGTCAAAACAGCTAGTTATATTCTTGAAGAAGAATTAAAAAAGTTAGGAATTTCTAGTCTTGTTGAAAGTGAAAATACAATTGATATTTTAAATAGTAAAAATATGGCTTATAGTATGGCTTATGAAGTAAGTAGAGATTTATTAGAAACAAGGAGAAGTGAATATGATACTATAACGTATTTTGTTGATCTCCACCGAGATAGTGTTAAAAGAGAAGCAACGACAACGACAATTGATGGAGTAAGTTATGCCAAAGTTATGTTTTTACTAGGTTTAGAAAATCCTAATTATCAGGAAAATAAAAAAGTATTAACTAAATTAAATGATTATTTAAATGAAAATTATAAAGGCTTATCGAGGGGCATTTATGAAAAACAAGGGGCTGGTGTTAATGGTGTTTACAATCAAGATATTAGTCCTAATGTTATTTTAATTGAAGTAGGGGGAGTTGATAATACGATTGAAGAAGTTAGTAATTCTTTAAAAGTAGTTGCTAATTGTTTATATAATTATTTAAATAGTCTTAAAACGACAAAAACTGAATAAAATATTTAGTATATTTTAAGTGGTGATAAGATGAAATTAGATTTAAAAAAAGTTAGTAAAGTTTTTCTTTTTTTATTAATTCTTGGCTTTTTAGCTTTATTTTTTGCTTATTCAAATGGTTATTATGAAAGAATGCAAGGGGAGAAAGTTAACTTAACTAACCAAATGATTGAACAGTTTGAGAAAGATATTCAAGCCGGTTTAGATGTATCTTTGGAGTCTTACTTACAAGAAGAAAAAGATTATTCATCAAAAACGAGTAAAACCTCTTTAAATATTTCCGAAAAATTGGAAAATACGGTTGATTCTGTTATTAAATTTATTTTTAAAAAAATTGGTGAAATGGTTGAGTAGAATAATTAGAAACTTAGATTATCTAATTATTCTTTTTTATTTAAGCTTAATAAAATATTTTAGGAGGTGGAAAATGAGTAAAAATGGTAAATTAATATTTAAAAATTTTGATCCTTATATAACAAGTACCTTTGGTAATAGAATAAATCCCATTACTGGAAAAAACCAGTTTCATCAAGGAGTAGATTACGGAACTAATGATAAAAAATTAGCCCAATATGCTATTGAAGATGGAGAGATTACTGGTTGTGGAACTGATTCAACCGGAGCTAAATATGTATACGTTAAGTATCCAAGGCTTGGGAAAACAGGTCTACATTATCATTTAGATAGTTATTCTGTTAAAAACGGTCAAAAAGTTGATTCTAACACAATAATTGGTTATACGGGAGAAACTGGACAAGCAACAGGAATACATCTACATTTTGGTTGGTTTAAAACAGAAAATCGCAATAAAGCTTGGAATGATAAAGGTTGGGAAGACTTTGAAAAATATGAATATACACTGCCTATTTCTTATTTAGGAAGTCCCGTTCAAAGAAATGAAGAAGTATCGCAATATGAAATAACTGTTTCAAATTTACGAGTAAGAAAAGAGCCAAATGGGGAAATATTAGGTTATATTAATCCAGGTTTTTATAATATTTTGGAAGAAGAGCAAAGAGATGATTATCTTTGGATAAAAATTTCTGCCAATATGTGGGTTGCTTATAGTGAAGAATTTGGTAATTTATATTTAAAAGAAGAAAATATTGAAGATAATGACGATGACCTAGAAGAAGAAAATACCGAAAAAGAAGAAGAAAAAGATGATACTAGCAAAGAAGATGACGAAAATAATACTACTGATGATGATAATGCGAATGATACTTCTTCTAAAAATTCTTTTTTTAAACGATTTATTACTATATTTTTAGAAATTGTACAAAAAATATTAAAATTTTTTAAGATTTTATGATACAATGAAGTTGGTGGTTTTATGAAAAATAGATCCGAGTTAAGGGATATAATTATTAAAGTGTTGTATCAAGTTTATATTTTAGAAAATACAAATGTAAAATATGATGTTAATACTTTAATTAAAGAACAATTAGAAATTGAAAATGACTTTGTTAAAAGTTCAATTGATGGAGTTCTTAAAAATCAAGAAAAAATATCCAAGCTAGCTAATTTATATTTAAAAGATTGGACTATTGATAGACTTAGTAAAGTTGATAAAGCTATTTTATCGCTTGGAATCTATGAACTTATGTATACAGATACTCCAGCAGTTGTTTGTATTAATGAAACAATTGAACTTGCTAAAAAATACAGTGATTTAAATGTTGTTAAAATGATAAATGCAGCAATGGATGCAATTTATCATAATGAGGATTTAAATGGAAAAGAATAATTATATTACTGTTACGCAATTAAATAAATATTTAAAATATAAAATAGATAACGATCCAAATCTTGGTATCGTTTTCTTAAAAGGGGAAATTTCTAATTTTAAAAACCATTCAAGAGGACATTTTTATTTTACATTAAAAGATGAAACATCAAGAATCAATGCTATTATGTTTAAAACTTATGCCAGTTTGGTTAAATTTCAGTTATATGATGGTATGAAAGTTTTAGTAACTGGAAGAGTAAGTGTCTATGAAGCCAGTGGCTCTTATCAAATTTATGTCGAAGAAATTATGGAAGATGGAGTTGGGTCTTTATATTTAGCCTTTGAACAGTTAAAAGAAAAACTTAAAAAAGAAGGATTGTTTTTAGAAAGTCATAAGAAAAAAATTCCGAAGATTCCAAGAAGAATTGGTATTGTTACTGCTCCAACAGGAGCAGCTATTAAGGATATTTTATCAACTATTAAAAGACGTTGGCCCCTTTGTGAAACCATTTTATTTCCAGCACTCGTGCAAGGTGATTTAGCAAGTCAAGATATAGTTAAAAAAATAAAAATGGCCGATACTTATGATTTAGATGTTTTAATTGTAGGTAGAGGAGGTGGCTCTCTTGAAGACTTGTGGCCTTTTAATGAAGAAATTGTTGCTAAAGCTATCTATGAAGCGAAGGTTCCAATAATTTCGGCCGTTGGTCATGAAATTGACTTTACAATTGCTGATTTTGTGGCTGACAAAAGAGCCCCAACCCCAACCGGAGCCGCTGAGATGGCTGTTCCTAATTTACCAGATGTTAAAAATTATTTGGAACAAGTTACAATTAGACTTCAAAAAGCCATGACAACGAAATTAAATATGGCAAGTCAAAGGTTAAAAAATTTAACGGATAGAAGAATATTCAAAAATCCGGTTATAATTTATGAAGCTAAAGAACAACTTTTTGATTCTTTATTTGAAAAATTAAATTCCAATATTAAAGCTTATCTAAATAATAAAATAAATACTTTAAATTTAATTAAAGCCAGTTATATTTTTAAAAATCCTAGTGTTTTATATATTGATAAAATATATTTATACAATGATACAATAAAAAAAATTAATAATAATATGGAAAAATATTTAATAAATAAAACAAATAATTATCAAACTTTATTGAATAAACTGGAAATATTAAATCCAATTACAACTTTAAAAAGAGGATATACAATTACATATAATCAAGATATGACAATTACATCAATTAAAGATGTTAAAGTAGGGGATAAAATTAAATCAAAATTAAAAGATGGTTTTATAGAAAGTGAGGTTTTGAATATACATGAACAAGGGGAAAATTCAATATAAAAATTATCAATTTGCAAAAACTTTAAATGAATATTTAAAGAAAGAGACAAGAGATCCCGAAGCATTACTTTTAAAAATTGCTAAAAAATATAATCTTCTAAATCCGTTAGTAACCAATATAGGACTTTCTTATGATACCATTGAAGTTACTTTATATAGTCTAATAAAAGATATTTCTTTGCATATTTCTCTTGGTTTTTTAGAAACTGATCCAATTTCGGTTCAAATTTTAGGTAAAAATTATGTAACAACTTTTTATTTAGAAGATGATAATTTTCTTTTAAATAAAATTACTTATGAAGGTGCAAATGGCGAAATATTGATTAAAAAATATACTAATAATGGTAATTCAAAAATATTAATAAGAGATAAAAATGATCAATATTTTAAATATTGTTATAATTATAAAAATGCCCATTTAAATACTTCAATTATTTTTCAAGTAAAAACAACAGATGAATTTAATGAAGCAACCTTTATAAATGCTATGATAAGTAATCATAATATTTTGGATTTAGATGTTCTTTATAAAGAAGTAAAAAGACAAATTATAAGTGATAAATTTTATATTTCAATTCAAAATGAAATTAATGGCAAAGAAAATGAACAAATAACCGTTTTAAATGGTGAGTTATTAGAATATAAAAAATATAAAAGTAAAGACGAAAAGGAAGAATTTTATAAATTTTCAAATGGAAAATTAGTAATTACAAGATTAGAAGATATTAATAAAGATTATGAATTTCAAAAAGTTTTAAAAATGATATAAGTTGGAGGATATGATATATGAAAAAAGATGAAAAAGAAGTTAGTTTTGAAGAAAATATTAAAAAACTAGAAACAATTGTTAAAGAACTTGAAAGTGGAGAAATATTATTAGATGATGCTATTAATAAATACAATGAAGCTTTAAAGCTTGCTAAGGCGTGTGATGAAAAATTAAAAAATGCTACGACATCAATTAATAAAATTATGAATGAAGATGGATCTTTAAGTGAGTTTAAAGTAGAAGAATAGGTAGTTTATGAGTAAGAAAAAGAAGAAATATTATTATAATGAAAAAAATAATTATTATAAAAAAAATAATAACACTAATAAAACCAAAAAAATTTTAGATGGAGTTGATTTAATATCTAAGGAAGAAAATAATTTAAATGAAGAAGTATTGCAAGATGTAAAACCTCTTAATATAGAGGAAGTTAAACAAGAAGAACCTAAAGAAAATTTAAATACCGATCTTTCTAAAAATAAAAATAAAACTGTAAATGATCATATACAAAGTTTTGTTAGTATTTTATTTACAATTATTATTTTTATTGCTCTTATTTTATTAATTTTTGTTTTATATAATAATTATTTAAAAGAGGATAAGAATTTAGAATGTGATACAGCAACAGTTTGCCAAGATTATATCAAAAAAGATTATGGTCTAAAAGAAGAAGATGTTTTAAATTTTATTAAAGATTCAAGAAGTTTTTTATATAATATTTATCAAATTGATACTAATAATTTAAAAAATAATGACTTAATTCAGTTTGCAACTTATTATATTTGGGGACTTGAAGGCGATTATATTCTTTGTGAGGAAGAGGAAGAAAATTGTTTAGTTAGTAAAAAAGAAATTTCTTTTAGTGATTTAAAAACAGCTTTTAAAAAATATTTAAATATTGATAATTTAAATATAACTTTTAACAGTAATTTTCAAGAAAATGATCGAGTTCGTCTTTTTTTAAGAGATGATACAGTTGTTCTTACTTTTTCGGAGTTTTCATATCAAACTTTAAAACATGATGTTGTAGATGTTCGAATAGATAGTGATGAAGTTACAGTTATATTTGCTTTATCGAAAAGATTTGATGAGACAAATTATAGTTATACAGGATCTAAAAAAATGATCTTAAAATATGTAGACAATCGATTTGTTATTCAAGAAATAACAACTAATTTACTTAGTAGTTAAAAAGATTAAAAATTAGACATATAAGAAATAGTAAATTATTTACTAAGTTTTTATATGTCTTTTTAATGTAAAAAAAGAATTAGAAAGCTTATAGTTTAATTTATAATCTTATTAGAATAAAGGGAAAAGGAGTTTGTATGAAAAGAAAAAAGGTTTTAATAATAGGAGTAGTTATTACAGTTATATTATTATTTACAGTAGGAATAACCTATGCAGCTTTTAATTATAATAGAACAGGTACTAATAATACTCAATTAGTAGTTGGGGATATTTATATGCATTACAACGAAACTAATCAATTAACAATAGAAAATGCTATGCCTTACAGTATTAGTGGTTATAAACATAATAGCAATATAACTGAAGAAGAAGTAAGTGTTTGTGTAACATATTTAACAAGTATTTTTGGTTCCGAGGAAGATAATATGTGGGAAGGTGAATCTTATGAAAGTTTTTGTCGAGGAACTGGAACAAGATACGGTTATACTTTTCAACAATGGTTAGATAATAATTGGTTTTATGAAGAAGCGTTAACGTATTTGGAAGAAAACAATATCATTAAAACTGCATATGTAAATTTACCATATTTTGAATTTACAATTGATGGAAAAAATACTTATACGGAAGAAGATATATGGTATGAGATAGTTTTATCTTATGGTGATCCTCATGAAACGAGAACCGAAAGATTAAGAGATGATTTATTAAAATTTCGGTTAGTTGAAGTTGTTGATGCTAGTTGCTTTACAACGATAATTAATAATTCCACAATTACAATAACTGACTATGACAAGTCTTGTGGAATTGATGTAATTATACCAAAAACTATAAATGGTTATCTAGTAACATCAATAGGTGATAATGCTTTTCAATATGACTATCAAGTTGATTCAGCAAGAATAACAAGTGTAGTAATACCCGATAGTGTAACTACAATAGGTAATAGTACTTTTGCTTTAAATGAATTAACAAGTTTAATAATACCTGATAGTGTAACTTCGATAGCTGATATGGCATTTTGGGGAAATGATTTGATAAATGTAATAATCCCTGATAGTGTAACTACAATAGGCAATTATGCATTTTACTTTAATTATCTTGAAACAGTAGAACTAGGAGCTAATGTTCAAACTATTGGTGACCATGCTTTTGGCATAGACACTGTTCAATACAGCAATCATAATCAAATATCAGAAGTTATAAACAAATCAGACAATGCTTTTAATTAGGATGACGTGTTTGGAGTTACATCTACTGATGGAAATTCAACCTTTGCAACAGGAACTTATAGATATTATCTTTATGGTGATAAAGAAATACTTATTACAGCTGAGTAAAAAGATGAATAATGTTATTATTTAGAATTTAAAGTTAATAAATAAATTTAAGAATAAGAATACTAACTAGAGACAGTATTCTTTTTAATATTAATAGTTAGAAAAAAATATTTTTAAAATTTATCTTGCCAAGTTTGAAAATTCAATATATAATATGGTAAAAATTAGAGGAGGAAAAATGAGTAAAATATTACCTGATATTTCAAGAACTTTTAGTGAGTTTTTATTGTTACCTAATTTAACAACTAAGGAGTGTATTCCGGAAAATGTTTCCTTAAAGACTCCGCTTGTTGCTTTTAAGAAGGGAGAAGAACCAGCGATTAGTTTAAATGTCCCAATGGTATCTGCTATCATGCAATCTGTTTCTGGAGAGAATATGGCGATTAGTTTAGCTAGGGAAGGGGGAGTATCTTTTATCTTCGGTTCCCAAAGTATTGAGTCACAAGCCAAGATGATTCAAAATGTTAAAAAGAATAAAGCTGGCTTTGTTATTAGTGATTCCAATGTAAAGCCAACTGCTACTTTAAAAGAAGTAGTTGATTTAGTTGAAAAAACAGGGCATTCAACCGTTATGATAACTAGTAATGGACTTGATAATGGCAAATTTTTAGGACTTGTAACTGATAAAGATTATCGTTTATCAAGAGATAATTTAGATGATTCAATTTCTTTATTTATGACCAAAAAGGAAGATTTAGTTTATGCTTTTGAAGGTATTACTTTAAAAGAAGCTAATGATTTAATTTGGGAGAAGAAAATTAGTTGTTTACCAATTCTTGATAAAGAAGAAAATTTAAAATATTTAGTTTTTCGCAAAGATTATGATGATAGAAAGAATAATAGCAATTCGCTTTTAGATGCTAAAAAACGTTATATTGTTGGAGCTGGTATTAATACGCGTGATTATAAAGAAAGAATTCCGGCTTTACTTGCAGCTGGAGTTGATATTTTATGTATTGATTCTAGTGATGGTTATTCAATTTGGCAAAAGGAAACGATTGACTTTGTTCGCGAGCATTATGGTGAAAATGTTAAAATTGGCGCTGGTAATGTTGTTGATGCGGAAGGATTTAAGTATTTGGCAGACGCCGGAGCTGATTTTATTAAAGTTGGGGTTGGCGGTGGCTCAATTTGTATAACTAGAGAAACCAAGGGAATTGGTCGAGGACAGGCTAGTAGTTTAATGGATGTTTGCAAAGCTCGGGATGAGTATTTTCAAGAAACTGGCAAATATATTCCAATTTGTTCAGATGGGGGAATCGTTCATGATTACCACATAACTTTAGCCTTAGCTATGGGAGCTGATTTTGTGATGATGGGTCGCTATTTCGCTCGTTTTGATGAAAGTCCAACGAAAATTGTTAAGAAAAATGGGTCATTTTATAAAGAGTATTGGGGAGAAGGCTCAAATCGGGCTAGAAATTGGCAAAGATATGATTTAGGTGGTAATAAAACCAAATTAACTTTTGAAGAAGGAGTCGATTCTTATATTCCTTATGCTGGTTCTTTAAAAGAAAATTTAAATGTTACTCTTGAAAAAATAAAATCTACGATGTGTAATTGTGGAGCTATTACGATTAAAGAATTACATGAAAAAGCTCGTCTTACCCTTGTTTCAAGTGTTAGTATTCGGGAAGGTGGAGCACATGATGTATTCACGAAGGATGTTGAGTAGGTTATATGGAAGAGAAAATTTTAATTATTGATTTTGGTGGACAATATAATCAATTAATTGCAAGACGTGTCCGTGAAAAAAATGTTTATTCTGAGATTCGCCCTTATACAATTACAATTTCTGAAATTAAAAAAATTAAGCCCAAAGGAATTATCTTTACGGGTGGACCAGCTAGTATTTATCAAGAGAATGCTCCCTCATGTGACTTAGAAATCTTTGAACTTGGTATTCCAATTTTAGGAATTTGCTATGGTATGCAATTTATGGCCGAGGCGCTTGGAGGAGAAGTTCAAAGAGCTACTAAACGTGAATATGGGCAAATGGAAGTAGAACTTCAAAATAATATACCTTTATTTAAAGGATTAGAAGTTAAAAATATTTGTTTAATGAGTCATACAGATTATGTTTCGAAATTGCCAGTTGATTTTTTAAAAATTGCGAAAACGAAAACTTGTGAAATAGCCGGATTTGCTAATTTAGAAAAAAAATTTTATGGAGTGCAATTTCATCCTGAGGTAAATCATACAAAAAACGGGGAAAAAATAATTGAAAATTTTGTTAAAAATATCTGTGGTTGCAAGGGTCTTTGGAAAATGGATATGTTTGTTAAAAACAAAATTTTGGAATTAAAAGAAAAAATTAAAGATCAAAAAGTTCTTTGTGCTCTATCAGGTGGCGTTGATTCAAGTGTTGCAGCTTCTTTATTATCATCTGCGGTTGGTTCTAATTTAACTTGCATTTTTGTTGATCATGGACTTCTTCGAAAAGGCGAGGTTGAGGAAGTTGTTAAGACTTTTGGTAATAGAGAAGATGTTAATTTTATTAAAGTTGATGCCAAGGATCGCTTTTTAGAAAAATTAAAAGATGTAACCGATCCTGAAAAGAAACGAAAAATTATTGGGGAAGAATTTATTCGTGTTTTTGAAAGTGAAGCTAAAAAACTTGGAACAGTTGATTATTTAGTTCAAGGAACGATTTATCCGGATGTTGTTGAATCGGGTATTGGCAAAAGTTCCGTTATTAAAAGTCATCATAATGTTGGAGGGTTACCAGAACATGTTGATTTTAAAGAAATCGTTGAACCCCTTCGAGATTTATTTAAAGATGAAGTAAGACAAGTTGGTATTGAACTTGGTTTGAGTTTCGATTTAGTTAATCGCCAACCATTTCCAGGGCCAGGGCTTGCTATTCGAATTATTGGTGAGATTACCGAAGAAAAACTGACTATTTTAAAAGATGCCGATTATATTTTCCGAGAAGAAATAAAAAAGCATAATTTTGATAAAGATATTAATCAATATTTTGCCGTTTTAACTAATATAAAATCGGTTGGGGTTATGGGAGACGAAAGAACTTATGATTATATGTTAGCATTAAGAGCTGTTACAACTGATGATTTTATGACGGCCAATTTCTCAAAAATTCCCTATGATGTTTTAGAAATTATATCCAAAAGAATAGTTAATGAAGTAAATCATATTAATCGGGTTGTGTATGATATAACTTCAAAACCCCCAGCAACTATTGAGTGGGAGTAAAAAAATGTTTGACTTAGAGATTTTTCTATGATAAAATCTATATGTTTGAAGCCTCTAAGCTCAAACCGCCTTGAAAAGGTTAGAAACAAAGAAATTTGTACCTTTAAAGCGAGTCTAGAAAAAAGGAGGAAAAATGAAAGCAGTTATTAAAACAGGTGGTAAACAATACTATGTTGAAGAAGGAAGTATTATCTATGTTGAAAAATTAAATGGAGCTATTGGTGATAAAGTTACATTTGAAGAAGTTTTAATGAAAGATAATACAATTGGAAATCCAACTATTAAAGATGCAAGTGTTGAAGGTGTTATTTTAAAACATGGTAAAGGTTCTAAAATTAAAATCTTTAAATATAAACCTAATACAACCTCAACCAGAAAAAAACAAGGACATAGACAACCTTATACAAAAGTTGAAATTAAAAAAATTGGTTAATTATGATTCTTGTAAAAAAAAGCAAAGAAAAAATTTTAATTACCGGTCATGCTTTATATGCTGATTATGATAAAGACATTGTTTGCAGTGCGGTAAGTAGTATTGTAATAACAAGTCTCAATGCTATTATAGATTTTAATGCCAAAGCCATATCTTATGAAGTAAAAAGTGGTAATATAAAAATTACAATTCAAAGTTTTGATAAGATTACTTTAACTCTAATAAATAATATGTTAGATTTATTAGAAAAATTAAGTACTAAGTATCCAAAAAATATTCAAGTAAAGGAAGGTGTTTAAAGATGAAATTAGAATTAAATATTCAGTTGTTTGCTCATAAAAAAGGACAAGGTTCTTCAACTAATGGTCGTGATTCAGCCGGACGTCGACTTGGTGCTAAAGCTAGTGATGGTGAATATATTAGTGCTGGTTCAATTATTTATCGTCAAAGAGGAACCAAAGTTCATCCTGGATTAAATGTTAAAAAAGGAAGCGATGATACTTTATTTGCAACAGTTACGGGAACTTTAAAATTTGAACAAAAAGGATCACGTAAAGTAGCAAATGTTTATGTTGGAGAGTAGAAATACTCTTTTTTTTCTTGCTATTTTTTTAAGAGAAGTGTATAATCATTTTTGTGGATAGTAAGATTTGGAGGCGATATGAAAGAAAGAGTTATAAGTGCAATTGTTATGCTAATAATTTTCGTTCCTTTATTACTAATTGGTTCGTGGCCATTTTATATGTTTATTACTGTTTTAGGAATGATTGCCATTTATGAATTATTAAGATTAAAAAAGAATTTACCGCTTGTTATAAAAATAATTACTTATTTATTAACTGCTTTTATTATTTTATCTAATGTTTTTGAAAGTAACCTATTAATTGATTTTGATTATCGAATTTTAACTATTTTAATATTTATTTATCTTTTAATGTTAGTGTTTATTAATAATCAAGAAAAATATAATTATAAAGATGCTTTTTATTTAATGGGAATTACTTTATTTATTGGTATTTCTTTTAATAATTTTCTTCATATTCGTAACAAAGATATTTATTTACTGATTTATTTATTATTAATTACAACAGTAACTGATTCTTTTGCCTTATTTACAGGTAAAGCGTTTGGTAAGCATAAAGTTGCTCCTTTAATATCACCAAATAAAACAGTTGAAGGTTGTATTGGAGGGAGTTTAGTAGGTTGTATTGTTGCTAGTTTATTTTATATATTTATGTTAGATTATCAAAATGTTTATTTAGTTATCATATTGACTTTACTATTAACAATTATCGGTCAACTTGGGGATTTAATAAAATCGTCTATCAAAAGACATGAGGGGATAAAAGATTTTAGTAATTTAATACCAGGTCATGGGGGAGTATTAGATCGACTTGACAGTATTATTTTTGTTACAATGACATATATACTTATCAGTGGATTATTTTAGGAGGAAACATGATTGTATCAATTATATATTTTATTTTTATATTAGGTCTTATTGTTTTAGTGCATGAATTTGGTCATTTTATTTTTGCAAAGATGTTTAAAATTCATGTTTATGAATTTTCAATTGGTATGGGACCAGTAATTTATAGCACCAAAAAAAGACGTGAAAAAAAATTAAAAGCTAAGAAAAAAGTTAGCGAAACAATTTATTGTATTCGAGCAATTCCTGTTGGTGGGTTTGTACAATTAGCTGGCGAAGGTTTAGAAGAAGATAAAAACGTTAAAAAAGAAAATCTTATGCAATCAAAACCTGTTTGGCAAAGATTTTTAGTAATGTTTTTTGGAGCGGGAAATAATTTTATATTAGCAATTTTGATTTTGTTTTTATCCGCTTTAATTTTTGGTAGTCCAGATTTATCAACGAATATACCTTATGTTATTCCGGATTCTCCAGCTGCTCTTGTTGGTCTTGAAACAGGGGATGAAATTATATCCATTGCTGGAAAAAGAACCAAAACCTTAGATGATGTGCAATTATATCTAACTATTCAAGACGGTCAAACAACAGAGTTTGAAGTTAGACGTGATGGTGAGGTTTATACCTATGAAGTTACACCTTTAACTGGGGAAGAAAAAGAAGAAAAACAATACGGATTTGGAATTCAATTTACCAATACCTTAGAAAAAGGTTTTCTAAAATCACTTCAATATGGTTTTCAAAAATTCTATTCAATTTCTAGACAAGTATTTATTACTTTAAAAGAATTATTTATTGGTGGTGTTAGTCTTAGTCAATTATCTGGACCAGTTGGAATTTATACAGCTGTTGATATGACAAGAAGTATGGGTTGGTATAGCATTTTAAATTTAATTGCGCTTTTAAGTATCAATGTTGGTATTATGAATTTAATTCCTTTCCCAGCCTTTGATGGAGGAAGAATTTTATTCTTAATAATTGAAAAAATAAAAGGAAAACCAGTCAAAGCTGAAACGGAGAATTTAATTCATAATATTGGATTTTTCTTATTACTAGCTTTACTAATTTATGTAACTTTCAATGATATTTTAAGATTATTTTAAAAAGTACAAAAACTAGTACTTTTTTTTTAATTTCTTCATAAAGTTAATTGGGTGAATAATGAAAAAGAAAAATTTTTGGCAAGAATTAAAGAAAAATAAATACAAGTATTTATTCTTAATAACAATTATTATTTTAGGCTTTTTATCAGGAATTGTTTTAGCAAATATATTAAGTTATAATGACAAAAAAGAAGTAGGAGAGATTGTTGAAACTTATTTTTTAAATCTTAAAAATAATGAAAGTATTAATTACATAGGAAATTTTTTAAATAACTTGGGAGTTAATTTTTTCTATTTACTTTTACTTTTTATTTTTGGTATATCAATAATTGGGATAGTTTTAAATCCGTTTATTTTATATTTTAAAAGTTTAATAACTGGTTTTTCGGTGGGAATAATTATTTCTCTTTATAGTTTTAAAGGTATTTTAGGAGGAATTCTTTACTTATTTCCAACGCAACTTCTAAACTTACTTATTTATATGTTGGTATCGTTTTATGGTATTAATTTATCGATTCGCTTATTTAAAGTTTTATTTTTAAGAAAAAATATTAATAATAACGAGTTTATGAAAAAATATTTTCAAGTATTATTATTTTCAAGTATTGTTTTATTAATTTCGACTTTATATGAAACTTTTTTAGCTGATTTTGTGATGAAATTTTTCACTTTGTTCATTTAAAAAAATAAATGAACTTTTTTTAACTTTTTAGAAAAATAAAATTGTTATTTATAGTGATTTGATGTATAATATACATGTTTAGTAAATGTGGTGGTATTAATGAAAAAGAAAGTAGTTATTGGAATGTCTGGTGGCGTTGATTCTAGTGTTGCTGCAATTCTTTTAAAACAACAAGGATATGAAGTAATTGGCCTTTTCATGAGAAATTGGGATAGTAGTATTAATAATGATTATTTAGGAAATCCTAATTTAGATAAACCGATTTGTCCTCAGGAAAGTGATTATAATGATGCCTTAGCAGTATGTAAAAAATTAGATATTCCTTTGTATCGAGTAGATTTTATAAAAGAATATTGGGACTTTGTTTTTACTTACTTTTTAGATGAATTGAAAAAGGGGAGAACTCCAAATCCTGATATTATGTGTAATAAATATATTAAATTTGATTTATTCATTAAAGAAGCTTTAAAATTAGGAGCCGATTTTATTGCAACTGGACATTATGCAAGAATTCAAGATGGTAAACTTTTAAGAGCAGTTGATGATAATAAAGATCAAACTTATTTCTTATCCCAACTTACAAAAGAACAATTAAAAAATGTTTTGTTTCCAATTGGTAATTTACTTAAAAGTGAAGTGCGAGAAATTGCTTTAAAATATGATTTAATTACTGCTACTAAAAAAGATTCAACTGGAATTTGTTTTATTGGTGAAAGAAATTTTAAAGAATTTTTAAAAAATTATTTACCTAGTAAACCTGGTGATGTACTTGATATTGAAACTTTGGAAAAAGTAGGGGAGCATTCGGGTCTTATGTATTATACAATTGGTCAGCGAAAAGGTTTAAATATTGGGGGAAATCAAGATAAAATGTTTGTAGTTGGTAAGAATTTAGAGAAGAATGTTTTATATGTTGCTTTTGGAGAAAATAATGAGTATTTAAAAAGTGATAGTTGCATCGTTGAAAGCATGAATTTTCTTAGTGATTTAAGGCCAGAACAAGCAACCGCTAAATTTCGATACCGCCAAAAGGACATTCCTGTTAAAATAAAATATTTAGAAAATGGCGAAATTTTGGTTTCTTATCATGATGTTAAAGCTGTAACTCCAGGACAAGCTTGTGTTCTTTATCAAGGCGAAGAATGTTTAGGCGGAGGAATTATTAAAGAAGTTTTAAAAAATAATGAAAAATTATGGTATTTATTATAATCAATGGTTTTTTTAACCAATATTATTATTTTATTGACAAAAATAAAGAATTTGATAAAATTAGTTTAGAGGAGGTACTAGGATGAGTAAAATTAATAATATACTATCCGAAATAGGAGTTTCAAAAGTAAGATTAGCAAAATATTTAGGAGTTTCAAGACAAATGTTATATAATTATTTAGCTCTTGATAAACTAGAAGATTGGCCAAGTGAGAAAGCAACTAGATTAATGCAATTATTGGAAATTAAAAAAGAAGCAGATTTAGATAATATAGAGATAGATGGAGAATATATTATTAAAATAGATACAAAGTTAAATGAAGGTGTTAAAGTTGCTTTATCAGGAAGTAATCTAATCGATTTAAAAGGGTTTAATCGTAAAGAAGTTGAAATTTTAACCGATATTATTTCGCTTTTAAAAGATAGACTTCATGATGATCATACCAAAGATACTTATAATACTTATGTTTACTTATATCATTATTTACAAAGTATGGGTAATAGTAAAGAATTAAAATATTTACTTTGTTTTGTTTCTAAATTAATGGGCTTTACTGATCCTATGGAATTTTTATTCAATCAAGATCAACAATTTAATTTTGAAAGTATCATTTTTAGTGCTTTTGCTCTTTATAATAATGGGGGAGCAGCTAAGAGTAAGATAGCTGAGACACATCGTCGTTTTGTTCAAGAAATTGAAAGAAAACATGAAGAAAAATTAAGTCGAACTGAAGAATTAAATACTGTAACAGCTCAAGCTTTAAAAGAATTAGGTTTTACTGGTATTACTGATGAAAATGCCAAAGAAGTTCTTGAAAAAATAGCAGAAATTCAAACACGAGCTGCATAGATTTAAAAAAAAATGGGAAGAATAAGAAGGTGGTATTATGATAAATATTTTAGAAACTGTTACAAAATATAATGATTCTTGGAATTTAACATTTTATTATATTGCAGCATTAGCGCTTTTAATTGGTATTTTTTGGACATATTTGCAAGTGTTTGTAAAACCTTTAAAGAAAAAACAGGCTTTACAAGAAAACGTTATTTACAATCATCCGGAAGATGTAATTGAAGAAAGTAATAAAGTTCCTTTAAAAAAGAAAAATAATAATAAAAATAAATACTATTACAAAAATAAAAATTATTATAAAAATAAGAATTATTATAAAAAATAATATATAACAATTTAATGATAATGAAAAATCCAGTTATTCAGAAAGAGTAACTGGTTTTTTAAATTAAAAATTAATAGTAAAAATTTCCAAAATATGGTATCATCTATTTAGATGGTAGTACTTAATTTTTCAAAAATTAATTTTTGTCATAAAAAAAACTGGCTAACCAGTTTCATAAGTTAATGTTTAGGGTAAACCTTTATTTTAACTCTCTATGACATCTTAAATGGTATTAAGACTACTTAAATATAACATATTATAGGAGGTATGTCAATATGCAAAAAGATTATAATATTGGACTTGATATTGGAACAGCATCAGTAGGTTATGCTGTTATTGATGATAATTTTAACATAATTAAAAAAGGTAATAAACAAAAATCTTTATGGGGAGTTAGATTATTTGACATGGCAACAACAGCTGTTGATAGAAGAAATTTTCGAAGTACAAGGAGAAGATATGACAGAAGACGGGAGAGAATTAGATTGTTACAAGATGAGTTTAGAGAAGAAATAAATAAAGTTGATCCTACTTTTTTTCAAAAATTAAAAACAAGTAATATTAGTCCTGATGATATTAAAAATAAAAAAATACCTTTAACTAATTACGATAAAAAAGAAATTTTTAGTAATTTAAAAAGAGAAGTAATTTATCAAAATAAAAGAATGATTAGTTGCGTAGATAATAAATATCCAACTATTTATCATTTAAGAAAAAAATTAATTATTAATAAAGAAAAAGAGGATCTTCGCCTTATTTACTTAGCAATTCATCATATTATTAAATATCGTGGTAATTTTAATTATAATATGGACGAATTTAATATCGAAAAAATCAATGTTCGAGAAAAATTAGAAGAAGTTTTAAATACAATTTTTGAAATATGTACAGATATTTATAATCAAGAACCAAGTATTGATAATATTAATCTAAAAGAATTAGAAAATGCCTTTTATATTCAAAATAAAAATGATAAAAAGAAAGCAATTATAAAAGAATTAACAACGCAATTTCACAATAAAGTTAGTAAAGAAATAGCATCTTTATTAGCTGGCAGTAATGCTAATTTAGAAAATTTATTTGCTAAAAATATCGAAAATGTTAAAAAGATAGATTTTACAGATATAAATATAGATAAGGAAATAGATAAATTACAAAGTGAATTACCAGAAGAATTTGAAGTAATTAATGCTTTTAAAGAGTTATATGATATGATTTCTTTAAAACAACTTTTTAAAAATCAAGATAGTGCTAGTATTTCTAATTTAATGGTTGCTAATTATAATAAACAAAAGAAGGATTTACACCTTATTAAAGATTTAATTCGTCCTTATCAAAGTAATTTTAGAAGACTATTTAAAGATAAAATTAAAGATAATAAAGAAGAATTATCTGTTTATACTAAATATATAAGAAATCAATTAACTTATACCGAATTTACTAATGAATTAAAAAAAGTTTTGGAACAAATAACTACTAAGGAAAATCAAGAACAAATTAAAAAGATATTAGATAGTATGGAAAATAGTTCTTTCTTGCCAAGAATAGCTGATACCCAAAATGGTAAATTTCCTTATCAATTAAATCTAGCCGAACTAAAAATTATTCTTGAAAATCAAGGACAATATTATCATTTTTTGTTAGAAAAAGTAAAAGGCGAATATAAAATTGTTAAACTTTTAAAATTTCGAATTCCTTATTATGTTGGACCTTTAGTTGCAAATGAAAATCATCCTTTTGCTTGGATGGTAAGAAAAAGTAAAGGAAAAATAACGCCTTATAATTTTGAAGAAGTTGTTGATATTCGAAAATCAGCTAAAAATTTTATTTATAGAATGATAGGTAAATCTAGTTATTTATTAGATGAATATGCTATTCCTAATAATTCTCTTTTATATTCAAAATTTAAAGTTTTAAATGAATTAAAGCAAATTAAAATAAATGATAAAGAAATAGATTTAGCATTTCAACATAAAATATATAAAGAATTTTTCTTAAAAAATAAAGGTAGTTTAACCGATAAAAAATTTCAAAATTATTTAAGAACAACCAATGAAATATCAATGTATATTGATTTAGATAGTGCTGATATTAGAATTGATGGTTATTCATCTGATTTAAAATTTGCTAATAATATGGATTCTTATATAGATTTTTTTGGTGATAATGGTATTTTTAAAGATACAAATTTAACAATAGATGACGCTGAAAAAATTATAGAATTAATAACTGTTTTAGAAGATAAAGAAATATTAAAAGAAGAAATTACAGAATTATATCCTAATTTATTACCAAAAATGAATACTATTTTAACTAAAAATTATAAAGGATGGAGTAATTTATCAAGAAAATTGTTAGAAACAAAATACTATTATGATGAAGAAAGTAATACTTTTAAATCAATAATGGATTTAATGTGGGAAACCAAAGAAAATTTCATGCAAATTATCAATAATCCACAATATAATTTTCAAAAATTTATTCAAGAAGAAAATAATCAAGAAGAAATTACGAAATTAGATTACTCCTTAGTTAGTGATTTGGCTACTTCCCCTGCTACTAAACGAGGAATTTATCAAGCTTTAAAAGTAGTTCAAGAAATAATTGATTATATGGGATACGAACCAAAGAATATTAGTATAGAAATGTCAAGAAGTGATGAAAAGAAAGTTAGAAAAGATGATCGGAAAAAAAGACTATTAAATATATATGACCAAAATAAAACCGAAATTAAAAATTATCAAGAATTAAAAGATAAACTTAAAAATGTTGAAAAAATTGATAAAGAAAAATTATTTTTATACTTCTTACAAGAAGGTAAAAGTTTATATTCTGGTACATCTATTATTTTTGAAGACTTATATACAGATAAATATGAAGTTGATCATATCTTACCTCAAACTTTAATTAAAGATGATTCTATTGATAATAAAGCCTTGGTATTAAAAGAAGAAAATCAAATTAAACGTGATAACCTAGTTTTACCAAGGGAATTTCAAAAACAAAGTGGTTGGTGGAAACATTTAAAAGAAATAGAATTAATGTCTTCTAAGAAGTACAACAATTTAATGCGTACTGATTTTACCGACAAAGATATTGAAGGATTTATCAATCGTCAATTAGTTGAAACTAGACAAATTACTAAACATGTAGCTAATATTTTAAAAAGCTTATATAAAAATACCAATGTAATTTATTTAAAAGCCAATATTTCTAGTAATTACCGTCAAAGATTTAAATTGTATAAATATCGTAATTTAAATGATTACCATCATGCTCATGATGCTTATTTAGCAATTACTTTGGGAATTTATCAAACAAAATATTTAAAAAGAACTTTAAATAAATCAGAATTTTTTGAATTAGTTAAAAAATTACTTACTGAAAAACGTTATAATGAATTAAAATATGGTTATGTTATTAATAGTATTGATGAAAATTATTTAAAAATTGATGAAAAAACTGGAGAAGTATTATTTAATACCAAGGAATTTATTGAAAAAATTGCCAATACTTTATATCGAAATGATATTTTAATAAGTAAAAAAACTTTTATTAATACTGGTGCATTTTATAAAGAAACTATTTATAAAGCAACTTCTAATAAATCTTTAATAAATATCAAAGAAAACTTAGATCCTAAAATATATGGTGGTTATACATCTTGTCAATATTCATATATGATATTAGTTAAGTATCAAAAAAAGAATAAAGAAGAAAAAGCATTAATAGGAATACCAGTTATTTTAACTAAAAAGAAAAATTTAAAAGAAGAAATTAATAATTATATTATAAAAGAGTTAAACTGTGATAATTATATTATAGAAAAAGATAGAATACCTTTTAATATTGAAATAATATATAAAAATCAAAAATGTTGTATAACTGGTTGTGGTACTAAATCTGCTGAAGTTATTAATAATATTGAATTTAAGTTAACTAAAGAAGAACAAATTAAATATAAAAATTTATTGAATTTTATTTTTAATCAAAGAATTCCAAGTTATAAAAATAATTTCGAAGGTAAAAAATATTGGTTAGAAATTTTTGATAAACAAATAATTGAATTATATGATTTAATATTAGATAAAATTGAACTTTCTTATCCATTATATAGTAATGAATTAGAAAAATTTAAATTACTTAAATCATTAAATAAATTTCAAAATCTTAATTTGCAAATAAACAATGATGATAAAACAAGTATTTCGAAAGTAGAAGTTATACAAGAAATATTTAAAATGTTAAAATGTAATTCAACTAATGCAAATTTAGATAAAATAAAACTTCATGATAAAAAAATGAGTAGTCGAATAGGACGACAAAATGGGATAAATATTAAGTCTGGAACTTTAATATTTAAATCTCCTGCTGGTCTTAAAGAGAGTCGATATGAGTTTTAGAACAGTTGTCATCGCTAATCAAGCCAAAATAAGTTACAAGAATAGATTTTTAGTCGTTAAAAAAGATATTGAAGAAAAATATATTCACTTATCAGAAATAGATACAATTATAGTTGATTCTATATCTGTATCTATTTCTTCTTATTTATTGAAAGAATTAACTGATAACAAAATTAATATTATTTTTTGCGATGAAAAACATAATCCTTATGGTCAAATACAGCCATTTTATTCTCGGCATAATTCCAGTAAAAAAATCATTGAACAAACAAAATGGACATTAAAAAATAAAGATAATTTATGGACTTTAATTGTTAAAAATAAAATTATAAATCAAGCTTTTTTACTAAAAAAAATTAAAAGTAAACAAGCAAATCTTGTTTTTAGTTATGTTGATGAAGTGGGAGTAGGGGATAAAAGTAATCGCGAAGGACATGCTTCTAAGGTTTATTTTAATGCCTTATTTGGAAAAAAATTTTCAAGAGGTAATAACGACATCATAAATGCTAAATTAAATTATGGCTATGCTATTTTATTATCAACAATTAGTAAAGAAATAACTAACAATGGGTATTTAACACAATTAGGAATTCACCATAAAAATGAATTTAACCCTTTTAATTTGGCTTGTGATTTAATGGAACCATTTCGAGTTATAATTGATGCTTTTGTTTATTATAATCAAGAGAGAGAATTAGATAGTAATTTAAAACTTGATATAATTAATATTTTTAATAATATTTATACTTTTAATTCAAAAAAATATACTTTAAAAGATATTATTGAACTTTATGTGAAAAATACTTTTAAGGTTTTAAGTGAAAATAAAGAATATAAGGATTTTATTTATGAGGGATAGAGTAGTGCGAACAATTGTTTTCTTTGATTTACCAAACGTTTATTTAAAAGATCGAAAAAATTATATAATGTTTAGAAAATTTTTAATAAATGAAGGCTTTTTAATGATGCAAGAATCTGTTTATTCTAAAATAGTTTTAAACAGTGAACAATCTAAATTATTAATTGAAAGAATTAGAAAAAAAGCTCCTAAAAAAGGGATTATTCAAGTTTTAACGATAACGGAAAAACAATATTCAAAAATTGAATTTATTTCCGGTTGTGAAAATACCAAAATAATTAATAGTGAAGATAGGTTGGTTGTTTTATGAATTTACGAGTGAATTATTTTAATAATAATATTTTTTTAAATGATAGTAATATTCAAGTTGTTGAAATTGAAAACAAGAAAATGTTTTATAAATTTATTAGTGATTTATATCTTATAAAAAATGGTGATTATACAAATGAACTATATTTTTATGATAATCAAAATGAAGAAATAAATCTTCAATCAAAAATTGAAATATATATTAATTTTTTTGATCTTGATTTAAATTCTAAAAAAAATCTTAATTCTTTAAATAAAAAAATAATTAATAATTTAAGCGACATAGACAAACAACAAATATTTAATATTTATAAAAAAATGTATAAAAGTGTAGCTAATATATTAAAAAATATTGATCTTCCATTAATTTTAAACGAAGATTTAATAATTGATGATATTATTAAATTATTTAAAGTATCTATAAATGATAAAAATGATTTACTTGATAATTTACTTTTGTTAATTGACTTAGAGTCTGTTTTAAAAACAAATGAAATTTTGTTTTTGGTAAACTTAAAACAGTTATTATCGAAAGAAGAATTAGAAGAATTATATAAATATGCTATTTATAATAATATAACAATAATTTTAATTGATAGTCAAAGCTATGGAGTAAAACTTAATTATGAAAATAAATTAATTATTGATAATGAATTAGAAGAATTTGTGTTATAATAATTATAGAATGTTGTAGAAATAAATATCATTTAAAATAACTGATTTTCTATGGATCTTTTAGAATTAAAACCATTTGAGGTTTTAGTTCTATGACATTTTAAATGGTATTAAAACGAGCTATTCGCTTCAAATTAGAGATTATAAGTTTTAGTTCTATGACATTTTAAATGGTATTAAAACATTAGTAGTCGTCGATTGATTAGTAGTCGCGTTTTAGTTCTATGACATTTTAAATGGTATTAAAACCGGAATTACATATAAGCTAGTAAACAAAGAGTTTTAGTTCTATGACATTTTAAATGGTATTAAAACTGCATTGACACAATAAACTCCAATTCTATTGTTTTAGTTCTATGACATTTTAAATGGTATTAAAACACCCGAAGATAGTAGTAAAATGATTGATATGTTTTAGTTCTATGACATTTTAAATGGTATTAAAACAAAAGGTTATAGAAAGAATTAAGTATGTTTGTTTTAGTTCTATGACATTTTAAATGGTATTAAAACTAATATGTGAGACAATATAATTGTCTAATAGTTTTAGTTCTATGACATTTTAAATGGTATTAAAACCATCCCGATGAATATGTGATCATGTATGATGTTTTAGTTCTATGACATTTTAAATGGTATTAAAACACCTCCGCCATTAGGAACAATAGCTAATCAGTTTTAGTTCTATGACATTTTAAATGGTATTAAAACAGAAGTTAAATCTTCATTAAAAGCTACTTAGTTTTAGTTCTATGACATTTTAAATGGTATTAAAACTGTTCTTGGAATAGTGACGCTTATATTAATGTTTTAGTTCTATGACATTTTAAATGGTATTAAAACAAAAGGTAATTTTTCATACATCATTACACTGTTTTAGTTCTATGACATTTTAAATGGTATTAAAACGATACTACCTCTGTAGCAGTCTTAACACCTGTTTTAGTTCTATGACATTTTAAATGGTATTAAAACATATAATTGATTTCGTAAAATTCATATTCTGTTTTAGTTCTATGACATTTTAAATGGTATTAAAACTTACCTATCGAAATTAGAAAATGTAATTATGTTTTAGTTCTATGACATTTTAAATGGTATTAAAACTCCTATATTAGTCATAAAATAAGTGCAATGGTTTTAGTTCTATGACATTTTAAATGGTATTAAAACTACGCCACAAGGGTTTAGTTATGTAGATGTGTTTTAGTTCTATGACATTTTAAATGGTATTAAAACTTGAATGACCACAATTAATACCAAATATTCGTTTTAGTTCTATGACATTTTAAATGGTATTAAAACAAGATATCAAGGGGGTTAAACATTTACTAGGTTTTAGTTCTATGACATTTTAAATGGTATTAAAACTCCTCAAGCGAGAAGCCAACCGCGTCGTAGGTTTTAGTTCTATGACATTTTAAATGGTATTAAAACCTGAAATGTTTTATCAATACATAGGTGTTAGTTTTAGTTCTATGACATTTTAAATGGTATTAAAACAATTGAAGTTTTGGAAGATTAAAGTTGTCGGTTTTAGTTCTATGACATTTTAAATGGTATTAAAACAATTACAAATATAGTATAGCATAAGTCAGTGTTTTAGTTCTATGACATTTTAAATGGTATTAAAACTGCAGAAAACAAATCAGTAGTTGCAAATGCGTTTTAGTTCTATGACATTTTAAATGGTATTAAAACAAATAAAAATGGAAAAAGCAAAAAAGAAATGTTTTAGTTCTATGACATTTTAAATGGTATTAAAACCAGATGAATTTATAGATATTACAACTTATGGTTTTAGTTCTATGACATTTTAAATGGTATTAAAACTTGCTTTTGGCGTTATTGTGTTATTGTGTAGTTTTAGTTCTATGACATTTTAAATGGTATTAAAACTGCTAGAAATGGTGTTGTAGGTAGAGTAAAGTTTTAGTTCTATGACATTTTAAATGGTATTAAAACTGCAGAAAACAAATCAGTAGTTGCAAATGCGTTTTAGTTCTATGACATTTTAAATGGTATTAAAACAAATAAAAATGGAAAAAGCAAAAAAGAAATGTTTTAGTTCTATGACATTTTAAATGGTATTAAAACTAAAAACAATAAATTAGTAATGGAATTTAATGGAATTAGAGAAGCCGAAAGATGGTTAATAAAAAACAACATGACAAAATCTTTAAACGCAAGTTCCATTATAGTAAAGGTTTTGAAAGGACATACTTATCGAAAAACAGCTTATGGTTATGTGTGGAAATATTTATAAAAAGGTGTAGAGACTAATGGTGATGAGTTTAGCCATGTAAGATAACTATTGATACGTTATTTGAAATGCGATGCCTCTATTAGAGGAAGATATAGTCCGACACTTATAGAAATATAAGCTAACAAGAAATGATTAATTGTGGTCATTCAAGATATATGTTTGTTCCTGGTTTATCAAAAAAAAGAGAAATGGACTTTACAAAAAAAGAAAATGATGAGGCTTATGTAGAAAAACAAAGACAACGTCAATACGAAAGAGCTATTCGCAACAAAAAAAGAGAAATAGCAATGCTTAAACAAACCGGAGCAGAGCCTACTTATATAAAAATAAAACAAAATAGTTTAAGTAACACTAAAAAAGAATATTTAAGTTTCTTAGATAAGACTGGTAGAACTAGAATTACTGCTAATGAATGGATTGGCAGCACTGAGTTAAGTCCTAAAGTTAAAGAAAAAAGTACTAAAACTTATCAAAATTGGAAAAATAAAAAAGAAAAAAAAGAAAACTTGCTAAAAGAAGCAAAAAAGGTGTATAATAATGTTACAGATGAAGTAGCATTAAATGGATATAAACAATTGCTTTTACGAAATAATAAAATTAAAGAAAATCCAAATTTGATAAAGATAAATGAAGATAAGCAACTGAAACACAATATAAATAGTGAAAAATATATTCAAGGAAAGAGTTATTTCAATATTGATATAAAAGAAGAACAAAAACTGGTAAATGAATATGCAACAAAGGGATACACACCATTAACTATAAAAGGCAATATTCAAAATAAAGAAATATGTAGTACAAATAAAGTGATTGGAGTTTATATTAATAAAAATTATAATGTTGAAGAAGAAACTAATTCATTTGTAATTCATTATTCTGAAAAAAATGGTGTTCATATTGTGCCAGCAAGCAACAATGCACAGTTTAAAAACATAAGAGGTGATGATAATGACAAATAAAGAATTTGCACAAAGGTATTTAAATTGCTTTCAAAAAGAAGTTGAAGTGATTTTAAATAGTGGAGAAAAAATAACTGGTATTTTTTTTGACGAAGATGAAGATGATTCTTCAATATATGTAGGTAATTATAATATTTATATTAAAGATATAAAAGAAATGAAATTAAGAGCAAAATAATGCTCTTTTATTATGCGCTACTTTATATTTATAAGTAGTGTACTGATGACGCGAGGCACAGGAATAGACGTATTCTATTCAACTAAACCCACTAGATAAGGCAAAATGTGAACCAGCTGATAACACAGAGTAGGGTAAGTGGGAATAAACGGCATTCTATCGTCAGTACAGTGCTTATAAACGCACTTCAGGACGTAGAAATACGTTCTTTTATTATGTCCAACATAAAGACAATAAAGAATGGTTAAGTCCAACTTAATGACTTAAAAGAAGGGAGAATTTATGGAACAAGAAAATGTTCAAAATGTTACAGAAGAAAAAGTAACTGAAAATGTAGAAACACAGACTACAGAAGAAAAAGTGGAAAAAGCTTTCGCTACTCAAGAAGAATTTAATGAAGCTTTAAAAAAAGAAGTAGCTAGAAAGACTAGAAACTTACCAAGTAAAGAGGATTTAAGTTTTAGTTCTATGACATTTTAAATGGTATTAAAACAGAAAGTGTTCTTGGTTATTATAATAATTTGTTTTAGTTCTATGACATTTTAAATGGTATTAAAACGTTATATGTCAATAGTCCATTTTAGATTATGTTTTAGTTCTATGACATTTTAAATGGTATTAAAACTATAACTTCATTGGAAATGACATTTTAGTTGTTTTAGTTCTATGACATTTTAAATGGTATTAAAACTGTTTGATTATAAAATGGATCTTTAATAGTGTTTTAGTTCTATGACATTTTAAATGGTATTAAAACAAATAGTAAAAGTTGAAAATGGCTACCAGGTTTTAGTTCTATGACATTTTAAATGGTATTAAAACCATTTATGATTTAAAAGGAGGAAATTAATAGTTTTAGTTCTATGACATTTTAAATGGTATTAAAACTTATAATATGGAGAATTGTAAACAATTTCATCTATATCTTCAAATGTCACTTTATCATTATTATTTATGTTATCTATTTGATCAGCTAAATAATTTACTTCACTATTTATATAATCAGTATGTTTAGACTTTGTGGAATTTTGTGGTTGTTGGTTTGATTTAGAATTATTTAACAGTGTATTATCTTGAATTTCTTGCATAGAATACTTAGTAGATGTATCCGATTTGACATTATTGCTAGATTGTGGTATATTATTTTCAGAAAAACCAGTAGGTCGATTCGGACTTGTTTCCGATATACCACTGGTTTTTTTGATATTATTAATTTCGGTTTTAGTTCTATGACATTTTAAATGGTATTAAAACGTTTATCACCTCCAAACTGTCGACAATTGAGTTTTAGTTCTATGACATTTTAAATGGTATTAAAACAGAGATTTATACTGATAATGTAGAGTATAAGTTTTAGTTCTATGACATTTTAAATGGTATTAAAACCAATAATCTGGAAGAATATTATAATAAATACGGCGATAAAGTGACAACAATTCTTGATTATATGAATTCAAATGAAAGTGCAACAACAATATTATCAAATTATGATGTTGTTAAGCAGAATGATATGTATATTATATTAAATCGTGGTATAATTTTAGTTAAAGAGGGTGAAAAAGCCAAATGAATAAACAATATCATTTATTAGAAGAAGTAGATAGTTATATTAGAAAAGAATATAAAAATGATTTAAAAAAAATGAATGGGTTAATATGTTTGTTAAAAACTAATTATAACAATATAGAAAATCTAAAAAATCCTAATGATTTTAAGGTTGTTTATAAACAAGCAGAAGGTTGTGAAAAAGAATTGTTAGAAATTATTAACATCTGTAAAAATAGTGCTCAAAAATAGAGTGCTTTTATTATACACTACCTATAAAGTAGTGTACTGATAGCATATACGCCCGGATAGGTACCTTAAACTGTTCTGTGACGAAAGGAGGAAAAGTAGGGTAATAAGGTTTAAATATACCAATTACAGAAGTTAACATAATATATATTATATGAAGTTGAATTGAAAATAATTTTGGGCGTATAAATATCAAAATATTATATATAATATTATTATTATTTGAATTAACATCTAGTTTAATGTTGCTTTTATTACTTTATATTAGCTTTTAATTAATTTTATCTTTCTCGATTCGTTTTAGAGCACTTAAATTTATAACTATTTTAAATAAAACTTCCCCTATTTAAATACCAAATTTTGATAGGGGAAGTGTATTCATTTTTTACATATTAAATTTATAATTTCACATAATATAAAAGGGTGATAAAATGAAAAACAAAAAAAATAAAAAGTTTGATAGCAAAATGACAAATAAAACTAAATCAAACAATATGACAAATTCAGCTAAAAATAAAATAGATGCTAAATCAAACCAAAATATTTGTGATAAATGCGACGATCGTTTTGAATCTAATGAACTTCAATAATAATTATTAATTCTTATCCATCTCTAGTAACCAAATCCTTTTTTGTAAATATTTATCAAAATCTAGTACAAGATTTATACTCGTCAAATCATAGTTTTTAAGGGCATATTCCCCTACTTGCTTATTCATACTATTTATAACTGTTAAATCATTTAATAAAAGATTTTCAGCCTCCTTTTTAGTATAATCTTTACTAGATATTTCTTTAATAGTAGAAATCATTTTAATTTCTTCTAAATTCATAATAGGATATCCTCCTATTTTTTTTATTAATTCAGCTAAACTATCATAAAATTTATTAACTTCTTCTATATCATAGTTTAACTTTTCATGAAAACCACTACTACCCTCGCCTTTAATATTAAAATGTAAATTATATATATTATTTCTTAACATGTATATATTTGTTAAATACTGATTTAACATATCTTTATAATTAAATTTAATAAAAAAGCACCTCCATATTAATATATGTAAATGCCTATAAAAGTTTATTTATTTTAATTTATCTAAAAAACTTGTTCCCATCCATGGTCTTTCAAGATCATAATTATTAACAATTGTTGCACCTATATCCGATAAACTTTCTAATACATCTAATTGTTTAGGTTCTTTGAATAATCGTGAATATACAATAACTGGAACATTTTCTCTTGTATGATTAAAGCCTGGCATGGTTGGATCACAACCATGATCAGCTGTTATAATTAATAAATCGTCAAGATTTAATTTATTTAAAATAATCGGAATCTCTACATCTAATTTCTCAATTTCTTTGGCATATCCTTTTACATCTCTTTGATGACCATATAAAGTATCAAAATCACTTAAATTTAAAAAGCAAAGACCTGTAAAATTTTTATCCATAATACTTAATAATTTATTTAAACCTTCTTGATTATTTCCAGATTTAATAATTTTCGTAATGCCATAGCCATTATAAAGATCATGAACTTTACCAATCGAAATTACTTGTAAATTATTATTTTTTAAAATATCTAAAACGCTTTTATTTGGAGGCATTAAAGTAAAATATCTTGTATTATTAGTTAAAATATATTCACCGTCTTGTTCTTTAAAAGGGCGTGCCACTACTCTTCCTACTTTCCACTCTTCTCTTTTGGTAATTTCTCTAATAATTTCTGCATATTGATATAACTCATTAATCGGAATAATATCCTCAGAAGCAGCAACTTCTAAATTAGAGTCACTTGTTGTATAAATAATTAAAGCTCCAGTTTCAATATGTCTTTTTGCAAGTTTATTAATAATACTAGTAGGATTTCCAACAATATTGCCAATTATTCCTCTTTTTGTTTGATTAGCAATTGTTTCTAATAATTCTCTTGGAAATCCCGTTTCATTAAAAGTTTTATAGGGAATACTATTTTCAATTCCCATTAATTCATAATGACCAGATAAGGAATCTTTTCCTTTGTTTTTAGGTCTTGCAATTGTATAATAAGCTTCACTTTCTTTATTATTCATGGTTAAAGTATTTAAAAAACCTAATTTTTTTAAATTGGGAATAAATAAATCATAATTTTTTAAAATATTACCAAGAGTATTAGCTCCTTTATCATTATAATTACTTGCATCAACACTCTCTCCTACTCCCAGGGAATCTAAAACAATTAAAAAAATACGCTTAAATTTCATCTTTACTCCTCTTTTCTTGCATTATATTTTATGTAATCTTCTTTTAATTTATTATTTACAACATGGGTATAAATCCTTGTTGTTACTAAATCAGAATGACCTAATAATTCTTGAATACTTCGCAGATCTGCTCCTCCATTTAATAAATCGGTTGCAAAAGTATGTCTTAATGTATGGGGAGTTGCATGAGTTTTTATATCATTTTTTTCAAGAATTTTTTTTAAGATTAAATTAAATCCTTGTCTTGTAATTCCTTTACCATGATTATTTAAAAATAATTTATCAGAATTACCATTTTTCTTTTTACAAAGACTATTTCGAACACTTAAATAATTTAAAACAGCCTTTTTGGTATGTTCATTAATAGGAACAATTCTCTCTTTATTACCCTTTCCTTCAATTAAAATAATATCGTTTTCTAAATCAATACTATAAACGGTTAAATTAACCAGTTCTGATACTCTTAAACCTGATCCATACATTAATTCTAGCATAGCTTTATCACGATATTTAAAAGCATTATCTAACGAAATATTTAATATTTTTTCGATCTCATCTTGTTTTAAAACAGTTGGTAAATGCTTTTCTAATTTTAAATTTTCTAGATTTAAAGTAATATTTTTCGAAACTAAATGCATTTTGGTTAAATATTTATGAAATTCTTTAATAGAAGTTATATGTCTTGTAATACTTTTAGCTTTAAGATTGGCTTTATTTAAATATTTTAAATAATCTCTAACTATATCTAAATTAATATCTTCGACATTATAAATGTTATTTTTTCTTAAATAAATAGAATATTTATCTAAATCTAATTTGTAATTTAAATAGGTATTCTTTGATAATTTTTTTTCTAGTTGAATATAGGTTAAATAATCTATTTTATAATCTTCTATATTACCATTTACTATGTTTTTATTATTTTTCATAAACATCAAAATTATTATATCACAAATTAGTTTTCCTAACAATTAAAATCTTTATCTTATCTTTATTACGTGATAGAATAGTAATAAATGAGGTGAAATATGGAAAAACCATTAGCTATTTTATTAAGACCAACAACTTTAAAAGATTGTTTAGGACAAAAACATTTAATTGGTGAAGATAAAGTTTTATCAAATTTAGTCAAAAATCAAAAAATTTTTTCAATGATTTTATATGGAAAACCTGGTATTGGTAAAACGAGTATTGCTATTAGTCTAGTTAATGATCTTAATGTTAGATACCGTATGTTAAATGCGACTATTAATGATAAACATGATTTTCAAGTTGTTTTTGAGGAAGCTAAACTTTATGATGGCTTAGTTTTAATTTTAGATGAAATTCATCGTTTAAATAAGGATAAACAAGATTTATTATTACCACAAATAGAAAGTGGTTTAATTACGCTTATTGGTATGACTACTAGTAATCCTTTTCATAGTATTAATCCGGCTATTAGAAGTAGATGTCATTTGTTTGAATTAAAACCGATGTCAGAAGATGATATTTTTGAAGGACTTGAAAAAGCTGTTAAGAAAAACATTCTGCCAAATTTACAAATTGATAATAATAGTCTTCATTATATTGCTAATGTTTCTGGTTCTGATTTACGATATGCTTATAATCTTTTAGAACTTGCTTATTATTCTTCAAAAGATGGAAATATTAATTTAGATTTTTTAAAAAGTCTTAATAATAAACATAATTTCTTTCATGATAAAAATGAAGATGGTTATTATGATGTTTTAAGTGCTTTTCAAAAGTCAATTCGGGGAAGTGATGTCAATGCTAGTTTACATTATTTAGGGAGAATGTTAAAAGCTGAGGATTTGGATAGTATTTTTAGACGTTTAACAGTTATTTGTTATGAAGATATTGGTCTTGCTAATCCTTCAATGGGACCAAAAGTCATGGCTGCTATTAGTGCAAGTGAAAGAGTTGGTTTACCAGAAGCTATTATTCCTCTTGCCAATGTTGTAATTGAACTAGCTTTATCACCTAAATCAAATAGTGCCTATCTAGCTATTAACAAAGCCTTGGAAGACATTGATACTGGAAGATGTGGTAATCCTCCTAATCATATTAAAACTAATTCTAAAGATTATAAATATCCGCATGATTATAAAAATGCTTGGGTAAATCAACAGTATTTGCCTGACAATATTAAAAATAAAAAATATTATATTCCTAAGGAAACAAGTAATTATGAAAGAACTTTAAAGCAAGTTCAAGAAAAACTCGAAAATTTGCAAAAAATAGAAAAAGACATAGAGTGAAATATGTCTTTTTATTTAATAACTTCTTCTTTTTTTCTAGAATCAGTAAGACGAAATAAAATATTATGTAAAAAATCATAAGAATTAGCTGAAAAGATAATTAATAAGAAGAGAATAAGGGCAATTTGTAAATTCATACTACTTAAATCAAAGAAAGAATATTGGAAAATAACCCCGTATAAAAATGCTAGTAATAAAAATGCAAATAAGAAACCTCTCAATAAATTAAATGGTTTAGATATTTTATATAAATGAATAAATCCTGTTGTACCAGTTAATAAAACTGCTAAGGCATTGACAACCTCATCGGAAAGTGCAAAAGCATTTTCGAAAAGAATAATGATAACAATATTTAAGAATACAGTAACTCCAGCAGGAATACTATTTTTAAATATTTTTAAAATAAAGTTACCAGAAACAATATTAGTATTAGGTTCTAAGGCTAAAACAAATGATGGAATACCGATTGTACAGGTTGTAATTAAAGTTAATTGAATTGGGATAAAAAAGTATTCATTTTGCGTAAATAGACAAGTTAAAATAATTAAAATGGTATAAATGGTTTTAACTAATAATAAAGAAGCACTTCGTTCAATATTATTAATAGTTCGACGTCCTTCCGCCACAATTTTTGGCATTGAGGCAAAGTTATTATCTAAAAGAACGATTTGACTAACAGCTCTAGCTGCATCAGACCCACTGGCCATAGCAACCGAACAATCAGCTTCTTTTAAGGCTAAAACATCATTGACACCATCCCCGGTCATAGCTGTTATATAACCTAATTTTTTAAGAGCTAAAATAATTAATTTTTTACCTCTTGGAGTAACCCGACCAAAAATATCATTTTCAACAACTAATTCTTCAACATTATCTTCGTTGATGATACTTGCATCAATCGCTTTTAAATCATCTTTAATTCCCGCTTTTTTAGCTATATTTAAAACTGTAAGTGGATTATCACCGGAAATAATCTTAATTTTAACTCCTTGGCTTTTAAAATATTCCAAAGTATCTTTAGCTTCTTTCCTAATTTCATCTTCAATTAAAACAAAACCAATAACTTCTAAATTAGTTGGGGTTTCACTTAATTGTTCTTGATTTTTACAAACAACTAAAATACGATAATCTTGTTGATAATCATTAATTAGAGAATAATCTAAATTCTTTTCACTCTTTAAAACATATTCATATGCTCCAATATAAAATGATCCTTCAGTTAATCTTACTGCTGAAAATTTTCTTTCAGATGAAAAAGTAATTTTCTCTAAAACATCAACTTTTATATCTTTATTAAACCTATCTTTTAAGGCTTTAAACGTTGGGCTATCATCATATAAAGCCATCGTTATTTTTTCAAGAATTTTTGCAAATTCTCCTTTGGTATAATTTTTATTTGGAATAATATCATAAACTTTCATATTTCCAGTTGTAATCGTTCCCGTTTTATCTAAACAAATTACATTTACTCTTGATAAGGTTTCAATACAATATAATTGTTGAACTAAAACTTTATATTTCCCAAGTCTTATAATACTAACCGCCATTACAGAACTAGTAAGTAAAACTAAACCTTCGGGTATCATTCCAATAAGGGCGGCAACCGTATTAATAATAGCATCACTGATACTACTACCAATTATTAAATATTGATTACAAAATAAAGCAGCTCCAAGAGGAATAATGATAACTGATAAAATCCGAACGATTTTTTCAAAAGAATTTAAAATAACGGAGTTATTTTCTTTTATATATTTAGCTTCACTAGATATGGTATTAATATAATTATCTTTTCCAACATGAATAACCTCAGCTACACAACTTCCTGAGACAACAAAACTTCCAGATAATAAAGTATCCCCTTTCTTTTTTAATATAGTATTAGACTCACCCGTAATAAATGATTCATTTACTTCCACTGCCCCATCGCGAATAATAGAATCAACAATAATTTGATTACCATTTTTAAGTAAAACAATATCATTTAAAACAATATTATCCATTTCAATTACTTCTTCTTTGCCATCACGTAAAACCGTAGCTTTACTACTTGAAATAACCGATAATTTATCAATTATTTTTTTAGAAACAATTTCTTGAACAGTACTAATAACTGTATTACAAAAAATTACTCCCATAAATAAACAGTTTTTAAGTGAATATAAAAGTCTTCCAGAAAATAACCCAGCAAGAATTACAGCTGCTCCAAGAAAGATATTTAAAAAATTAAAGTAAGTAAAGAGATTACTATAAATAATTTCTTTAATACTTTTGGTTCTTGGTTGATTATTATAATTAACTAAGTTTTTTTGAATTCTTTCTGTAACTTCTTGACTTGTTAAACCATGCTGAATATCCGTATTAAATGTATCTTTCATATATCCTCCTAATTTTTTTCTAGTAATTCTTGCATTTTGATGCTTTTTGTATGTTTAATTTCATCCCAATTATTTTTATTACTTAAAAAAGCGAAAATAGAAATTGGAATCCAAAAAATATTAAAAATAGCAAAATAGAAAATACCTGGTAGAGCTTTGGAAATATTTTTTTGATAATATTTAATTAAAAATAAACTAACCAAAGAAGTTGCTAGATAAAGAGCTAAAAAAGATGAAATAAGTATATATATATTAAAATAAATAATATTAGCAAGAATCGTCGAAATAAGAGTTAAAATTTGCATAAAAGGAGCTATTAAGATAAAGAAAATATCTAATTTATTTAAAGTTAATTTCTTTTGCATGCTTTTTAATAAAGGAATATAATAATTTTTAAAAACTTGAATGGTCCCTTTAACCCAACGTTTTCTTTGTTTGATTGATACTTTTAAAGAGGTGGCTTGTTCATCATAAAAGCAAGCTTTTTTATTATAACCTATTTTAATACCAGCAATCGCACAAGTCGTTGTAAATTCAATATCCTCTGTTAAAGTTTTCGCTTTATAATTAATTTTTTGAGGTATTTCTTTTAAGAAGGCATAACCAGTTCCATTGATATTGGCACTTTGTGAGATTCTTTGTCTTGTTTCATTTAAAAATAAATTTTGTAAATAAAAGAATAAACTATGGCTACAACTAATAGCATTGTCATATAAGTTTTTAGAATCTCGAAATCCTTGAACAACCTTTTCACCATTTAAAAAACTATTATTCACCTCTTTTAGAAAGTTAGGATGTAAAATATTATCAGCATCTAAAATTAAATAGGCATCAAAAAAATCTTTGTCTTGAAAGTATTTAAAAGCATAATTTAAAACTTCCCCTTTAGTATTTACTTTTATTTCAGGTTCTAATATCATAGCCCCATGTTTAATACTAACTTCTTTGGTTTTATCAAAACAATTATTAGGAAGCACATAAGTTTTTACTAATTCTTTTGGATAATTTTGACTTTTAATACTATCAATTAAATCAGGTATTACTAACTCTTCATTTCGAGCGGCAATTAAAATTAAAAATCTTGTTTTGGGTTTAAAATCTTTCATCTTTTTTTCTTTTTTAAAAAATGGTAACAAAGCAAAGAAAACAAAATGAAATCCATTTATAAATAAAAGTAAGTTTAAAATCAGGAAAATTATTTTTAAAACTAACACACTACTCCTTCTTTCTTTTTAATTTTTTTATAAGCAATTTTATAAAAGATTTATTTAAATAATAAGAATAAAAAATGGCAATAACAAGTCCTAATAAACAAAGATAAATATTTTTTGTATAATAAAGACCAATAACAATTCCTAAAACTAAGAGACTAAAAAGTGTATAACGATCTTTTTTTAAAACAATATATTTTTTTAATTTATAATTGCGATAAAGATAAATTGTAAAATAAGCAATTAAAGTTGAAAGGGCTGATGCGTATAAACCGATTTTTTGAATCAATAATATCCCAATTAAAAAATTAATAATCGTGGCTATAATCGTTGTTTTAGCTAAAATTTTGGTATCTTTATAAGCTGAAAATATACCACTACAAAAGTTAGATAAATTAGAAAAATAAACAGATATTATCATAATCGGAATGTATAAATAGGCTTCTCGATAATCATTTTTAACTAAAATATTAAATACAAATGGTAAAAAAGCAATTATTAAAATAGAAACGCAAATTAAGAAATGATTTAAATTAATATAAACACTATTATAAAAGTCATCTTTATCATCTTGTTTTAAAACTTTACTAGCTGATTCTTTCCAAGATAAATTAAAATAACTATAACAAGTATTAATAATAGTTGGAAAACGATTTCCGACCGAATAAATTCCATTTTGCGAGTCCCCTAAAAAATTAACAATTAATAAACGATCAGTAAGAGCAATAGCATTCCAAGAAATACTATTAGGAACTAACGGAAATGAATATTTTATCATTTCCGTAACTCGTTTTTTATTTATATATTTAAGTTTGACATATTTTAAAATCTTAATTTTTAATAATAACCAAATCGATACTAAACTGTTTCCGATTATATATGATAAAAATAAACTAGGAAGTCCCATTTTAAGAACAACAATGAATAAAATATTTAAAACAATCGTAGCTAAACTTGATAAAAAAGAAAATAAAGAGTAAAGTTTAAACTTACTCATTCCTCTAGCTGACGAACCAGCCAAAGCTGATAAGATACTAGCTAAGATGTAAAAGATTAAATAAATAGTATATGGATAATCTAAAAAATAACCAACTATAAAAATTAAAATACTCCAAACAAGAAAACTAAGAAGGGAAAAAATCGTCGTAGCTGAAAATATTTCCCTTTTATCTTTATCGTTTTTAGCATCAATTAAAAAACGAAACATCCCCTCTTCCATCAATAAAGTAACACATGGAATTAAAAAAATAGAAATAGTATTTAAAAAGTCATATTGACCATATTCACTAGTAGTTAATAAACTAGTATAAAGTGGTAAAAGTAAAAAACTAACTAATTGTGTTGAAAACTTGCCAATTGATATAATAATTGTATTTTTGATTAATTCTTTCTTTTGATTCATATTATCACACTCACGTTAAGTATATCACGTCTAATTTAAGAAGTAAATTAGAAAAATAATAATTACAAAATTGTAATTTTTTCTTTGGACTTTTAGTTAAGCATTGAAATAATTATATTTTATTTGTATAATAATATTGAGGTGTTTATGAAAAAGAAAACAGTAAAAATAATTACCATTTTTTTATTAGTAATTATGGTAGCAGCTTTTATTTGTGGATTAATTTATATGTAAAAAAACTGATTATGGCAGTTTTTTCTTTTTTTATAAACTAATTTGTCAAAATCTTTTAATTTAATTTTTTTAAATAAGTTAAGCAAATAACTACTTACAATCATTCTATCAAAGTCTCAAAAATATACTATTTTTTTATTTGCACTATTATCTTCATATTAAAATCACTTAATTACATGAAAGAGCAATCTTTGGTTTGTTAAGTATTATTATATTACATTTTAATTTATTTTTAAAGGCTGTTGATTTTTTTAAGATTTTAATTGATTAGGTTGCGGATAAAGTCTACCGTATAGTATAATACCTATCAAGAAAGGAATTATTTATATGGAAGAAAACACTAATGAAATGTTAAAACATTTAGATAATATATTAGTTAAAATTGATTTATTATCTAAAAACGTTATTTCAGAACTAAAATATAATTTAGAAGATTTAGAAAGAGTTAAAAATATTATAACTCAGTTTAAAGATATTTTAAAAAATAAGAAAAACATTTTTTTGATTGATTTAGAAAAATTAAAAGAGATTTCTAATATTATTTTTGAATTAAATTGTGATAATTTATTTTCTGATTCGACAGATTATATTAGTAATGAATTATATGCATTTGAATTCCTTTTACAAGAAAAAATGGAAAGAAGTAAGAAGTATGTCAAAAGAACAAGCGATTAATAAATTATTTTTTGATTTTATTGAGACTTTAAATTTAGTGTTTGCTGATGATTTTTATAAAAATACTTTCGAATTAAAAAAAAATTCCGTTAGGAATTCTTGAAAAATATTTATTTTTCATTTTTCTTACTTTTTTGATTTTCTTTTAATAAATCACGAATTTCTTCTAATAAAAGAATTTCATCACTTTTTTTAACTTCAGTTTTCTTTTCTTCTTCTTTTTTATGACTTAATTTATTAAAGACTTTTATAACTAGGAAAATTGAAAAAGCAATAATTAAAAAATCGATTACATTTTGGGCAAATTGGCCTAAATATAAAGTTGATGAGCCAAGTGTAACTTTTATTCCAGTTAGATTAATTCCTCCAATAATAATTCCCACCAAAGGCATTATTATATCGCTTACTAAACTAGAAATAATTTTATTGAAAGCATTACCAATGACAACAGCAATAGCTAAATCAAGGACATTACCTTTGGCTATAAATTTTTTAAATTCTTGAAAAAATTTTTTCATTTTTTTTATGCTCCTTATTTGGTTCCAAATATTCTATCTCCGGCATCACCAAGGCCTGGAACAATGTAACCTACATCATTTAATTTTAAATCTTTATAAGCTGTATAGATTTCAACATCTGGATGATCAGTTTGAATTCTTTCTAAACCTTCAGGAGCGGCAATAATAGATAAAAATTTGATTTTTTTAACTCCACGTTTTTTTAACATAGAAATGGCAGCTGATCCAGATCCTCCGGTTGCTAACATGGGATCTAAAAGGATAACTGTTTTATTTTCAATATTTTTTGGTAATTTACAATAGTATTCAACTGGTTCTAAGGTATCTTCGTTTCGATAAAGACCAATATGACCAATTTTGGCATTTGGCATTAAGGTTAAAACTCCATCAACCATACCCATTCCTGCTCTTAAAATAGGTACAAAAGCATAATTATTCTCATCAATTGTCTTTCCTTTACAAACCGTAATTGGCGTTTTAATAGATATTTCTTTTAAAGGAGCATCTTTTAAAGCTTCAAGACACAAAATTGTTGCTAATTCACTAATTAATTCGCGAAATTCTTTGGTACTTGTTGATTCACTTCTTAAAATAGATATTTTATGTTCAACCATTGGATGATTTAAAACGATTTCTTTCATATACACCTCACATTAAACAAATCGTATCACAAATAGTTTAAATTTGCAATTACATTTGCATAATAAAAGTTAAAAAAGAAATATCCGGTAATTGCTTACCACTTTTAATATCTTCATCCATTAAAGAAAGCTCATGTAAAAGATGCAAAAGTTCTTGTTTAGAATAACTATATCCCCTACTTCGTGCTAATTTTACAGGATATTCTTTTACTTCTAAAATTTGACTTATCGAAAAATCATCGAAATTAGCCAAAGTTTTAACATTATAAATTAATCTGATTTGACTAGCTAAAAGAATTAAAATTTGAAAAATCTCGGTCCCATTACTAATAAAATGATTGTATAACTGATAACTTTTTTTCTTATCTTTTTTAATAATTGCTTCAATTAAATCAAAAATATTAGCTTCGATATTGGAATTGGTAATTAAATCAATATCTTCTTTCAAAATCTCTTTGGTTTTAATTTTATAAATTTTTAATTTTTCGATTTCTTGAAAAATATTATGAAAATCTGTTCCTACTTTATTTAAAAAATAGGAAATAAGGGAAGAATCCATTTTGTATCCTTGAATATTTTCCTTTAAAAAGGCAAAAGGACTTATCTCTTTTATTTTAATAAGTGTAAAATAATTTAAAATTTCACTTGTAAGTTTTAAGCGATTATTAACTTTTTTAGTAATAAAAATTAAAATATTATCACTAGGATTCTTCATATATTTTAAAAAGCTTTTAATTGGAAAGTTATCAGGAATTTTTTCTTCTAAAAAGATAGGATTAGTTACTGTTATAACTTTTTTCTTTAAAAACATATTATAAGTGTCTAAATCTTCTACAACATTATCTAAATTAGTATCTAAAAGATTATAAGAAATAAATTCTAAATCTTCTTTTTTTAAATTAACTTTTTTAATGAGTAAATCAATTTCTTTTTGAATTAAAAATTCATTTTCTCCTTCTAAAATGTATAACTTACAATTCATATTAGATCCTATTTTCAATTTCTTTTAAGCTTTCATCAATATGTTCTAAAGTTTTTCCAGCTCCACTTGCAAATTTACTTGATCCTCCCCCATTACCACCGTTCATACTGGCAACTAATTTGACCATTTCTGAAGCATCAATTTGTGAATTACTTCTTGCAACAATTGTTGGAATATTATCTTTTATATTAACAAACATAATAAAGCTATTTAGATATTTATTGGCAAGAGTATCTAAAATATTTTTTAAATCGGTAATATCTTCATCATACACTTTTTGAAGCAATAGATTAATATCCCCTACTTTTTTAATATTTTTTTCAAACTTGTCTAAATTACTTACAACCATTTCTGACTTTAATTTTTGATATTTTTTATCTAATTCATGTAAGGAATTAGAAATATCACTATCTTTTCTTTTTAATTCAACAATATCTTTATATCTAGTTGGTTTTTGATTATCTAATTTACTATCAAAAGTAAGACTAAGACCATCCTTTTTAGCCATTAAAATAATACTTTTGGCTTTCATAATATTTTTGACAATATTATCGTTATATGGTTTAGCTGCTAATAATAAATTTGTCTCGATATTGTCTTTTGTAGCTCCGATAATTCGATAAGTATTACTACCTTTATTTTCAAAAGAAGTAATAGCAAATTCCAAAATATCTTTGGTGTTTTTGACATGACATCCCCCACAAAGTTCTTTGGAATCACCTATTTCCACTACTCTAACTTTATCTTTATATTTATCCGTAAAAAGAGCCATAACAGAATTTTTATCAATATTATTATAATCAACAATTTTCGTTTCCCTTGGTATTTCTTTTTGAATATAATCATTTACAAATTCTTCAACTTGAATTAAATTTTCATCCGTAATTTTTCCATGATAATTAAAATCAAAACGTAAATAATCAGCAGTTACTTTACTTCCAGCTTGATAAATATCTTTATCAATTACCTTTTGTAAAGCAAGCTGTAAAATGTGTACACAAGAGTGATTTGCTTCAATATTAAGTCGTTTATCTTTATCAATTAATTCATCTACGAAATCATCTTTTTCAATTTTTCCACTTAAAACTTTAACTTTGTGAATATTTTGACCATTTGGAGCTTTAAAAACATCTAGAACTCTAGCTTTAAAGTTTTTACCAATTAACATTCCGGTATCACTAATTTGCCCACCTGATTTGGAATAAAAACACGTTTTATCAAGAACTACTAAACCAACTTTGGAAATACTATCAACAAACTTATCATTATCTATTAAAGCTATTATTTTTCCTTTTAGTTCGTAAACTTCATAAACAAATTCTGAAGTATCTTTATAATTTAATAATAGTTCATTTTGACTTTTAAAAGATTCGTTTTGTTTTTGATTACTTTTCGATAATTCTTTTTGTTTATTCATGCATTTTTCAAATTCTAATCGACTAGTTGTATAACCTTTTTCTTCCAAATACTCAAGAGTTAGTTCAAATGGGAATCCGTAAGTATCATATAATTTAAAAGCATCAGCTCCACTTATTTTATTATCAAGAGATTCATCCATTAATTCATATAATTTTTTTTCACCTTTATCTAAGGTTTTTAAGAATAATTCTTCTTCTTCTTTAATTAAAGATTCAATATATTCTTGTTTAGCAATTAAATATGGATAAACATCTTTCATATTAGTAACTACGGAATCGACTAATTTATACATGAAAGTTCCTTGTAAATCTAATTTTCTTCCATATCGAACACTTCTTCTTAAAAGACGTCTTAAAATATAGCCACGACCAACATTATCGAAACTAGCTCCGTCAGCCAAAGCAAAAGTTAAAGCCCTTATATGATCAGCTATTACTTTATATGGCATTGAGCCATCATATAAAGCGCCACTTAATTCTTCAATTTGTTTAATAATTGGTAAGAATAAATCGGTATCAAAATTGCTATCAACATCTTGAAAAACACAAGCCCATCTTTCAAGACCAGCTCCGGTATCAATATTTTTACTAGGAAGTTCTTTGTACTTACTTCTCTCTACCCCTTCTTTGGCATTAAATTGGCTAAAAACATTATTCCAAATCTCTACAAAACGTTCGTTGTCTTCTCCTTTTTGAAAATGTTCGAAAGCCCGATTATCGTAGTCATATTTTTCGCCTCGATCAAAGAAAATTTCGGTATCTGGGCCACAAGGACCTTCTCCAATTTCCCAAAAATTATCATCAAGTTTTACAATATGGGACTCTAAAACCCCAAGCTCAACCCATTTATCATAAGTTTCTTGGTCGTTGGTATAAACTGTAAAATATAGTTTTTCAATGGGAATATTAAACCATTTCGGACTAGTTAAAAGTTCAAAAGCCATACTTATAGCTTCATCACGAAAATAATCACCTACTGAAAAATTTCCCATCATTTCAAAAAAGGTTTGATGACGTCTTGTTACTCCAACATTTTCAATATCATTCGTACGAATACATTTTTGAATATTAGCAATTCTTCGATTATCAGGAACAATACTTCCATCAAAATATTTTTTTAAGGGTGTAACTCCAGCATTAATCCAAAGAAGTGAATCATCATCTTTGGGAATTAAAGGAGCACTTTCAACAATTTGATGTCCTTTACTTTTAAAAAAATCACACCACATTTTTCTAATTTCTAAACTTGTTAATTTTTTCATAACTACCTCAATTCTATATCTTTTAAAATTTCTTGTAAATTTTTAATATAGGTATCTTTATCAGCATTGTTTAATAGAAAATAGTCAGCCATAGCAATAGGGCCACCTTTGGCTAAGTTTTCAATTTCTGAAATATCACGACTTTCGGCTTCTTTGTTAGTTAAAGGTCGAACTTCACGAACCAATAACCTTTCATAACGAATATTTCGATTAGTAACAATGGCTATAACACTTAAATTATCTTTTAATTCATCTTTTAAAATAAGATATTCATCCCAAGAATAAAGACCATCTAAAACCACATTAGAATATGCTTGATATTCTAAAATTCTTGGAAGTAAGATTTTCGCATAGGCTCCCATTCCTAATTCTTTTCGTAATTTTTCACGCATATATTTTTCATTTTCAGGAGTTATTTCCATGTTATTTTCTTGTAATTTTTCCATGGTAACTCCTCCAAAATAAACCTTTTTATAGCCAATAGCAACTAAATAATCACTAGCAACACTTTTGCCACTTCCACACATTCCAACAATAGCAATAACTTTTCCCATAACATCCTCCTAAATAATAAAAAGACCAACCTAGGAGCGAATTAACCGCGTTACCATCCTAATTTGGTCTTAATTTTTATAACGGTATCCCGAAATCCTAAATAAGCAGCCTTTCATATAAAATAATATTAAGTTCCATCAACCCTTAACTTTCTAGAAAATATTTTATATTACTTCGAATATTTAATAGATTTTTTTAATTTCACATGAATTATTCTATCATAAAGTTTTTAGAAATGCTACCATTTTTTTAAATTTATCAAAATTTAATTTGAATTTTCCTTTTTTTCTAATTGCTTTTAAAAATTAGTTATATTATAATTATTTTAGGAGGAAGATAAATGAAAGAAATTAATGCAGTGCAAATTGGTTGTGGGAAGATGAGTCGTTATACGATGCGTTATTTACTTGATAAAGGTTGTAATTTAATAGGAGCTTTTGATATAAATGAAAAAATTATTGGTAAATCTATATCGAGTATCTTTACAGAAGTTAAATCGGATTTAGAAATTCAAAATGTTCTTGATTTAGATAAAAGTTTAAAAGAATTAAAACCAGATATTGCTATTGTTACAACTATGAGTTTATTAAGTGATGTTTACGAGGTTTTAAAAATATGTGCCCTAAACGGAGTAAATGCTATTACAACTTGTGAAGAAGCTTTTGATTCTTATAATTCTAATCCAACTTTAACTAAGGAATTAGATAAAATTGCCAAAGAAAATAATTGTACAATCACCGGAAGTGGGTATCAAGATGTTTATTGGGGAAATTTAATTAGTGTTATTTCTGGGTCAACATTTAAAATAACGAAAATTAAAGGAAGTTCTTCTTATAATGTTGAAGATTATGGTATTGCCCTTGCCAAAGCTCATGGAGCAGGTTTAACCTTAGAAGAATTTGCAAGAGATGTTGCAAGTAGTGATGATATAACGCCCGAAAAACGTCAAGAATTAATCAACAATGGTAAATTTTCTCCAAGTTATATGTGGAATACCAATGGTTGGTTAGCTTCCAAATTAGGACTTAACGTTATCAGTCAAACACAAAAATGTGTACCTATTACTTGTAATCATGATATTCATTCTAATACACTTAATATGGATATTAAAGCAGGACTTGCAACAGGAATGAGTGCTGTTGTTACAACAAAAACTAAAGAAGGTATTGAAATAGAAAGTGAATGTATCGGAAAAGTCTATTCCAAAGAAGATTTTGACAAAAACGAATGGACAGTTTATGGTGAACCTGATACAACTATTGTTGTTAATCGTCCCCAAACGGTAGAACTTACTTGTGCAACTGTCGTTAACCGTATACCAGATGTAATTAATGCCAGATCAGGTTTTGTTTTAACAAGTGAAATGCCTGAATTAAAATACCGTTTAAAACCATTAACAGAATATTTAAATTAGGTGAGATATGAAAGATTGTTTATTTTGTAAAATCATTAATTCTGAAATACCAAGTGAAATTATTTATGAAGATGAACTAGTTTTAGCCTTTTTAGATATTAATCCAACTACTAATGGGGATACTTTAATCATTCCCAAAAAACATTTTCAAGATATATTAGAAATACCCGATGACATTTTACTTCATATGCAAAAAATTTATCAAAAATTATATCCTATTTATAAAGAAAAATTAAATTGTGATGGTCTAACTTTATCAACCAATCTCGACTATGGACAAGAAATAAAACATATGCATATGCACTTTATACCGAGATATAAAAATGATGAAGTTAAACATTTTTCAAATAAAGACCTTTTAAAAGATTTAAAAGAAATTAAAAAGATGCTTACAACCAATGAATAATTAAAAAAAATAAAAATGTAGAAAATTATTAAATTAAAATAACTTTCTACATTTTTAATTTGGAAATAATATTAACAACCATCACTTCGATAATTATCACAAATTAAACAAACTTTATAACTTAAATTAAAGTTATTAGAAACATCAGCTCCTCTAGATATAACTACATAACTAGAATCACAATCCCCTCCATTAGGATCTTTTAATCTTTCTATTTCATTACTAGCAACTAACTCATCTAAGGTTTTTGTTATACTAGCATTTTGATTAGGAACCTCATCCATATGATTAATCAGATAATTTTCAGCTGCTCCCTTTAAAGTTGTTTCATAGTTTTCATAAACCCCTTGTTTACCGTTATTTACTAAATAATTAACTGATACAACAGCCAAAGTTCCAAGAATTGCAATAACAACAATTACTCCTAATAATTCAACTAATGTAAATCCTTTTTTCATATCCACCTCTTTATTATTATATCATGGATAGAAAAATAAACTATTACCTATTTTAATTTTTTTTAAACCGCTCGCTTAAAACCGAATTTTTTTAATATTAATTTGCGAATGGCATCAACCGGCCAAACCGAAAGAGCAATTGCTAAAATTATCAAAAATTCTTTGGCAGTTAGTCCATAAGTTCGAAATAAATCACCACCAAAATAAATTAAATAAATTTGAACACTTATAATAAAACCAATTACAAATAAGAAAATCCTATTTTTCAAAATATTGGAAAAGATATTAATTCGATAAGTTCTGGCATTAAAAGAATTAAAAATACCAATAAAAATAAATAAAGCAAAATAAGCTGTCATTAGATATTTATAATTATCACCTATTCGAAAAATATGTCTTATAATCGGTAATTTTAAAAATAAAATACATAAAGTTCCTGAATAAATAGCAGTTAAAATAATTTCATTATACATATAACTATTAATAATTTTTTCATTCATTTTTTTAGGTTTTTCTTCCATATATTCCAGTAAAGGAGGTTCAAACGAAAATGCTAAGGCAGCAAAAGTGTCCATTATCATATTAAGCCATAACATTTGAACAATTGTAATTGGGGATGTAAAACCTATAAAGGGACCAATAATTGATAAAAGTAAAGCTGTCATATTAACACTTAATTGATAGATAATAAATTTGCGAATACTTTTGAAAATTGTTCTTCCATAAAGGATTGCTTTGGAAATTGATAAAATGTTATTATCTAAAATTACAATATCCGCCGCTTCTTTACTTACTTCCGTACCACTTCCCATCGCAAATCCAACATTAGCTTTTTTTAAAGCAGGGGCATCATTGACACCATCTCCTGTCATCCCAACGACTAAATGCATTTCTTCTAAAACTCTAACTAACCTACTTTTATCACTTGGTAAGGCTCTTGCAATTATGCGAATATTTTTGATTTTCTCTTTTAATTTTTCATCAGTTAATTGGTTCATTTCCGAGCTTGTTAATACTAAATCTAAATCAGATGTTAAAATTCCCGCTTCTTTGGCAATTGAGGTAGCTGTTTCTTTGCTATCCCCAGTTATCATTATAACTTGAATACCAGCCTTTTTTATTAAATCAATACCATTTATTGCTTCATCTCTTAATTCATCTTTTAAATAAATAAGCCCCATAAAAACTAAATCATTTAAATAACTATCACCTTTTTTATAAGCAAGTGTAATAACCCGAATTCCATCTGACATTGCTTTTTGAATACTTTCATTTATACCATTAATATTAGGGAGTCTTTCTTCTTTTCCATTTACTAAATATTTTTGACATTTAGGAAGTAAAACTTCACTAGCACCTTTGAAATAAGTAATTTTTTCTTTATCTTTTAACGTAACAGAACTATATTTATCACGACTATCAAAATGTTTTTTAAAAAGAACTTCTTTTTTAACAGCAATATTTTTATTTAAAAATTTACATATGGCTCGATCGGTTGAGTTACCACCAATAACGGCATTTTCTTTGGTAAAAATACTATCTGTATTATAAAATAAAGCATCGAAATAAACTTTATTATTAAAAGAATTTAAATCTTCTCTTTTTATTTCTTGTAAAGTACCATTTAAAAGTTTGGTTACTTCTAATTTTCCTTTGGTTAAAGTTCCTGTTTTATCGGTTAATAAAACATTAATATTGCCAGCTGTTTCAATTCCCACTAGTTTTCTTACTAAAACGTTATTTTTTAACATTCTTTTCATATTACTAGATAAAACCAAAGTTATCATCATTGGCAAACCTTCGGGAACAGCAACAACAATGATTGTAACACTAAGTGTTAAGGCATATATTAAATAATTCATCATAAGCGGAAAGTTAGTAATTGTTTCTTTAATCAATTGCAAATCATAATTATTTTCCATAACAATTTTTGAAAATAAAAAGGCAATTACAACTAAAAAAGCTCCAACATAACCAATTCGACTAATTATTTTCGCTAAATCCGTTAATCTATTTTTTAAAGGACTAATTGGTTCATTTTCATGTAATTCTAAGGCCAAATTACCATACATTGTATTTAATCCAACACTTGTAACTTGCATTAGACCATATCCAGAATAAACGGTTGTTCCACGGTAAAGTTTATTAGTTTTTGTATCCGATTTAAGGATACTAGGACTTTTTTTGGTTTCTTTGCTTTCACCATTTAAAATTGATTCATCAACACTAATATTTCCTTCTAACAATATACCATCAGCCGGAATAAGATCGCCGGATTCAAGTAGAACAATATCTTCAACAACAACTTCACTTATATTAATAACGGTAACAACCCCTGATCTTTTTACTCGAACATTAATATGACTAGCTTCACTTCCTAATTTTTCAAAAGCTTTTTCACTACCATATTCAGAAATTGTTGAAATAAAAGTAGCTAAAAAAACAGCAATAAAAATACCAATTGTCTCATAAAAATCAAAATCTTGAAAGAGAAAAACTATTTTAATTGCTAAGGCAATTAACAAAATTTTAATAATTGGATCTCCAAGAGACTCTAAAAGCAAGGATAAAAATTTATTTTTTTTATGAACTTCTATTTCATTACTTCCATATTTTTTTCGACTTAAAATTACACTTTCTTTACTTAAACCCTTATTTGTCATATATCCTCCATTTAAGTTTATGTAAATGAAAAGATATTTTTCAAAAAATTGGTAAAAGTAACTAAAATTTATAACGTTATTTTACTCTATTCATAATTTAAATTTTATATTATTTTTCTATTTTGTATTTTTTATTTAAGTAAATCTGCTTGATATAGTTTTTGATATTTTAAAGATTTTTCCATTAAATATTTATGAGTTCCTTCCCCTACTATTTTTCCTTTATCGATCATAATAATTTTATCACTATTTACAATCGTTGATAAGCGATGAGCAATTATTAGTATAGTATATTTTCCTTTTAAATTATGTATTGCTTTTTGGATTTTTTCTTGGGTTTCATTATCAAGAGCACTAGTTGCTTCATCAAATAAAATTATTTCCGTTTTCTTAATTAAAGCCCTAGCTATGGCTAAACGTTGACGCTCTCCTCCTGATAAAGTTATACCCCCTTCGCCAACAATCGTATCATAACCATTTGGTAAACTCATAATAAAGTCATGCAAGCAAGCCGTTTTACAAGCTTTAATCATTTCCTTTTCCGTAACTTTTTCTTTAACTAATAACAAGTTATCTCTTATTGATAAATTAAATATATAGGGATTTTGGGTAATAATTGACATATTATTTCTAATCGAATCTTTGGTTAAAGTATTTATATCATATCCATCTATAAAAATTTTTCCATCATCTACATTATATAATTTATTTAATAAACTAAATATTGTTGATTTTCCACTTCCACTTTTGCCAACAAAGGCAACCGTCGTATTCGCTTTTACTTTAAAACTAATATTGTGTAAAATCTCTTTTTCTTTTTTATAAGCAAAACTAACATTTTTAAATTCAAAATCTCCATTAATATGATTTAGTTTGATATTACCAAATTTTTCTTTGGAAAATTTTTCACCATCTATAATTTCATACACTCGATTAGCCGAAAAATTAAATGTTTTAATACTTTCCATCATACTAACAATATATGTAAATAAATATCTTGCTTTTGATCTATACATATAAAGTACTACAAAGTTACTAGCTGTTAACAAATTAAAATTAGTTAGCATAACTCCTATAAAGTAAAATAAGTAATCTAAAACTTCGTTTATTTCTTCACTAAATAAGTAAAATTTATTATTTTTTATAGTTAATTTAATATTTTTATCATTCACTTCACTTACACGCTTATCGAATTTTTTCATAAATACATCGGTTGAATTTAAAACTTTAACATCTCGAACACCTCGAATAAGCTCGGCAACAAGACCTGTATTTTTTTCTTCTAAATCACGAATTTCTCCGAATCTTTCATAATAAATTTTTATTCTTTTCTTAGAAACTATAAATTCATTAATACCACATAAGACAAAATACAAAAACATAATTTTTGATATTGTAAAAATAACAATAAATATTCCTAAATTACTAAAAATTTGTATTAATATATTTGCTAAATCATCAAATATATTAGCAATTACATTAGTATCTTGCCTTAATCTATCAATGAATATCCCGGTTCCATGTTCATCAAAACATTCACTAGATAATTTAAAGGTTTCTTTCATTAATTCTTTTTGAATACCATAAACAACATTAACAATATATTTTTTATAGACAATTCTTGACATAAACCAAAGCAAGTGTTGAATACTATAAACAATAAATATAAAGGCGGATATTTTCAATAAGTCTTCATATAAACTTCCATTTAAGGCTAAAAGAATCTGAGCTGACAATATTGGAGTTAAGACGCTTACTGGAATGGTTAAAATTGAAACTATGATACATATAATTAAACTTTTTTTGTTGCTTTTAACAAATTTATAACTCTTTTTTATGTTTTCAAATATTTTTTTATAATCTTTTTTGGTTAATTTTCTATTTTCTTTAAAATTTTCTTCCATACTACTTATTTTATTTTTTATTGATTAATATCTAATAAAAAACTCTTTTCCCCCTTTTCATCTAAAATAATATCATTCCAGTCAAGTGGAGAGTCAAGAAAAAAATATTAAACTAAATTTTTTAAAATGATTTAGTTAAAACAACTTTTTAACTTTATTTTCCACTTGCTGATTTTCATCTATTTTTTAATTAATGTTTTTCTTTTAGTTGATTTTTTAAAAATATCTAATTTTTGTATTTAGACTATAATATAACTTTTTTTATTCTAAACTTTCTTTTAATACTAGACAAATTTTTTCTAACTCCTTAAATTTTCCTTAATTTATATTCTTAATTAGAAAAAAATTTAATTTCTGGTAATTCTCTTTCTAACAATTTGCTATCTTTATAATCATTTTCCCATTTTATTTTATAATCTGGAATAAGCGTTACTTTATAAGGCATTAATTTATGTAATATAACAATAGCTTCAAACATCTTTAAAGTTCGAAGTTCCATCGGAGTTATTAATCTTGAATCTTTATTAACATTACTACTATTTTTCCAAATAAGGGGAATTTCTCCCCTTTCATTTTGACCTAAAAGATCAATTAATGTTAAATTCTTCTTCATATATTCTTGATTTGCAAAGTTTGTATAGCGTATTTTCATCACCTCGCCTATATTAAATCATAGTTTCTAGACATTTTTAAACAATAATGACTTTTTAATTGCGTTAGTCCATAAAATATTCTAAAATATAGAAAAGGAGTATTTAATGTTTAAAAAAGAACTAATTGCTAATATTTTAGAATATATTCATAATAATTTAAAATAGCGTTAAATACAAAGATGTACCAAAAGTTAAAAAATTATAGTAAAAAAGAACTAAAATAGTTCTCCTATAATCATACTTTTTAACACTTTTAAAAATATTTTTAGAAAATTATCTTTTTTTATATCAGTAAGAACAGTAATTTCTACTTCATCGATTTTATTTCCAAGATCATCTTTAACAATTAACGAACCAATTACTTCATTTTTTTGAATAGGAAGATTTAAATCATTTAATCTAACTTCGGATTTATATTCTTTATCTTTATCACTTTGTTTTTTTAAAACTGTTACATCGCGAAGAGCTACAATTTCTATTTCTTCTGTATCAGCTTTATCAATTGTAATATTACCTAAAACATCACCTTTTTTCTTAATGGTTGTTACTTCATATAAATTAAAACCATAATCTAAAAGTTCAGCTGTTTCTTGATTTCTAACTTTCCCTTCTTCTTCACCTAAGACAATTGCAATTAACCGCATATTATTTCTTTTAGCAGTTACTGCCATACAATAACCAGCATTGTCAGTAAAACCTGTTTTAAGTCCATCAGCACCTTGATAAGTTTTAATTAATTTAATTGTATTTAAGTTTTACAATAAAAATATCTCAAATATCAATCTTTCAGGTACTTTTATTATAACATTTA